>NZ_CP024920.1:600000-957500 GCF_002795865.1 Qipengyuania seohaensis
TGCCATCGGGCTTGGTGCCGTCGGGATAGCGTTTGAGCAGCCGCTGCGCCTCCTGGAACGGCCAGGCCTTGGATACACGTGCGGCGGTGATCAGATCGTTCATGCTCATGCCAATCCCTCTTGCCGCTCGCCGTTCCTGTTGCAAGTGCGAAGTGTTGGAGCGTGCCTCGCCAGGTCCGACAGAGTGGAACACATGGAACACGGTCCTGGGAAAGAAAACGCCCGGCGCGCGCCATGGCCGGTCGCGATGCGGAATTCGGTCAGTGGCGACGCGTGGTCCATAGGTAGGACAATAAGTCGACGGTCCGGTGTAGGATAGGCCTCGTGATCGAGAAGTAGAGAGCGAGGAACTCGGCGATTAATTTCCCCCATTGGGTACACCAATATCGAAGTAGATTTGAGACTAAATTCGGGAGCAATAGTCAGTCGATGACCTTATTAAGTAATTAGAAAATTATTCTAGTTAACATGGGTGCATGAAGGCGCTGCGAACCCGATCGGGCTTCTGGTCCAAAAAGCTCAGCGAAGCTTCTGAGTGCGAGGTTGACCGCGCGCACCGCCTGATGACGTACGCGGAAGAATTCGAAGATCGCTGGTATTGGGAAACAGATACCGAAGGCCGTCTCACCTATCTTTCCGCCAACGTTTCCGAACAGATCGAAATGTTCGGCATCAAAACAGTAGGCGAACCCATCGCCAATGTATTCAGTCTCGATCAGAGCGAGTTCGAACTAACCAGATCACTGAAGTTCCATATCGTGTCGCGCACGGCATTCTCGAATTATCCGGTGCGCGGCATCAAGAGCCTGAGCGAAAGCTGGTGGTCGATGTCAGGACGCCCCTGGTTCGATTCAGAGGGCCGGTTTGCAGGCTTCGTAGGTTCGGGAACCGATCTTACGAAAACACGCAAGCAGGAAGCCACGATCAGGCGGCTTGCGGTCACCGATAGCCTGACCGGGCTTGCGAACCGCCAGCGCATGCAGGACCATCTCGATACGCTGATCAAACTGTCGCGCAACAAGGAACCCGATTGCGCATTGATCATGCTCGATCTCGACGGTTTCAAGAACGTCAACGACACGCTGGGCCACCCTGTCGGCGATGCCTTGTTGATACAAGTAGCCAAGAGACTGGCAGAGGTAACCGGTGAAACAGGCGTTGTCGGACGCCTCGGAGGTGACGAGTTCCAGATCCTGATACCCAGCGATGCGGACATCGAAACCCTGTCCAGCTTGGCTGCCGGGATTATCGCGGGGGTCTCTTCGCCCTACAGCATCGAGGGTTCCACGATCACGGTTAGCTGTTCTGTCGGAATCGCTCTCGCCGACAAGCAATCCGACGCCGAGACCCTCGTCAGGAACGCCGACATCGCGCTATATGCTGCCAAGGACGGAGGCAGGGCGACTTATCGTTTCTTCGAAGATGAAATGCTGGCCAAGGCCAAGTGGCGCAAGGAATTGGAGGATGAACTCCGCACGGCCCTCGCGACCAATCAATTGTTCTTGGTCTATCAGCCGGTCGTAACGACGGATACCGAGAAGCTTGCCGGTTTCGAAGCCTTGCTGCGATGGTCGCATCCGACAAGGGGCTTCATCGGTCCGGCGGAATTCATCCCAGTTGCCGAAGACAGCGGCCTGATCCAGCAAATCGGAGACTGGGTTCTGCGCACCGCCATCAATACTCTGGCGACATTGCCTCAGGATTTGCGGATCGCCGTCAACGTGTCGCCGATCCAGTTTTCCAATCCGGCCCTGCTGTCGATCCTCGCCAACGCCCTTGCCGAGAGCCAGATCGACCCCTCGCGCCTCGAACTGGAGATCACGGAAAGTGTCTTCCTGGAAGACGAAAGCAAAGCGCAGAAAACGTTCAGGGCGCTCAAGGGCCTGGGCGTACGTTTGGCGCTCGATGATTTCGGGACCGGGTATTCCAGCCTGTCTTATCTCCAGCACACGCCTTTCGATAAGATCAAGATCGACCAGAGCTTTGTACGCGGCGCGGTCGATCCGCGCAGCAGGAACTCTGCGATCATCGAATCGATTGTCGCGCTTTCGAAAGCTCTGGGCATGGAAACCACGGCAGAAGGCGTGGAGCACCAGGACGAGATAGACCTTATCAGAACGCTGGGTTGCAGCCACATCCAGGGATATGTCTATGGCTCGGGACTGGACCTTGCAGACCTGATGCCCGAACTCCAGGCCGGCCTGCGCAAGATGGAACCCATCGGGCACAAGTGCAGCCGCAGTCCCCGCACAAACTGCCTGCGGACCGGCAGCATGACAGTCAACGAGGACAGCAAGCCGATACGCATCAGAAACCTTTCAAGTACCGGCGCCCTCATCGATCAGGTCGACTTCACCGAACAGATGATCGGTGTACGGATCATGGTAGAAGTGTTCCCCAACGAAATGCACAAAGCCGAAATCCGTTGGATCGGCAATCAGGAAGCAGGGATCCAGTTCATCGACCCGATTTCCCTTGATGATCTGGACCGCTGACGGCTTCGCCCTTTGGAGGCGCTTTGCACCAACTGTGGGACAGGGTCGGTAGTATCGGTTGGGCGCTTGCCCCGCGTTCCGTTTGTGTTCTAACGGCAGGGAGTGAGCGAGCCTCTGCCCCTCCCTGCCCTTCACGCCAGCCATGCCGGACCCTGGCTACGCGACGCGAACGGCTCCACCCGTGGCTGCTCGAAGGGCGAGGCGGTGATGGCGGCGGCCGATACGCCGCTCCTGATGATGAACGCGCCGCTGGTGGCCAGCAGGCTGGGCTATCCCGACCTGTCCGGCCTCAACCTGCTGGAACTCTTCGCATTCATCCACCCCGCTAAATTCTGCGTTCCCACGCCCAAGGGCCTTGCCGACGCGCTCGGCCTCGAAGAACCGGCGGACGACGGATTCAAATGTCCCGAAATCGGGTAAAGTGAACTAGGTTGCCCGTGGCGATGCCAAAGCCGCACAGGACTAGGATGGGCGTCAGTTTGAGCACGGTGCCTACACCCAGCCCGGTAATGGAATTGCGCATTCCCGAAATGGCGGTGACGGAAAAGATCGACAGCAGGGCAAGCATGGCTGCCGGGCGTGCGACCGGCCCTTCGAGAACCGGGAAGAATACCGCTAGGTTGGACACCAGCACATAGAGCGTCGCCGCGCGTCCGGCGGCGATCGCGATGACAATGACCCACCCCACCTGAAACCCGGTAAAGGCCCGAAGGCCGTCTCGGCATAAAGCTGCACGCCGCCCGATGCGCGGAACAGGGTCGCGAGCCGGGCAATCCCAAGACATTACAGGCGTAAAACAGCCCGAAGATGAGAAACAGCCACGGCGAAAAATTGCCGGCCGCGTTGTACGGCAAGGCTGGAAGCGCGAAGATGCCGGCGCCGATCCTGCCGTTGACGCTCATCATCGTGGCACCGAAGGATCGCATGACGCGCGGGGGGGGGTGACGTCGGTGCTCACGCGCGCTCGGCCTGCGGAGCGGATGATGCCTGGCCGTCCGGTCCGGTTGACCTGCCTATCTGCGTGGTAGGAAATTTGACCACCAGCAGGATCAATCCCGCCAAGACCTGCCCGCCGATCAACAGCATCAGCATGCCTTCAGGCGTGGAAAAAATCGCCACCGCGGCAATCACGATGCCCGCGAGCGTGATCCCCATGTTCGAACATGCCATGTAGATCGAGTATTGCGCCGCCGCGATCCTTGGCGGGCTCAGCCGCATGATGATCACGACCTGCCCGATTCCGCCTAGCACGTAGATTATCGTCCAGCCGAAACCGAAAATCGTAATGTTGCCGGGTTCCGCCCAGGCCGATTGGCTTGTCAGCATCCAGACCAGCAGCACGATCGAGCAGATTGTGAAAAGCAGCATCGCGCGCTGCGCGCCGATCTTAGCGACGAAAAACCCGCCTATCGCGATGGACACGATGCCAGCGACCAGCTGCGCGGTCCCGTTGACGGACCCGATCTCGGCCTCGCTCCAGCCTCCAAATTGCGAGGCAACGAGTGGAAAGAAAACGAGGCAGGTGCCGTACACCAGACCCTTGACCATGATTACCGGGATCCAGGCGAGGCTGACTGGCGCGGAGGTGTTGCGCAGCGTTGATTTCAGCATCGGCAACCATCCTTCGGGCGCATAGGTCAGATTGAAGGGATGCGTGGTGCCTTGCGTCCATGGCAGACGCCGTTCGCCATTGCGCTCCGTCAGCCAGATCAGATGCGCCGTGACGACCAGCACCAGTCCGGCGCACACTAGATAGGCCGCACCAGCCCCCAACGAATAGACAATCAGGCCGGCAAGCGATGCCGACGCCGCGATGCCAAGCACCTGTCCGCCCGTTGCAAGGGAGCCGCCGATGGCGCGCTCTTCCTCTTTCAGGATATCGACCGTTAGCGCATCGACAGCGACATCCTGGAACACCACAGCCGTATTCACGGCCAGCGCCACCATGCCAAGCAGGATGACGTCCTTCGCACCCGGGTTCAGAATTGCGAAGATGATCAAGAAAGCGACGATTACCGCTTGCGCCCCGATGATCCAGCTTCGCCGTCGTCCCATCGAAAGAATTGCGTAACGGTCGATCAGGAAGCCAGCGATGAATTTGAAGCTCCAGGGACCGGCGCTCATCGCAACAAGGAACCCGATATCCGCCGCGCTCGCCCCATTTACCGCCATCCATGCCGGGATCGCGAAATCGAACAGGCCGAGCGGGATGCCTTGACCCGCGTACAGCAGGAAGATTGTAAAAAGGCGCAGCGGACCGCTCGATTCAAGGGACCGGCCTTTACCAAACGGCATTCGCGGGGATGCTATTGCATGGGGCATTTATCGGCTCTCCGCCGAGGCTTCGTTAGCGTCAGCGGTTTGCGGTCCTCCGCGCGCTGCGAAAAGGAACACGGCCAGCCCCACGGCTGTCACGGCGGCGGTGATGAAATACGTCGCCCCATAGCCGTGGCTTTCGATGACGGGGCCGGATGCTCCGGCCATAGCCGATCGTCCGAAATTCGGAATGGCCATGATGACAGCAAACTGGCTGGCCGCGACCGCCGGATTGCTTTGCATCATGCCCCAGGCGATCATGAGGATCGACACCAAGGTTATCGCGACGGTCTGCACGACGAAAACCGCCACAAAGAGCGTATCGCCGTCCCATGCGGCGAAAGTGCTTCCCGCGAGCAACGCGGCCACGATGAGAATGAGCCCGTTGGCCAAGGCCAGGCGAACGATCCCGAACCATTTGATCAGAAAGCCCGTTGAGACGATTCCGAACAGGCCGGCGGCGAGTGCGACAGCTGATGCAAAGCTGCTGTAACCGTCGCTCGACCAGCCCAGCCGCTGAACGGCCAGAGTGGGGCTAACGGTTTCTGTCTGGACCCAGGTGATCATCAGCAGAATGAAGGCGATCAAAAAGGTGACGATTCGTACGGTCGCCAGGGAGCTTACGACCTCCTTGAGCAAGGGCCACCATCGGTCCTGCTGCAGAGCTTCGCATTCGGCGGAGGGGCGGCCGCTCGTCCATGGCATCAGCCGCTCGCCCGGTCGCTCTCGAAACAAACCGACGATGAAGGACGGTACGGCAACGAGGATGGCGCAAAGGATCGCCACAGAGGTCGTCCCGCCGCTCAGGACGAGCTGGCCGCCAATAAATCCGATCACCGAAACCCCGACAATCTGGGACCCGTACATGCAACCGTTGATCGCGCCGCGTTCTTCGATTGGAACGAGATCGATAGTCATGCCATCGACGGCGACATCGTTGACGATCCCGCAGACGTTCAGGATGAAACAGTAGGTGGCTAACAGCGCGATCTCGGTGATGTCGGGGCCGTCTATCGCGAGGGCCACAAGCACCGCGACCATGCAGGCTTGCGCGATCAGGATCCACGCCCGGCGGCGTCCCATCGGGCGATAGGCATACCGATCCATCAGCAGGCCGGCGAGCGGCTTCAGGGACCACGGCAGCGTGGCGAACCCTATGAAGGCTCCTACCTCAAGCGCGCTCGCCCCGTTTGCCGCGAACCATGGCGGGAAAACCAGAAAGGTCAGCCCCAGGGGCACGCCCTGCATGAAATACAGGATCATCGTTGCCGCAAAGCGCAGCGGCTTGTGTTCGACCATCGATGGCCATGCGCGCTGTTGGCGAGTAGCGACGTCCAAGCTTGCGTCTTGCATCGGGAAACCCCTCGGAGTGTATTCAAGGAGGTCCAGCTCGCGATCGAGCCCGGGGGCTCCCCTGCACTTCCACCGCGAGCCGGAGAATTGGGCCGCTGCCTATTCGGGCTTCATCGTCAGCTTGCGCACCCTGTATTCGCCGGTGATCTCCCGAATGTTCGGGTAGACGGTCGAGCTGGTTTCTCGACTGGCGGCCTGGTTAGCTTCGCCCCACTCGCGCATGAAAGCATCGTACCGCGCCTTGTTTGGCTCAAGAGCCGCCGAATTTGCAAAATTCGCGACCAGCAAAAGGTTGAATTGGCCGCTTTCCGGAAGCTCGCTGACATAAATGTCGTAGCTGTCCATATACCCGAGGTTCACAGCGATCTCGTTTTGCGCAACCCAAGTCTGGCGAATGCCTTCCAGATAGTAATCCATCATGTTGGCATCGACCTTGACCGTGGTGATTGTGCTGATCTGGTCGCTCACCGTGTAATCTTCATACGGCGTAAGCTGCGCCATCGCCGGAGTGGCAGGTCCCGCGAGTGCGAATGCTACCAAGGTCATAGCTAGAGTTTTCATGTGTTCAGTCCCCCAAGCGACGATCCGTTCTGTATCCCCCAGTGGAGCAGAAGGCCGTGCAGGCGGAACTATCGGTCACGCGAAACTCGGCGTCCTGAACGAAAACCGATGGAACTATGAGGGCGTTGATATCACCGCGAAATTATAATTAACTGGCGTATCAAGCGCCGCGTGCTCAGCCGGGTATCGCGTCCCATGCGTCCTGTAGGGCCGCGATCATCTCATCGCCGGTAGGGTAATCTCCGAACCAATAGATCATCCGTTCGACCAGCCTCCGGTAATCCGCCATGGAATAGTCAGGGGCGACGTGCCTGATCCGCTCGATGACGTTCCGCGCCTCGTCGCTGTACCCGGCAAAGGCGAGCGCCGCGGCCAGCGTCACGAGGTTCAGGCTGTAGTCGGGATTGCGGAAATTGCAGTCCCGGTATGCCTCGATTGCCGCCTCGAGATCGCCCAATCGCACTTCGCAATGCCCACGATAGTGCGCCCATAACGCGTAGCGCGGATGATGCGGGGCGCGGGTCTCCGCAGTTTCGATCATCTCGATGCCGGTACGGTCCCCGTAGAGCCAGCAGTGCTGCCACCCCAATACGGCCAAGGCATGGGGATTATTTGGGTCGAGCTCGACCGCGCGGGTCAGGTTGCGAACGGCAAGGCGGGAATTACCCATCATAGTGGCAGTAATTCCTGCCGCGGATAACACGTCGGGATCGTCTGGCGCGCAGGCGATGGCTGTTTCCACGTGGCGCTTGGCCATCGCGAAGGTTTCTGCCGGGGTGTCGTCAAACTTGCTGGTGACGTTCTGGGTCAGTTGGACGGCTAACGCGGCGTGAACGGCAGCGTCATCGGGCTGGATGGCCACGGCTCGCTCCAGCAACTGGACAATTTCTTGAGCCGTCGATCGATTGTAATTGAGACGCAGCGCCTCGGCCCTTTGCACCAGTTCATAGGCACTGAGCTGAAACCGCCGGCGGGCCTGCAATTCCTTGGCATGCGAAACCACCAATGCGCTCGCCGTGGATGTCGACACGTCGAGTACGATCTTGTCCTGGACTTTGAAAAACCGGTCGAGCGTGCTGTCAATTCGCTGCGCCCAGACCTGGGAATTGCCCATCCCATCCATCAGAGCCGTGCGTAACTGAAATTCTTCCCCGCGCCGCTCCAGCGACCCGCTGACGATGTAGCGCACCCCCAGACGCTCTGCGATGCATGGCAGGGGCGTAGTTCCTTCCTCGATGGTCAAGGCGGAACTGTACGCCGCAACATGCAGCCTCGGCACGCGCGACAGCAGCATGGTGAGGTCGCGTGTTATGCCATCGGCCAGAAACGCGTCCTCTGGAGCTTGCGACATGTTCATAAAGGGCAGCACCGCGACCGAGAAATCGCCGGACTGCCGATCCTCCAAAACCGGACCGCTGCCATGCTCTTCGCGTAAAGCCGGCGATTGCGACCGGCGGGTCTCGGCCATCAGTACATAGCCACGCTTCCAGACCGTGGTTATGTAGGGCTGCTGCGCATGATCCGCGCTGAATACCTTCCGCAAAATCGAAATCGCGCGCGTCAGACTTTCATCCGCACCCGGATTGAAGAACCAGACATGGTCGATGATCTGGTCGCGGGTCGCGACTTCGCCGGTGTGCTCGATAAGGTAAACCAGCACGTCCATTATCAAGGGTTCTACGGGATGCGCGTCGTCACCATGCCAAAGACAATTACGATCGACCTCGACGCTGAACGCACCGACCGTCCAATCACAGCGTCTTGGCGAAACGTTTTCGGTTTTTGAGCCTACTAACGACAAAGAGTGCAGATCCCCCTACCTCCGCATCCGGCCTTGCGCAGGACAGCTTGTCAAGCTGCGATGCTCTTCAATCAAGGACGCTTTTGTCAATCGACTGTCGGCTATTCACCGAGTCAAGGTCTAGGCGGGCGTGATAGCTGCGTGTCTGCAGCTCAACGATCCACGTTCGGTTTCACGGCGGGATGATCGACTTTGCCCCTAAAATCAGACTGTCGGCTATCGGCCCAAGGTAAGTCGGCAAACTGACTTTGCCGAACGTCCGCTTTCCACCCATCTCGCGACGCCCTCAATGAGCTAGCCATGTGCCAGGAGCGGTCAATCCGTTAACGACCCGTTTGCAGTCGTTCCAGATGTGCCTTTCACGCGAATTCTTGCACGTCTGGAATGCCAAAGGGGCCCATCGCAAATACACGACGATCATTCAAATCGACGTCAGATAGCGGAGTGAAGCCGGCGCGGATCCATTGCCTACTCGTAGTATCCGGCAGTCGTAAACATCTCACGCCCCATCACTGCAACGACGCGCTTCCCCTGAGAGTTTCTTGTCGGGCGACCGAAGGCACCGGCACTCGGTGGTGGCAATCGCGCCTCTATCCCGGTCGTCACATCCTCATCAGTAATTTCGATAGTTATGCGATCGACGCCGATGGCTTCGGGCGACACTTCACGCACGGTGCGCGGGTCGGAAGGGTTACTGAACGTGACAAACATCGGCCAGGATTGCGTCGGCTCGCGGTTGCGACGCGGCGGTAGTGTGCGCGGCAGGTCGTATGCGCCCTCTACCTTCACCATCGCCTGTAGGAATTCGGCAGCATCGCCGAAACTGTCCTGCGTTGAACGCTCTTCATACCATTCGTCGATCGCCTGCTGAACTTCGCTACGTTGCGCATCGTCGCGCGGGACGTGGTTTCGCAGCGCCATGCCTGCCACGAAGGCGGCGTAATCGGCGTTGTCCGGTCGTGACAACAATGCGTAATATGTGCGGCCATTGCGATCGATGACGACGGCTTCGCCTTCGACCTTGCGGCTGACAATCGACATGCCCTCGGTCACTTCGACATGGCGGACACTCGAAAACTCTTGTCCGCCCGCGTGGACCGTCATCTTGTAGTTATAATCTGGAAAGCGGTCGCCGCATCCGACGAGCGCAGCGATGCACAGCAACAATCCCAATCCAAAGACCCGCCCTGTCAATCTTAGCTCCTGTGCTGACCCGCCTATCCAAGAGTCAGCTATATAAGGATCAATGGTTTAGTTTTGCCAAACGGCTGTCTAACGCTCCGCCGCGCGTCTCTGCGATAACCCGCCAATTCAATGCCCGCTTCCCACCCAAACGAAGACCTCGCAATCAATTTGCTTCAAGTCCAAGAGCCGCCATCTCTACCGCTAAGGCAGCTCGACCGTATCTTTCACCGTTCCATAGACGAAGCTGGTGTTGATGGTCGCGATGCCCGGCGTGGTGTGAAGCGTTTCGCGCATGAAATCCTCGTAGGCGTCGAGGCCGGCGACCACGATCTGGAGCAAGTAGTCAGAGCTTCCCGTCATCAGGTGGCAGGTGAGGATCTGCGGCGTTTCGCGCACCCGTTTTTCGAACCCGTCCACCACTTCGCGGTCGTGGCGGGCCAGCGTCACCTGGACGAAGGCCGTCACCGGATAGCCTGCGGCCTCGCGGTCCACGATGGCGACATAGCGGTCGATCACTCCCGCCTGTTCCAGATTGCGTACGCGGCGCAGGCAAGGACTTGGTGACAGGTTCACGCGCTCTGCAAGCTCGGCATTGGTCAGGCGACCATCACGCTGCAACTCGCGTAATATGCGGCGGTCTTTCGCGTCCATATAATCCTCTTAGCGAGGCATAATCTGCCATTATCTGCTCTATTAATGGCATACTTTGCAGAGAAATGCCATTAAACCGGCGCTATAAGCCTCTCATTATTTTCATTGAGAGGCCTTAGATGTCCCGCAACACGCTTTCCGGTTTTTCCAGCCGCGCCATCCATCACGGTTACGACCCCGCCGAAAATCAGGGCGCGCTGACGCCGCCGATGCATCTTGCATCGACCTTCGCGTTCGAAAGCGCGGAACAGGGCGGTGCGATTTTCGCCGGCGAGCAGCCGGGCTATTTCTATTCGCGCATTGGCAATCCGACCGTGGACCTGCTGGAACAGCGCATTGCCGTCCTGGAGGGTGCCGAGGCGGGTGTCGCCGCCGCATCGGGCATGGGCGCGATCACCGCCGTCATGTGGAGCCTGCTGAAAGCGGGCGATGAAATCGTCACCGACAAGACGCTATATGGCTGCACTTTCGCCTTCTTCCGCCACGGCCTCGCCAAGTTCGGGGTCAAGGTCACCCATGTCGACCTGACCGACACGGCTGCGCTCGAGGCGGCGATGCACAATGGCGTGAAAGTCGTCTATTTCGAGACTCCGGCGAACCCGAACATGCGCCTCGTCGACATCGCCGCGATCAGCGAAGTGGCGCATCGCCACAATGCGCAGGTCGTGGTCGACAACACCTACGCCACCCCCGCCCTCACCCGCCCGATCGAGCTTGGCGCCGATATCGTCGTGCATTCCGCGACCAAGTATCTCGGCGGGCACGGCGATCTGGTCGGCGGGCTGGTCGCAGGCTCTGCCGAGACCATGCAGAAGGTGCGCCTCGAAGGGCTGAAGGACATGACAGGCGCGGTCATGAGCCCGTTTACCGCCACGCTGATCATGCGCGGCCTCAAGACGCTCGCTCTGCGGATGGAGCGTCACAGCAAGACCGCCATGGAAGTGGCGCGCTGGCTCGAAGCACAGCCGCAAGTCGCAGCCGTGCACTATCCCGGCCTCGAAAGCTTCGGCCAGCATGCGCTCGCCAACCGCCAGATGGCGCTGCCGGGCGGGATGATCGCTTTCGATCTAGCCGGAGGGTACGATCAGGGCATCCGTTTCATGAACCGGCTGGAGATGATTATCCGCGCCGTATCGCTGGGCGATGCCGAAACGCTGATCCAGCACCCTGCGTCGATGACCCACTCCACCTATACACCCGAAGAGCGCGCCGAGCATGGCATCGGCGAAGGCCTGCTGCGCCTGTCGGTCGGGCTGGAAGAGGCCGAGGACATCTTCGCGGACCTCGAACAGGCACTCGCCGCATCGGAGCTGTCGATAGCTGCCTGAGGGCGCGTAAAAGCGCGGCTGGACGCTTGCCCCGCGTTCCGTTTGTGTTCTAACGGCAGGGAGTGAGCGAGCCGCTGCCCCTCCCTGCCCTTCACGCCAGCCATGCCGGAACCTGGCTACGCGACGCGAACGGGCCCACCCGGGGCTGCTCCAAGGGCGAGGCGGTCATGGCGGCGGCGGATACACCGCTGCTGATGATGAACGCGCCGCTGGTGGCCAGCAGGCTGGGCTATCCCGACCTGTCCGGCCTGGACCTGCTGGAACTCTTCGCATTCGTCCACCCGGCGAAATTCTGCGTTCCCACGCCCAAGGGCCTTGCCGACGCTTTGGGTCTCGAAGAACCGGCGGACGACTCCGATGTCACGCTGCTGTTGCAAAAAGCGGCTGGCGCCCTGGTGGCCACCTGCGAGAGCGACGAGTGGGCGGAACGCGAAGGTGCGTGGTCGACCCTGCAATCCCTCGCCCGCCTGCGCTGGCCCTGGGCCAATGTCCTCGCCCCTCATGTGCGCAAGCCGGAAAAGGCCGAGAAATGGCTCTTCACCAAGCTGCCCGAATGGGAAGAATCGCCCGACCGGCCGCAACCTGCGCAGGTCCTGATCGATGAGCCGGAAATCGAGGCTCAGCTCGAACGCCTGACGGGCGAGGGAGCGGAGCGGCGCGAAGGGCAGCGATCGTTCTCGCGCGGGGCCGGTCACATCTTCGGCCCTCGCGACAAGCAGAAGCGGCCTCATGTCCTGCTGGCCCAGGCGGGCACGGGTATCGGCAAGACACTGGGATACCTCGCCCCCGCATCGCTGTGGGCGGAACGCTCGGGCGGGACGGTGTGGGTCAGCACCTATACCAAGAACCTCCAGCGCCAGCTGCGCCGCGAGAGCGCGCGCGCATGGCCAGCAACCCGCGCCGATGGCTCTCCTCCTGTGGTCGTGCGCAAGGGGCGCGAGAATTACCTGTGCCTGCTAAACCTCGAAGACGCGCTGCAAGGCGGCTTCACCGGCCGGCCCGCGATCCTGGCGCAATTGGTGGCGCGCTGGGCTGCCTATACGCAGGACGGCGACATGATCGGCGGGGACCTGCCTGGCTGGCTCGGCACGCTTTTCCGGAAGCGCGGAATTGCCGCGCTGACCGACCAGCGCGGCGAGTGCGTTTATGCCGGCTGCCCTCATTACCGGAAGTGCTTCATCGAGCGTAGCGCCAGGAACGCCGCGCAGGCCGATCTCGTCATCGCGAACCATGCGCTCGTCATGGTCAACGCGGCCCGCGGTCGGGACATCGCCAGCCGCCCGACCCGCATTGTGTTCGACGAAGGCCATCACGTTTTCGACGCTGCAGATTCGACGTTCTCAGCAGCATTGACGGGGCAGGAAGCCATCGAGCTCCGCCGCTGGATCATCGGCCCCGAACGCAATTCGCGCGGAAGGCGACGCGGTCTTGCCGCTCGCCTTGCCGACGTGGCGAGCTATGACGATGCAGGCGGCGAAGCGGTGGAAGCTGCGGTAGAGGCAGCACAGGCCCTACCGTCAGACGGATGGCTCGGACGGCTTGCGGAGGGCACGCCGTTCGGACCGGTCGAGGCACTCCTCGAACAGGTGCGCGCGGCCACTTACGCGCGCGATGAAAGCGGGCAGGAGGCAGGCTACGGTATCGAAACCGAGACTGCACAGCTGCCGGGCGAACTGGTCGAGGCTGCGGGAACTGCAGCGCAAGCCCTCGCCGCCATTCGCACCCCTTTGCTGAAACTTGCCGGAAGACTTGAAGCGGTGCTGGAGGATGCGCCCGACTGGCTCGACGGACAGGGCCGTGCGCGGATCGAGGGCGCGCGGCATTCGCTGGCGTGGCGCATCGACCTGATCGCGGCGTGGGAGGCCTTGCTATCGCGCCTCGGCGGACCGGCAGATCCAGATTTCGTAGATTGGCTGGCAGTAGATCGAAACGATGCGCGCGAATTCGACGTCGGGCTCTACCGCCACTGGCTCGATCCGATGAAGCCCTTTGCCCATACCGTACTTGAACCGGCACACGGCGTCATGCTCACCAGCGCGACCCTGACCGACCGCGACGAGACCGGCGCGGACTGGCCGCACGCGATCGCCAAGAGCGGCGCGCCGCATCTCGAACTGATGCCCAAGACCGCGCAATCGGACAGCCCGTTCGACTACGCTTCGCGGGCCGAAGTCTTGATCGTTACCGATATCAAGCGAGGCGACATCCCCGCCCTCGCCGGAGCCTACGCCAGGCTGATCGAGGCGAGCGATGGCGGCGTGCTCGGCCTGTTTACTGCAATCAGGCGGATGCGTGCGGTCTACGGACGGATTGCCGACCGCCTGGCGCGCGCAGGCCTGCCGCTCTACGCGCAGCACGTCGATCCGATCGACACCGGCACGCTCACCGACATTTTCCGCGACGATCCACGGGCCAGCCTGCTCGGGACGGATGCCCTGCGCGACGGCGTCGATGTGCCCGGAGAATCGCTGCGCTGCGTGGTGATGGAAGCGGTCCCTTGGCCAAGGCCCACCATCCTGCACCGCGCCCGCCGTGCCGCGGCCTCTGAGCAGGAAGGCGGGGCGAAACGCTATGACGACCGCATTATCCGCGCGCGGCTGGCCCAGGCATTCGGCCGCCTGATCCGCAGCCGCGACGATGCCGGACATTTCGTCGTCCTGTCTTCCGCCTTCCCCAGCAGATTGCTGTCCGCCTTTCCCGACGGCACCCCTGTCATGCGCGTGACACTCGACGAGGCTTTACAGCGGGTGGCGAAGGGTGTTGGAGAGGTTGAGAACACCCCAGCGGAGAAACAAGACTCGTGAAGATCCTCGGCCTATTGCGTCACGCCAAGTCCGACTGGGGACAAAGCGACAAGCGCGATTTCGATCGGGGTCTTAATGAGCGCGGGCTCAAGGGTGCAAGGCTGATCGGCGAACATATCCGCGATCACGGGGTGAAATGGGACCGGCTGGTTGCGAGTCCTGCCGAACGCGTGAAACTGACCCTGGAAGAGGCATCGATCGGTCCCGAACCCGAATGGGACCGGCGCCTCTACCTCGCCTCCACCGAAACGATCTGCGAAGTGGCAAGCGAGATGGGCGGCGATGCCGACACGCTGCTGCTGGCAGGGCACAATCCGGGCTTCGGCGACATGGTTTTCGAACTGGTCGCCCCGAAGAACGAGAACGACCTGTTCGACGAAGCCAAGGTCAAATTCCCGACCGCCGCCTTCGCCGTTTTCGAGCTCGATATCGATGACTGGTCGGACTTGTCCGAAGGCTGCGGCAAACTGGTCCACTTCGCCCGCCCGCGCGATCTCGATGCGGACCTGGGCCCGGAATATTGAAACGTTCGGGATCAACGACATGACCGACAATGAAATTCCCCAGAAGGAAACCCGCCGGATCGAGCGATTCATCAAGGGGATTGCAGTTCTGGGCATCATCACCCTGATCGTGAGTATCTGGTTCGCCTTCCAGCTCGACGTGGAGACCGAAGTCACGGAGACCGTCGACGGAAGCTTCATCGTGGAAGGACCGGAGGCCAATCTGCTTGGCGTGATGCGAGCCGATTCCGGTAATCGTAGCCTGGAAGTTCGCGGTCTTCCGAAACCTGAAGCCTTCAGCGATTACCCGGAAGTGCGCTACGCCCTCTGCGCTGCGCGGAACGCCCCCGATACTGTCTGGGAAGAGCCGAGCGGCACCATGCGGGCCAACCTGCAATCGGAAGGTTTCGACGAGCTTTGCGCGGTCTATCCCGATCTGTGAGTAAGAGCCACGCCGCTCGGAATACTGCTTAGCGTAGGCAGGGAGATGCGCACTGCCCGATGTCCACCAGCTTGCGACAGATTATTCGGGCCGAGGCAAAGTTTCACTGAGCACGAAGCGCACGGGCAATTGGGCCGTCTTAGCCTCCGCAACGCCCTCCTCATTGACATGCGGAGGGGCAGGACCCGTCTTCGCGATTGCAATGCAAACAAGCGCATCCAATTCGGTCGAACCGCTGCTCCGTATGGTTTCACAATCGCGCACGGTGCCGTCGGTTTCGATGCGGAACTGGACGACAACCCGGCCCTCGATACCTTTTGCAATCAAATCGCGAGAATAGGCGTTCTGCGCTTTCCGGGCGACAGCAAGGCTCCAATCCCGGAGGTCATCGCGCCAGGTACTCGTGACAAATTCATGGTCGAGACTAACGCCTTGCGCAGGCTCCGCAGCGGATGGCGTAGTGATGCCGGTAACCACCAGGATGCTGATTATCCAGAAGGTGAGGCGACGTAATCTCATAGCGGGACGTTTCGCGCTTTTGCGCCCGGACGACAAGCCAATCTTATCGAAGCACACGCGGCCCTGATCCGCTTTCACCCCATTTGTCGTCCGCATTGTAGAGCGCGCATTTCCTCAGGCTGAGGCACCCACAGCCGATGCAGCCGTCGAGGCTGTTGCGCATCTTTTCGAGCGAGGCGATCTGCTCTTCGATGCGCTTGCGGATCAAGCCGCTGATGCGTTTCCAGTCGGCGGCGTTGGGCGTTCGGCCTTGCGGCAATCCAGCAAGCGCCTCCTCGATCTCTGCCAGCGAAAGGCCCAGACGCTGCGCGATCAGGATGAAGCTCAACCGCCGGATATCGCCCCGCAGGAAACGGCGCTGGTTGCCGATGGTCCGCAGTGCTTCGACCAGCCCACGTTCTTCGTAAAAACGGATTGCCGACACGCTGAGGCCGGTCCGGCGGGCCAGTTCACCGATGGGAAGGAGGTCGTTCGCTTTCATCGATCACAGCGATAGCGAAAACGAAGCTTGACCTCAACCAAGCTTGAGGTTGCATTGAGTGTGCATCGCATTTGCGGACCATCCCGGTGCCGCATCGAAGACAAGGAGTTTAGCGATGCCAAAAGGACGTCTCGAACACGCCAACATTTCCGTTACCGACCCTGATCGCAGCGCCGCCCTGCTCAAGGACCTGCTCGGCTGGCACGAACGCTGGAGTGGGCCCTCCATGGGTAACGGCCGTACGATTCATGTCGGCGGCGAAGACAATTACGTCTCGCTCTACACCAGCGACGCTGTTGCAGGAGATTACCGCAAGGGCCAGCCGCTCAATCACATCGCATTCATGGTCGACGATCTCGATGCGGCGGAGGCCGTCGTCGTGAAGCACGGCCTCGAACCTTTCAGCCACGGAAAATACGAACCTGGCCCGCGCACCTTCTATTTCTTCGATTGGGACGGGATCGAGTTCGAGGTGGTCAGCTATGAATGAGATCGTTCTGCGCCGCCCCCTCTTCCAATCGCGTCCAGAAAAGCCACGAACGGCCAGCGGAAAGCCCGTCGAAAAGCCGCGCTTCCCTCCCCGCCCGCTTCCTGTATGAAAAGCGCGCGGCCGGGGAGCGCCGCGAGAAGGGAAATCTGACAATGAAGCCTGTCCTGCTGGCCGCCGCCGCAATCCTGTCCCTCACCGCCACGCCCGCATTTGCGGAAACGGTGGTGGTGACGGCAGACCGGATGCTCGATGTGGAGACCGGGCGCTATCTCGCCGATCCGGTCGTCACCGTGGTCGATGGGAAGGTTGCCAGCGTGCAATCCGGCGTCGCGCTTCCCGACGGTGCGAAGCATATCGATCTGGCCGGTCACACGCTCTTGCCCGGCCTCATCGACATGCACGTCCATCTCGACGGCCGCCCGGAGTACGGCGGCTATACCGGACTGCGGTTCACCGACCGTTTCTGGACCGCAGTCGGAGTTGCCAATGCCCGCACCATGCTGGAAATCGGCTTCACCACCGTGCGCAATGTCGGCGACGACGATTACAACGTCATCGGCATCGACCAGGCGATCGAGGAAGGCTGGATTATCGGTCCGCGCATCGTCGTCGCGAACCATTCGCTGGGCGCGACCGGCGGACATTGCGACGAGACTTTCCTGCCGCCCAGCTTCGATGCGAAGAGTCCTGCCGTCGGCGACAGCCCCGACGAATTGCGCAAGCGCGTGCGGGAACAGCGCAAATATGGCGCGGAAGTCATCAAGGCCTGTGCCACGGGCGGCGTCTTCAGCCGCAACACCGCGCCCGGCATCCAGCAGCTGACACTGGAAGAACTGACAGCCATCGCCGACGAAGCGCATTTCTGGGGCTTGAAGGCCGCTGCTCATGCCCACGGTGCACCTGGGATCAAGGCCGCTATCCGGGCCGGTTTCGATACCATCGAACACGCCAGCTACGCCGATGACGAAGCAATCCGTCTCGCCAAGGAGCACGGCACGTTCTTCTCGATGGATATCTTCAACACCGAATACACCCTCTCCCAGGGCGCCGCGAATGGCGTGCTGGAAGAGAATATCGCCAAGGAACGCGCGCTCAGCCAGGCGCAGCGCGACAATTTCCGCCGCGCGCACGAAGCAGGCGTGAAGATGGTATTCGCCAGCGATGCCGCCGTCATGCCGCACGAGCTGGTCGGCGGTCAGTTCCGCGTTATGGTCGAATACGGCATGACCCCGCTTGAAGCGATCCGGGCGGCCACGGTCACCGCTGCAGAGGCGCTGGGTCAGGAAGGCGAAGTCGGAGTAATCAAGCCGGGCGCTTGGGGCGACATGATTGCCGTCAGCGGCGATCCGCTGGCCGATGTCGGCGAACTTGCCGACGTCGATGCAGTGATCAAGGGTGGTGTGCTGGTCGAATAGCGGGCGCCGCATGGAAGCCCGATAGCGAACCCAGCGGCACATCTTCGAACCGGACCAGCCAGCGCTTGGCCATCTTGGCCAGCGGCATCGGGTTCAGGTAGTGCCGCTTGCACCGCCCGTCCCTCTCGCTGGCGACCAGTTCGGCGCTTTCCAGGACGGCAAGGTGCTTGGCGACCGCCTGCCGGGTCATCGGCAGGTCTTCGCTCAATTCCGATAGAGTCAGGCCGCCCTGCTCGCTCAACCTGTCGAGCAGGAGGCGGCGCGTGGGATCCGACAAGGCGACGAAGGTGTCCGTCATGCGAGGAAGGCTAGGCACCTGCGCGCGAGTCGCTCAAGTTTGCGGACGCGCGCAGGGCCGGTTTTTCCCCAAGCAGGATTCGTCAGAGGGCGCTCGCGCCGCCGAACACACCGATTATGAGGGGGTCGTTGGTCGCGCGGGGATCGCGGCGAATTTCCGCCTCCTCGACGCCCATTTCGCGCCAGATCGTGTCATCGATGCTGTTCGCTACCCTGCTGGCGACCTGCGACACGTTAACGCCGGTCAAGGCGCCGAGCGCCTGTCCGACCAGCGGGTCTTCGGCGAGGCGCATCGCGTCACCCAGTTCGGGGATCATCGCATCGACCAGGCGCATGCCCATTTCTCCGCGCAGGAAGCTGGTCGCCGCAGTCGGCCCGCCGTTGACGAGTGCAACCGCGTTGGAAATACCGATTACGCGCACGGTATCCGCCACGATCGGTGCTGCGCGCTCCGCCCCTTCATAGGCGATATCGCCGAACGCATCGAACAGGCGATCCTTGAAAAGGGCGGACGTCAGGATGCTGCCCAGAACTCCGCCGCGCGCACCGAGCAGGTTTTCCAGTCCGACCTGCGCGATCTGTTCGTCCCAGAAACCACCATCGTCGAGCATCCGGGCAAAGGCCCGCTCGCTCGACAGGAACAGGAGGCGCTGAATGGCGTCGACGAAACCGAAGCCGCCAAGCGATGTACAAGCCGGAAGCGCCAGGGCCGCCCCGCCGAGCGTCAAACCGCCCAGGAACTTGCGCCTGTGAGTGGTGGCCGTGAGAATATCGTTCATTATTTCTACTCCTCGAAGGTCCCACCCTTGTCGTGTGCGACATAGGCCGCCCATATGAGCCCTCCGATGAACCGCGTGCGCTGCCTCGTCCTCAATGCCGCCCTCGGCCCGCTCGACTACAAGGTGCCCGAAGGCATGGAAGTCGGTCCGGGCCATGTGGTCGAGTGTCCGCTTGGGCCGCGCACGATCATCGGAATCGTCTGGGAGAGCGAACGGCTTCCCGGCACCGAGGTTCCGGCGGAGAAGCTGCGCCCGCTACGCTCGATCCTGCCGGTACCGCCCCTGTCCGCGCCGCTGAGGCGGCTGATCGAGTGGACAGCCGATTACTACGTCGCCTCCTTGTCTAGCGTGGCGCGCATGGCGCTTTCCTCTGGCGGCGCGCTCAAAGGGCCGGCGACCATCACGGAATATCGCCTGACCGGAGGCATGCCCGAGCGCATGACACCGCAACGCCATGCAGCGATGGAGGCTCTCGAGAGCGAACAAGCCACTATCCGCGAGCTGGCCGGTATCGCGGGCGTGTCGGAGGGCGTGCTGCGCGGCCTCGTCAACCAGGGTGCGCTGGAACCGGTGGAGGTCGATTGCGACCGCCCCTTCGACGAAGCGCGGCCCGATTTCACGCATGTGGATCTCAGCGAAAACCAGCAGCAGGCGGCCGATACCTTGAGCGAGGCCGTACGCCAGGAGAAATTCGCACCTTACCTGCTCGACGGCGTAACCGGATCGGGCAAGACCGAAACCTATTTCGAACCGGTTGCCGAAGCGCTGCGGATGGGCCGGCAGGTGCTGGTCCTGTTGCCGGAAATCGCGCTGACCGAAAACTTCCTTCACCGCTTCGAAGAGCGGTTCGGCGTCACCCCCGTCCTCTGGCACTCCTCGCTGAAGTCCACCCAGCGCCGCCGTGCATGGCGAAACGTGGCGAGCGGCGATGCGCAGGTCGTGGTGGGCGCTCGTTCGGCCTTGTTTCTGCCGTTTCGCAATCTCGGCTTCATCGTCGTCGACGAAGCGCACGAGACCAGCTTCAAGCAGGAAGACGGCGTGCGCTACAATGCCCGCGACGTTGCCGTCATGCGCGCGCACTTCGAAGGCATTCCCGTTGTCCTCGCCAGCGCCACCCCGGCTCTGGAAAGCCTGCAGATGGCCGAGAGCGGCGTTTATGCGAAACTCGACCTGCCCAGCCGGTTCGGCGGGGCGGAATTGCCGGCCATCGACACGATCGACCTGACGGAAGAAAAGCCGCCGCAAGGAATGTGGCTAGCACAGCGGCTGATCGACGGCATCGCCGAGCGGCTGGAGCGCAAGGAACAATCGCTCCTCTTCCTGAACCGCCGCGGCTATGCGCCGTTGACCCTGTGCCGCAATTGCGGGTTCCGCTTCCAGTGCCCCAATTGCAGCGCGTGGCTGGTCGAACACCGTTTCACCCGACGGCTTGCCTGCCACCACTGCGGACATGAGACGCCAAGTCCCGCCTCATGCCCCGAATGCGGCGAGCCCGATTGCCTCGTCGCCTGCGGTCCCGGCGTCGAGCGCATCGCCGACGAGGTGGCGGAGCGGCTGCCCGATGCGCGCGTCTTCGTCGCCACGTCGGACACACTCAATTCGCCGGGTCGCGCCGCGGAATTCATCGCGCAGGTCGAAACAGGGGCGATCGACGTTATCGTCGGCACCCAGCTGGTGACCAAGGGCTTTCACTTCCCGGAGCTTACGCTGGTAGGCGTAGTCGATGCCGATCTCGGCCTCGAGGGAGGCGACTTGCGCGCGGGCGAGCGGACCTATCAGCAAGTCGCGCAGGTTGCGGGGCGTGCCGGTCGAGGATCGAAGCCCGGCGAAGTGCTGATCCAGACCCGCCATCCCGAAGCCAGCGTGATTGCTGCCCTTGCCGCCGGAGATCGCGACGCCTTCTACGAAGCCGAAACCGAAATGCGGCGCGAGGCCGGCGCCCCGCCCTTCGGCCGCTGGGCGTCGATCATCATCTCTTCCGAAGACGAGGCGGAGGCGCGCGAGGCAGCCCGGCGGATCGGCGATGCGCGTCCCGACGTGCCCGATCTCATGATACTTGGCCCCGCGCCCGCACCCATGGCGCTTCTGCGTGGACGGTATCGCTATCGCCTGCTCATGAACGCGCGCCGCAGCGTGCAGTTGCAGGATGTCATCCGTCGCTGGCTTTCCAGCCTCGATCATCCCCCGGGCGTCCGCGTCGGGGTGGATGTCGATCCCTACAGTTTCGTGTAGGTAGCGCTGCCATGTGCAATCTCTATCGCATGACCAAGAACGCCACCGAAGTCGCGCAATTGTTCGACGCAGTGGCGGAGATCGGCAGTAATGCGGGCGGCGAAATCTATCCCGGCTATTCCGGCATCGTGATCGCAGGCGGCAAGGTCGAGACCATGACCTGGGGCTTTCCCCTCCAGCGCAAGGGCGCAAAGGGCCAGCCGCTCAAGCCCAAGCCGGTGAACAATGCACGTACCGACAAGCTCTCCGGTCCTTTCTGGAAAAGCAGCTTTACAGAGCGGCGTTGCTTGATCCCTCTGGAAAGCTTTGCCGAAGCGCAGGGCAAGAAAGGCGCGATGACACGCACCTGGATGACCATGCCCGATGCCGAGGTCTTTACGGTTGCGGGCATCTGGCGCGGCAGCGCGGAATGGGGCGATTGCTATTCGATGGTGATGACCGATGCCTCGCCCCAGATGAGCGAAGTCCATAATCGAATGCCCGTCATCCTTACGGCGGATCAACGCGCAACCTGGCTGGACGGATCGCCTGACGATGCCTTCGAATTGTGTCGCCCGTTCGAGGGCTCGCTCGCGATCGACCGGACCGACGTACCGTGGGCAGGTCGTCCGGCGCAGTCCTCCATGCTTTAGGCACCTGTCGCACGCTCGCGCATTGAGAGCGCATGGCAGACACTACCGACGGCCCGATCCTCGTCCCGATCCTGGGCGACCAGCTAACCCGCGACCTCGCCAGCCTTCGCGGGCGGAGAAAGGACGATACCGTCATCCTGATGATGGAAGTCTGGGACGAGGCGACTTACGTCAAACATCACAAGCAAAAGATCGTCCTGATCTTTTCCGCCATGCGTCACTTTGCCGAAGACCTGCGCGATGCAGGATGGACCGTCGACTACGTAAAGCTCGATGCGACAGACAATGCCGGAAGCTTCGCCGGCGAGGTCGCCCGCGCCGTCGAAGAGCACTCCCCGCGCGCTATCCATGTGGTTGAACCGGGCGAATGGCGGCTCAGGCACGATTTCGACCAATGGGCCGACAAGTTTCCCTGCGAAGTCGAGATCCTTGCGGACGACCGTTTCATCTCGACCCAGGCCGAATTCGACGAGTGGGCGGAAGACCGCAAGGAAATGCGGATGGAGTATTTCTACCGAGAGATGCGCCGCAAGACGGGCCTGCTGATGGATGGCAACAAGCCGGAAGGCGGGGAGTGGAATTACGATAGCGAGAACCGCAAACCGCCCAAGGAAGGTCTCGACGCACCCGAGCGCCCCCTGTTCGAACCCGATGCGATCACATGCGAGGTGATCGGACTGGTCGAAAATCGCTTCGGCGATCACTTCGGGTCTGTGGAGAACTTCGGATGGCCGGTGACCCGCGAAGAAGCGGAAGAGGCGGCGGACGCCTTCTTCGCCGAACGCATCGAATGTTTTGGCCCCTACCAGGACGCGATGGTTCACGGACAGGACGACCTGTTCCATTCGATGCTGTCGACCAGCATCAATCTCGGCCTGCTCGACCCGCTTGAACTCTGCCAGAGGGCGGAGAAGGCCTACAAGGACGACCGCGCGCCGATCAATTCGGTCGAAGGGTTCATTCGCCAGATCATCGGCTGGCGCGAATATGTGCGGCGCTTCTACTGGCACCAGATGCCACACCTGCAGAAAGCGAATGCCCTGAATGCGCAGCGCGGCCTGCCCGAGTTCTACTGGACCGGCGAAACCGACATGCGGTGCCTTGCCGACAGCATTCGCTCCACCCGCGACAACGCCCATGCCCACCACATCCAGCGGCTGATGGTGCTCGGCAATTTCGCCCTGCTTGCCGGGATAACCCCCCGCGAGGTGCAGGACTGGTATCTTGTGGTCTACGCCGATGCCTACGAATGGGTGGAACTACCCAATGTAGCGGCGATGATCCTCTATGCCGACGGCGGAAAGCTGGCGAGCAAGCCCTATGCTGCCAGCGGCAACTACATCAACAAGATGAGCGATTATTGCGCTGAGTGCCGCTATTCGGTGAGCAAGAAGACCGGTGAAGGCGCGTGTCCCTTCAATCCGCTCTACTGGCATTTCATGGACCGCCATCGCGACAGGCTGGAAAAGAACGCCCGCATCGGTCGCATCTATTCGACGTGGGACAGGATGGACGACGCCAAGAGGCAGGACTATCTCGACAGCGCGGAGGCGTTTCTCGACAGCCTCACGCCTGCCGGCAAGGACTGGGCGCGCAATTAGGCCTCGCGTGCGCGGTCTTTCATCTCGGCAATCAGCTTCGTTTCCTCTGCCTTGCGGCTCATCGAGATAACGTGATCGACACCCTCGATGGTAATCGCCAGCTTCCCCTCCTGGGTGATTTCGATGAAGCCCTTGGACTTCAGATACCAGGTGTGGAATTCGAAATTCTCGTCGGAGCAATCCAGGGTCTTCTGGATGTAATATCCCATGATACCCGGATCCGTCGCATGCTCGCGGCGGCGCTTGTAGAGGTGATATAACACCTTCTCATGCGCCTCGGCATCGTCGAGCGCGGACTTCTCGTCGATCAGCAGGTCTTCGCTACCGGGAAACTGGTAAAGGTTGTCCTTTTTCATTTCCTTGTAGCGCTGGTCGTATTTGGCGCGCTTTTCCGGATCGCGAAGCAATTGGTACGCGGAGGTCACTTCCTGGAACTTGTCGATGTCGGCCGTATCGGTGTGATCGGGATGATACATCTGCGCTGCGTGCCGGTAAGCTTTTTCCAGCATCTTGCGGTCGCAGGTCGGACTGACCTGCAACAGGGCATAGAAGTCGACGAAATCCTGTCCGCTATCCATCGCTATCAACCTGCTAAAACTCTGCGCGATCGCCAAGACCGCACTGGATTGATCCTGAAGCCGGTTATTATCTCCCCGCGCGAATGTTTCGGCGGGTGGCGACGTTAGTGTGTAGTGTTCCTACCACAGGCGACATTGTCAAAGAAAACTTGCCATCGTCAGCAATTTTCTGGTCTTCCCAGTGGCTTATTCGGACTTTTCCCGCTCCAGCAATTCGGCTTTGATCCGGGTGCCATAGGCATATCCGCCAAGCGAACCGTCCGCTGCGATGACCCTGTGGCAGGGGATGAGCACTGCAACATTGTTCGCGCCGTTCGCTCCGCCGACCGCACGCGAGGCCTTGGGATTTCCCAGCGCGGCTGCAAGCTCTCCGTAGCTGCGCGTTTGCCCCGCCGGGATTTCGCGCAAGGCCTGCCATACGCGTTGCTGGAACGCTGTGCCTTTCACATCGAGCGGGATGGACGCGAGCGTCGCCTGTGTGGGGTTTTCGACCACTGCCGTCACCCGGCGGAACAGGTCGCGGAATTCCTCGCCGGCCTCGACCAGCTGCGCCTCGGGAAACCGCCGCATGAGGTCGCTTTCGTCTTCGTTGAACGACAAGCAACAAACGCCCCGCTCCGTTGCAGCGACAAGCATCGCGCCAAGGCTCGTGTCGATCACGCTCCAGTGGATCGTGCGCCCCTTGCCCCCGCCCTGCCAGTCGCTTGCCGCCATGCCGAGCCTTCCTTTCGTATCATCGTAGAATCGCGAGGGCGAACCGTAGCCTGCCTCGTAGATAGCGCCGGTGACGCTGTCGCCTTCAGTGAGAGCGTCCCGAGCCCGTTCTTCACGCAAGGCGCGCGCGTATGCGGCGGGGGAGAGTCCTGTCGCCCGCTTGAACACCTTCTGGAAATGCGTCGGCGAATAGCCGGTGATCCCGGCCAGGACGGACAGGGTCGGCGCGTCTTCGGACCGGCGTATCTCGTCGATTGCCGCCATGACGGCAGCTTCGTCACGGGCGACATCGTCGGGCAGGCAGCGCTTGCAAGGCCGCAAGCCCGCTTGGCGCGCGCTCTCGCCATCGGCGAAAAACCGCACATTCTCGCGCAGGGGGTGACGTGCTGCGCAGGATGGTCGGCAATATATGCCGGTACTCATCACGCCGGTCACGAAGCGCCCGTCGAAAGCGCGGTCGCGCCGCTTTACCGCCTGCCATGCTTGCCCTTGATCGACCATCACCATGCTCCATAGCTCATCTTCGCCTTCTTTGCGGAGGATTTGCACAGCGCGCATCCCGTAGCTTGCGATCAAAGCAATTGGGCGGCACAAGCAGCGGCACGATGGGACGCATTTTCGTATTCCTTGCCGCCATGTGCGCGCTGCTGCTGCCGCAACTGGCAATGGCCGATCCGGCCGATATCGATGCGGCTTCGCGCGGCGTCGTGCGCGTCGTAATCATCGGAAACGATGGTGACGAGCTCTATCCCGTCAGCCACGGCACCGGCTTTGCCGTCACGCAGAACGCTATCGTAACGAACGCCCACGTCGTTCGCGATGCGATGCGGGACGAGGATCTACGAATCGGGATCGTACCCAATGGCGGCGGCGAAGCTGTTTACGGGCGATTGGTAACCGCCAGTTCGCGCAACGACCTTGCGCTGGTTCGTCTCACGGGGAACCTGCGCCTTCCCCCGCTCGCCATCGCGGCGCAGCCTGTTTCCGGGGCGGGAGAGGTCACCAGCGTCGGTTACCCGATGAATGTCGACCGCGCGCAGGGGCTCGACCTCACCGATCTCTTCCGCAGCCAGCCCCCGGTAAAGAGCCGCGGCTTCATTTCCGGCGAACGGCCGAGCCGCCAGTTCGACACCATCCTACACACCGCCCCGATTGCGCGCGGCAATTCAGGCGGGCCCCTGCTCGACCCTTGCGGCAGGGTCGTCGGTGTGAACAGCTTCGGGGCGGACAACGAGGGCGGAGATGCGGAATTCTTCTTCGCGGTGTCGAACCGCGAACTCGTGCCTTTCCTCCGGGCAAACGACATCACTCCGCGCCTCTCCGACCAGCCTTGTCGCAGCCTTGCCGACCTCGACGAGGCCGAGCGTGAGCGGATCGAACGCGAGCAGGCGGAAGCGCGGCAAAATCTCGCACAGCGCACCGAGGAAACTCGCGCCAAGCGCGAGCGGGCCCTGCTTCGCGCACAGCTGTCGGTTTCCGAAGATCGCGAAGACCGCATGGCGCTGGCCTTCGTTCTCATGCTCGTCGCCTTCGGCCTGTTCCTGTGGGCCTGGAGCCAGCGCGAACGGATTGGCGCGGATGACGACGAGGACGCGCTGCGGATCAGGAAAACCAATATCGCCTTCGCGATAGCCGGCTTCCTCGTCGTGGTGGCCTTTATCGCCTTCGTGACACGGCCCGGCCTGGACGAGGTCGATCGCAGGGTCGCTGCCCTTATGGCAGAAGGAGAAGGTCCCGACGACAACGCGCCTCTGGCCGGACAGGAAAGCGGCGACCTCTCGCTCGTCTGCCGCGTAGTCGAGGAGCGCAGCCGGATCACGACTTCCGAGGCACCCGAGATCGAGTTCGAATGGACGGCGGACGGATGCGTCAACGAGCGCACGCAATACGGATATGCCTCCGGAAACTGGTCGCGGGTCTTCGTGCCTAATGAAGAAGACGCGGTGTCGGTGAACAGTTTCGATCCCGACCGCCGGATCTTCCGTTCAGAGCGCTATCTCCTTCAGCGCGGGGCGATGCGGGAGGCGCGCAGCGCACGTGCTAAATATTCCGCACCGAAATGCGGCGAGGATGGAGCAGCCACTTCTTTAGGCGACCTTCAGGGCGAAGTTCTGAGCCAACTGCCGCAGCAGCCGAACGAGCGTCTGGTCTACCAGTGCGAGATGCGAGAGTAGGTCAGGCGGCGAGGGCTTCGCCCGACAGCGTGATGCGGTGCATCTCGCGCGCGTAACCCTGATAGTCGTTCATGGCGTAATGCCAGGTCGTCCGGTTGTCCCAGATCGCGACCGTGCCCGGTTCCCATTGCAGCCTGCACTGGAGGCTGGGCGACATGGCGTGCGCGAACAGCTCCTGCAGCAACGGGAGGCTTTCCTCGCGGGTCTGGCCGACGAAATTGATCGTGAAGCCGGGGTTCACATATAGGAGCTTCTGGCCCGTATGCGGGTGGCGGATCACGACCGGATGCATTGCTCCGGTTTTCAGGTCCTGTCCGCGAAGGTCGCCGCCCTGGTCAGTCTGGGCGTAGGCACCTTCAGGCGAATAGATGTGGTCGGCCGTATGGAACGCGCTCAGGCCGTCGATCTTCTTTTTCGTTTCCTCTGGCAGCGTGTCATAGGCGGCACCCATGTGCGCCCACAGCGTATCGCCCCCGGACGGCGGCAATTCGCGCGCCACGAGAATCGATCCCATTGCCGGAATCTGGTCGTAGGAATGATCGGTATGCCAGCCACCGCCGATATTGGTGGTCTGGTCCTTGCGTTTACGCACCACGGCGATCTCGGGATGCTCGTCGGTCAGCGGGAAATAGTTGTTGATGTCGATCCCGCCCCAGCGCTTGGCAAAGGCGATGTGGTCTGCCGGGCTGAAAACCTGATCGCGGAACACGGCCACGCCGTGCCTATATATAAGGTCACGAACGGCATCGAGTTCTTCGCCCTCGGCCTTGGCAAGGGAAATGTCCTTCACCTCGACACCGCAATGCTCCGACAATGCTGCTGTTTCCATTCCGTCTCTCCCGCTCGATCCGTTTTAATTGAGGACGAATTTACGCCTCCCGGTCCAAAAGTCGAATCTTTCACAGGCGGACTCGGGTTGCCTTCGCGGGGACCCTTTGCTAGGCGCGCGCCAACCTTGCCGGAGCGACTCATTTTCGCTCACCCCCGGCTTGGAACGACAGACTTTTTTTCCGACCCTTAGAGGACGAGAGACGCGTGGATATTTCCGCCGGTATTCAGGCTAGCCTGGCAGGGCGTTATGCCTCGGCCCTATTCGATCTGGCCAGCGAGGCCGGGACCGTAACTGCGGTCGAATCGGACCTCGACAAACTGGAAGCGGGGCTTGCCGAATCGGCTGAGCTCAAGACGCTGACCACCAACCCGCGCGTAAGCCGCGGTGAAGCTGGCAAGGCACTGTGGGGCGTTTCCGCCATCATGGGCCTTTCCGATCTGACGCAGAGGTTCCTCGGCACGCTTGCCGCGAACCGCCGTCTCGGCCAGCTTCCCGGCGTCATTCGCGCATTCCGCGCCATTGCTGCTGCGCAGCGTGGCGAAGTGACCGCCGATGTCACCAGCGCCCACGCGCTGACCGACACGCAGCTCGAACAGCTCAAGACGAAGCTGACCGCGCGCGAAGGTCGCACTGTAAAGATTAATTCCAAGGTTGATCCCGATCTTCTGGGCGGCCTTGTCGTTACCATCGGTTCGAAGCGCATTGACGGTTCGATCCGCACCCGCCTCAATTCCCTCGCCCAGGCGATGAAAGCCTGATCAAAGGACGATAATCATGGATATCCGCGCCGCAGAAATCTCCAAGGTCATCAAGGACCAGATCGCCAATTTCGGCACCGAAGCCGAAGTCAGCGAAGTTGGCTCCGTGCTGTCGGTGGGTGACGGCATCGCCCGCATCCACGGCCTCGACAATGTTCAGGCCGGCGAGATGATCGAATTCTCCAACGGTGTTCAGGGCATGGCGCTGAACCTCGAAGCCGACAACGTCGGTGCCGTTATCTTCGGTGCCGACACGGACATCGGCGAAGGCGACACCGTCAAGCGCACCGGCACCATCGTGGACGTTCCCGTCGGCAAGGGTCTCCTCGGCCGCGTCGTCGACGCGCTGGGCAACCCGATCGACGGCAAGGGCCCGATCGAATCGACCGAGCGTCGCCGCGTCGAAGTGAAGGCTCCGGGCATCATCCCGCGTGAATCGGTTTCCGAACCCGTGCAGTCGGGCCTCAAGGCCATCGACGCCCTCGTCCCTGTTGGCCGCGGCCAGCGCGAATTGATCATCGGTGACCGCCAGACCGGTAAGTCCGCTGTCGCTATCGACACCTTCATCAACCAGAAGGACGCCCACCAGGGCGACGATGAAAAGAAGAAGCTCTACTGCATCTACGTCGCCGTCGGCCAGAAGCGCTCGACAGTCGCCCAGATCGTCAAGAGCCTCGACGAAAACGGCGCGATGGAATATTCGATCGTCGTCGCCGCGACCGCATCGGAGCCTGCTCCGCTGCAGTACCTCGCACCCTACACCGGCTGTGCGATGGGCGAATTCTTCCGCGACAACGGCATGCACGCCGTCATCGTATATGACGACCTTTCCAAGCAGGCCGTGGCTTACCGCCAGATGTCGCTCCTGCTGCGTCGTCCTCCGGGCCGCGAAGCATACCCGGGTGACGTTTTCTATCTCCACAGCCGTCTCCTCGAGCGCGCTGCTAAGATGAACGGCGCCAATGGCGGCGGCTCGCTGACCGCTCTGCCGATCATCGAAACGCAGGCCGGCGACGTTTCGGCCTACATTCCGACCAACGTGATCTCGATCACCGACGGCCAGATCTTCCTCGAAACCGACCTGTTCTACCAGGGCATCCGTCCGGCCATTAACGTCGGTCTTTCGGTTAGCCGTGTGGGCGGTGCCGCCCAGACCAAGGCGATGAAGAAGGTTTCGGGCTCGATGAAGCTCGACCTCGCCCAGTATCGCGAAATGGCTGCTTTCGCGCAGTTCGGCTCGGACCTCGACGCCGCTACGCAGAAGCTGCTCAACCGCGGTGCGCGCCTGACCGAGCTGCTCAAGCAGCCGCAGTTCTCGCCGATGCCGTTCGAAGAGCAGACCGTGTCGATCTTTGCCGGCACCAATGGCTACCTCGACGATGTCGCTGTCGACCGCGTTACCAGCTACGAAGCACAGATGCTGAGCTTCATGCGCTCCGAACACGCCGACGTGCTCGCTGAAATCCGCGACACCGGCAAGTTCGAGGACAGCACCAAGGACAAGGTCGTCGACGCACTGAAGACCTTCGCCAAGCAGTTCGCCTGAGCCACCCGAGAGCACACGAGATAGGGAGCCGAAATGGCTAGCCTCAAGGAACTCAAGGATCGGATCGGGTCGGTTAAATCGACCCAGAAGATCACCAAGGCCAAGCAGATGGTCGCCGCGGCCAAATTGCGCCGTGCGCAGGCTGCTGCCGAAGCTGCACGTCCCTACGCAGAACGGCTGTCGGGCGTTATGGCGTCGCTTGCCAGCAAGGTAAGCGGCGACAGCGCGCCCCTGCTGCTCCGCGGCACCGGATCGGACAAGCGTCACCTCCTGGTGGTCGTGAACACCGACAAGGGTCTGTGCGGCGGTCTCAACGCCAATATCGTCAAGGCCGCCAAGGCCAAGGCGCGTGCGTTGATCGCCGAAGGCAAGGACGTGACCTTCTATCTCGTCGGCAAGAAGGGCCGCGCACCGATCAAGCGCGACTTTGCCGACAAGATCGAAAAGCACTTCGACACTTCCGACGTCCGCCAGCCGGGCTTCGAAGAGGCTGACGCCATTGCCGAAGACCTGCTCGAACGCTTCGAAAAGGGCGAATTCGACATCGCGCACCTCGTCTACCCGATCTTCCAGTCGGCGCTGGCGCAGGAACCGACTGTCGATCAGCTGATTCCCGTTCCCTCACCCGAAGGCGAAGGCAGCGGCGGCGATGCGGTCGTGGAATACGAGCCGGGCGAAGAGGAAATCCTCGAAGACCTGCTCCCGCGCTACGTGAAGACGCAGCTGTTCGGCGCCCTGCTCGAACGCGAAGCTTCGGAACAGGGCGCGTCGATGACCGCCATGGACAACGCAACGCGCAATGCGGGCGACCTCATCAACAAGCTGACGATCCAGTACAACCGCAGCCGCCAGGCCGCGATTACTACCGAACTCGTCGAAATTATCGCAGGCGCGGAAGCGCTCTGACAAGGACCGGATACGTGAAGAAACTCGCCCTCATCCTGCCCGTCGCACTCCTCGCCGCTTGCGGTGAAGAGCCCGCGCCCGAGCCGACCCCGACCGAAACCGTCGCACCGGAACCGGTCGCAAGCCTGCCCGCCACGGACCAGGATTATTTCCGCGCAAAGTTCGCTGAAACCTGCGAAGGCGCAGAACCGGTCAACAACGCCGTCTGCCGCCGCGCAATGGGTGCCAACCAGGCACTGTGCGAATACGGTCTCGGTGAAGACGAATACATGCGTCACGAAGCGACGCTGGTTGCGAACGAAGACGGTTCGGACTGGATGCTGAACGACGCTGACGCCCTTTGTGCCGAACACGGCGCCCACCACAAAGCCTCTTGAGCCAGTAGGAAACCTTATCATGGCCACTGCCCCCAAGCTTAACCAGAGCCCCAACGGCGTTATCTCGCAGGTCATCGGCGCTGTCGTCGACGTTGCCTTCGAAGGTGATCTGCCGCCGATCCTGACCGCGCTTGAAACGAAGAACGGCGACAACACGCTGGTTCTTGAAGTCGCGCAGCACCTCGGTGAAAACACCGTGCGCACGATCGCCATGGACGGCACCGACGGTCTCGTCCGCGGACAGGAAGTCGTGAACACCGGCTCGCAGATCACGGTGCCTGTCGGCCCGAAGACGCTCGGCCGCATCATGAACGTCGTCGGTGCGCCGATCGACGAGCGCGGCCCGATCGGTGCCGAACTCTCCAGCCCGATCCACGCGGAAGCCCCGCTCTTCGTCGACCAGTCGACCGAAGCGGCCATCCTCGTCACCGGCATCAAGGTCATCGACCTTCTCGCACCTTACGCGAAGGGCGGTAAGATCGGCCTGTTCGGCGGCGCAGGCGTCGGCAAGACCGTTCTGATCCAGGAACTCATCAACAACATCGCGAAGGGCCACGGTGGTGTGTCCGTTTTCGCCGGTGTGGGTGAGCGTACCCGCGAAGGTAACGACCTTTATCACGAATTCCTCGACGCCGGCGTTATCGCCAAGGACGAAGACGGCAACGCCACTTCGGAAGGCTCGAAGGTTGCCCTCGTCTTCGGCCAGATGAACGAACCTCCGGGCGCCCGCGCCCGTGTTGCTCTGTCGGGCCTGACCATGGCGGAATACTTCCGCGACGTCGAAGGCCAGGACGTGCTGTTCTTCGTCGACAACATCTTCCGCTTCACGCAGGCGGGTTCGGAAGTGTCCGCACTGCTCGGCCGTATTCCTTCGGCAGTGGGCTACCAGCCGACGCTCGCTACCGACATGGGTAACCTGCAGGAACGCATTACCTCGACGACCAAGGGTTCGATTACCTCGGTCCAGGCCATCTACGTTCCCGCCGATGACCTTACCGACCCGGCACCGGCAACCTCGTTCGCCCACTTGGACGCAACGACCACGCTGAACCGCGCGATTTCGGAACTGGGCATCTACCCGGCAGTCGACCCGCTCGACTCCACCAGCCGCGTTCTCGAACCGCGCGTTGTCGGTCAGGAGCACTACGAGACCGCTCGCCGCGTTCAGGAAACTCTGCAGAAGTACAAGAGCCTGCAGGACATCATCGCCATTCTCGGCATGGACGAGCTTTCCGAAGAAGATAAGCTGACCGTCGCGCGTGCCCGCAAGATCCAGAAGTTCCTCAGCCAGCCGTTCCACGTGGCCGAGGTCTTCACCAACATTCCGGGCCAGTTCGTCCAGCTCGAAGACACCGTGAAGTCCTTCAAGGCTGTCGTCGACGGCGAATACGATCACCTGCCGGAAAGCGCCTTCTACATGGTCGGCGGTATCGACCAGGTGGTCGAGAAGGCCAAGAAGCTGGCGGAAGAAGACTAAGCCATGGCTTTGCACTTCGAACTCGTCACGCCGGCCAAGCTGGTCCGTAGCGAGGACGTCCACATGGTGGTCGTCCCCGGCGCGGAAGGCGAATTCGGCGTGCTCGAAGGCCACGCGCCTTTCATGTCGACGATTCGTGACGGCGCCGTTCAGGTTTATAAGACCGAAGGCGCAGCACCCGAGACCATCGAAGTCCGCGGCGGTTTCGCCGAAGTGGGCGAAAACGGTCTCACGGTCCTCGCGGAACACGTCGAGGGCTGAGCCATTCGGGACAATCGCAAGAATGAAGAGGGCGGCTCCTAAGGGCCGCCCTTTTTCGTTCGACCAACCGTCACGCCTGACCGGCGAACGACATTGCGCGGGCCCGATCTACCGGCAAGACTGAACCGTTAGAACAATAGGGACGCACAATCATGAAACGCGTATCGACACTCGCCATTGGTGCCGCCATGGCTCTTGGCATGAACACTCAAGCTCTGGCCAATGACGGCGTGCCCGGCCCCGACGAAGATCCTCACATCTGGCTCGAGGAAGCCCGTAGCGACAAGGCTCTCGACTGGGTGCGCGCGGAAAACAACCGCACCATGGCGCACATGGCGCAGGACCCTCGCTTCGACGAGCTTACCGCCGAAGCACTGGCTATCCTCGATGCGGAAGATCGCATTCCCTACGTCTCGATCCGCAAAGACGGCCTGTATAATTTCTGGCAGGACAAGGAAAATCCCAAGGGCCTCCTGCGCCGCACGACGCTTGAGAGCTACAAGACCGACGATCCGGATTGGGAAACGGTTCTCGATGTCGATGCCCTGGCTGCCGCAGAAGGCAAGGAATGGGTCTACAAGGGCAGCACCTGCCTGCCGCCCGACCAGCGTCTCTGCATGATTGCCCTGTCCGACGGCGGTGAAGACGCCACGATCCTGCGCGAATTCGACATGACGACCGGACAGTTCGTCGAAGGCGGCTTCGTTATCGAGGAGAAGAGCCAGGGCGGCGTCCAGTGGCTTGACGAAGACACCCTGCTGGTCGGTCGCGATTTCGGCGGCGGCACCGTCACCGAGAGCGAATATCCCTTCACGACGCGCCTGTGGAAGCGCGGAACGCCGCTTAGCGATGCCGAAGAGATTTTCCGCGGTGATCCGAGCGACGTCTGGGCCGGCTCCGGCCTTATCCGCGACAACAAAGGCGTGGTGCACGGTCGAACGGCTTTCCGGGCGATCAGCTTTCATGAAAGCATCAACTACATCTGGCATGAGGGCGAGTGGCTCGAACTCGACATGCCGAAGAAAGCCAATATCGGCGGTATCATCGACGGCCAGCTGACCTTCTCGACCGATGTCGACTGGGAAACTCAAGGTCAGGTCTTCCCTGCCGACGCGCTGATCGCGGTCGATCTGGAAGAGTTCAAGCGCGACCCTAACGGGGCGAAGAAGACGCTCGTCTGGGCCCCCGCAGAGCGTCAGACCAAGCAAGGCGGCGGCGTCACCGCCAACAGTGCCTACATGGCGATCCTCGATAACGTTGTGGGCAAGGTGCTGAAGATAGATTTCGAGGGGGGCGAGTGGGTCACCACCGAAGTCAATCTTCCCGACAATGCGACCCTGGGTGTCCAGGCCACCTCGTCCGAAACCGACGAGATCATGTTCACCTCGACCGACTTCCTGTCGCCAAGCACGCTGTGGTACTCGGACGGCAGTGGCGACCCGCAGGTGCTCAAGACCTCGCCGGAATATTTCGATGCCAGCGGAATGGAAGTCGAACAACTCGAGGCCACCAGCAAGGATGGCGCGAAGGTCCCGTATTTCCTCGTGAAGCCGAAGGGCATGAAGATGGACGGCAAGAATCCCGCCCTGCTCTATGGTTATGGCGGGTTCCAGATCTCCCAATTGCCAAGCTACCGTGCGCTGACCGGCAAGATGTGGCTCGAAAAAGGCGGCGCCTTCATTCTTGCCAACCTCCGCGGTGGGGGCGAGTTCGGTCCCGGGTGGCACCAGATGGCGATCCGCGAGAACAAGCAGCGCACCTGGGACGATTTCATCGCCGTGGGTGAGGATGCCGTTAAGCGCGGGATCACCAATCCCGGCCAGCTCGGTATCCAGGGCGGTTCGCAGGGCGGCCTGCTGGTCGGCACCGCGTTCACGCAGCGTCCCGACCTCTTCGATGCGGCAATCGTGGCGATCCCGCTGTTCGACATGCTGCGCTATCACCTCATCGGTCGCGGCGCATCGTGGATCGGCGAATATGGCGATCCGCGCATCCCTGAACAGCGCAAATGGATCGAGGGCTACTCACCCTACCAGAAGATCGTCGACGGCGTGGATTACCCCGCCCCATTCCTCTGGGCATCGACCGCGGACGACCGCACCCACCCCGCCCACGCCCGCAAGGGGGCAGCGAAGCTCAAGGCTCTGGGCCAGGACTACTGGTACTATGAGGACATGACTGGCGGTCACTCGGGCGGCGTCGACAACGAACAGCGCGCAAAACTGCAGGCATTGCAGATGGTCTACCTCATGCAGCGCCTGATGGACGACAACGAAGCAGGCGAATAGGCAGCGGCTTCGATAAATAAGAAGGGGCGGCCTCGCGGTCGCCCCTTTTCGTTTACGCGCCTATTCGACGGGAATGATCACTTCGTTGCGTCTTAGCGGCGGTGGGACCATCGGCGCGTCGTAGAAGGCGAACTCGGGAGGGCCGGCGATCGTCAGGTCGCGATCCGCGATCCATGCGCGCAATTCTTCCTCGCGCGCAGCCAAGTCCTCGCTCGATCCTCGACCGGAGAAGCGGATTGCTGCCACCCTTCGCGGCGGCATTTCGACAAGAGTAACGTCTTCGGGCGGAGTGGGCAGCGTCTCCATCGTATACTCGGCCGGCATGACGAAGCGCGTCCGCCAGCTTCCGCTGGTGTCACCGCCATCCTGCAATACAGGCGAGGTCATGGCGATCTTTTCGCCCTGGTCCTGCATTACCGGACTGGTCATCGCGATTTCCTTGCCCGGACGATCTTGCGCGAAGATATAGGCAGCAAGACGCCGAAAGCCTGCGTTGAGCGCGCGCCTGCGATCTCCGGTATGCGTCACCTCTGCCACGATCATCGGCGCATATTCCCGAAGCTGAATATCGCCGTCCTCGGATACGAGCGAATAATCCGGCTCGTCGACCGAGTTGCGATATTGCGCGTAGGCACCAGCCGCACCGATGGACAGGACTGCTGCGCCCGCAGCGGCGTATTTCCAGAATTTCATGAAGCCTGGCTCCCTTACGTTTTATTATCAACGCCGGGGCACGGACGGACGTTCCGCAGGTCGGTTTACTTCGGCCTTCGGGTCGGGGCGTGGAAGTCCGGTGGCTTGTCCGCGACCCAGTCGACGAACTTCGCCAAGGCCTCATCCTCGAGCAAGGCAGCGCGATCCTCTCCGATCCGTGACAGCCGGGCATTCGTGAAGTTGGCATGGATCGCGCGGTGACAGATGGGATGCACTGCAACGGTCGCGCGGCCCTTCTTCGCCTTCGGCACAGTGTGGTGCTGCTGGACCTTGCATCCCAGCGGGCGCTCACAGAGCCAGCAAAGGTCCGCCAAGACGCTCAGTCCTTCTTCGCCGCCGCCTTCTTCTTTTTCATCGTGTCGTGGAAACGATCGGCCCAGCCGGGCTTTACCATCTGTTCCGCGCGAACCATGCGCAGTTCGCCGGGCGCCACGTCGCGGCTGACAGCGCTACCGGCAGCGACGATAGCGTCCGCCCCGATGGTGACGGGTGCGATCAGCGCGCTGTTCGAGCCGATAAAGGCACGCTCGCCAATCGTGGTCTTGTGCTTGAAATAGCCATCGTAATTGCAGGTGATCGTACCAGCACCGATGTTTGCCCCTGCCCCCACCGTGGCATCGCCGAGGTAGGTAAGATGATTGGCTTTCGCGCCTTCCCCCAGAACCGCCTTCTTCATCTCGACGAAATTGCCGACCTTGCTGCCCTGCTCCATCACCGCGCCCGGGCGCAGGCGGGCATAGGGACCGACTTCGCACCCTTCACCCACGTTTGCGCCTTCCAGATGGCTGAACGCACGAATGGTAGCTCCGCTCGCGACTTTCACCCCGGGCCCGAACACGACATTGGGTTCGATCGTCACGTCGGGTGCCAGTTCGGTGTCGTAACTGAAAAATACGGTTTCCGGAGCGCGCAGGGTCGCGCCTTCGGCCATCCAGTGTTCGCGCTGTTCGCGCTGCCATTGCGCTTCTGCCGCGGCGAGCTCGCTCCGCGAATTGATACCCGCGACTTCATTCGGATCGTCAGTCGTGACAGCGGCGCAAACGCGCCCGTCATCGATGGCGATATTGACGATATCGGGGAGGTAGTATTCGCCCTGTGCATTGTCGTTGCCGACCCTGTCGAGCAGGGCCCAGAGGTCGTCCGCCTTTGCAGCCATCAGGCCCGAATTGCACAGGTGACAGGCCCGCTCGCTCTCGTCGGCGTCCTTGAATTCGACCATCTTGGAAATGCGACCCTCGTCATCGGTAATGACACGGCCATAGGCGAGCGGTTCTTCCGGCTCGAACGCGAGCACGACCGCTGCCGGGGCATCGCCCGCATTGAGGCGATCCAGCATCGCTCTCATTGTTGCAGCGCGCACGAACGGCACATCGCCATACATGATGAGCACATCGCCCGAGTATCCGGCAAGCTGCTCCTGCGCCTGCTGGACGGCATGGCCGGTCCCGAGCTGCGGTTCCTGAAGGCAGGTGCGCGCATCGTCTCCCAGCGCCTCTTCGAGCTGCTCCCTCCCTGCTCCGACGACCACGACCTTGTGATCGGGCGAGAGGCTGTCGACGCTGGCCATGAGATGGTGCAGCATCGAACGCCCGGCAATGGGATGGAGAACCTTGTGAAGTTCACTCTTCATGCGGGTGCCCTTGCCTGCTGCAAGGATGACGGCGGCGAAGTGTCTGGTCTGGCTCATGACGCGGCCATGCCACCAAATGCTTGCGGATTGAAGAACCATCCTTCAACGCCTGACGCCATGACGGCATTTCCCTTCCAGTCGGTCGGCTTCGACCTCGATGGCACACTCCTGGAGACCCACCGCGATCTCGGCGCTGCGGTGAACCATGCGCTGGCACTGGGCGGGTTCGACCCCGTCCCGGCGGACCATGCCAGCGACCTCATCGGCGGCGGGGCCAAGATCATGCTGGCTCGCGCGGTGGACCAGCAGGGCGGCCTTCCCGAGGACGAGTTCCGGCAGCTCTACAAACAGATGCTGGGCTATTACGCGGAAAACAACGCGGTGCATTCGCGGCCCTACCCCCATGCTGTCGAGACGCTCGACGCACTGGCCGAGCGCGGTGTGAAGATGGCCGTGGTCACCAACAAGTTCGAAGGGTTCGCGCGCGACATCCTCACCACCCTGGGCCTTGCAGACCGGTTCGAGACGATCATCGGAGGCGATACCATGGGCAAGGGCCGCGCCAAGCCCGAGCCGGATGCGGTGATCGAGGCCCGCAAGCGGTGTGGCGGCGGGCCGATGGCCTTCGTGGGCGACAGCTCCTACGATGTGCGGGCAGCGCGCGCGGCAGACGCACCGGTGATCGCGGCGGCCTATGGCTATTGCGACAAGCCCCCGCACGAGCTGGGCGCAGATGCCGTCATCGAATCGCTCGATCGCCTCATTTCCGCCCTCGAAACGCTGTAGGCGCTCGCTTCGTCTTCGTCCTGACCCTACGGCATGGCGGATCGCCGCGCATACGGTTGCAAGAAGCACGCAAAAATGCCACGCCGCAGCGCACAATTGACCTTTACGTAAACGACAAAGCAGGAGCCCCCACCCATGAGCATCGATTTCAAGGACAAGGTAGCCATCGTAACCGGCGCAGGCGGCGGACTGGGCCGCGAATATGCGCTTGAGCTGGCGCGCCGCGGCGCGAAGGTCGTCGTCAACGATCTCGGCGGCTCGCGCGACGGCACTGGCCACTCCGACATGGCCCTCCAGGTCGTCGAGGAAATCGAGAAGATGGGCGGCGAGGCGATGTCGAACGGCGGCAGCGTCACTGAATACGACCAGATGGAAAAGATGGTCGCCGACGCCAAGCAGAAGTGGGGCGGCGTGCACATCCTGCTCAACAACGCAGGCGTCCTGCGCGACAAGACCTTCGCCAAGATGAGCCCCGAAGATTTCGAGTTCGTCCTCAAGGTCCACCTGACCGGTTCGGCATTCGTCACCAAGGCGTGCTGGGAACTCATGCGTGAGCAGGCTTACGGCCGCATCATGATGACCGCGTCCTCGACCGGCCTGTTCGGCAACTTCGGCCAGGCCAACTACGGCGCGGCGAAGCTCGGCTTAGCCGGTCTGACAAAGACGCTGGCTCTCGAAGGTGCGAAGTACAACATCAAGGTCAACACGCTGTCGCCGGTCGCGGGCACGCGCATGACCGAAGACCTCTTCCCCGAAGAAGCCTTCAAGCTGTTCGATCCGGTGAACGTGGTCCCGGCCGCGCTCTTCCTCGTCAGCGAAGATGCGCCGAGCAACGCCATCGTCGGCGCAGGCGCCGGTGGTTATCACTCGGCTTGGACCGTCATGAACGACGCCGTCTGGCTGCCCGATGGCGAGCGTACGGTCGAAGGCTTTGCCGCCAACTGGGACAAGATCAGCGAATTCTCGAACCTCAAGGCCCCGCAATCGGGCAGCGAGCAGTCGGGTGCGATCCTGACCGCCATGCAGAAGGTCACCGGTACCGGCCCGAGCAGCGCTCGCGGCTAAGCCCTACCCTCGAATACTGGAAAACCCCGCCACATCGCAGGATGCGGCGGGGTTTTTCGTGCCTGGAGAGTGAGTTACTCTAAGCCGTATTGACGTGTTAATACACTAAGCGTATCACCTCTGGCCACTCAATGGGGAGAGACCATGTACAGTCAGGAAGACCTGAATTCTGCAGTGGCTTCGGGCGCCATCAGCCAGGAGGCCGTCGACGCTCTACGCGCGCACGTCGCCTCGACGCGCGATGCGTTGCCCGCCGATGCAGAACATTTCCGCCTCATCACCGGGTTCAACGATATCTTCGTGACGATCGGTGTGATCATCATGCTGGTTGCCATGGGCGCCATCGGGCAAGCGATTGCCGGCGCGATCTGGCCTGTCCCGGCTTGGCCCGAGATGGGAAGCGATCCCGATTGGTGGGAAAACAACCGCAGCGCCATGGCGATTGCGCGCGGGATGGGGCTCAGCTTCGCCGCGCTGGGCGTTGCCGTCACCGCTTGGCTGCTCGCCGAATTCTTCACCCTCAAGCGCCGCATGGCCCTTCCCAGCATCATCCTGCTGCTGGCCTTCGTCGGCGGCGTGTTCCTCGCCCAGCTCGGCGGGATCATGGCCTATATGGAAAGCGGGACGGAGCGCAGCGAAACCATCGGTTTCCTGTGGGCCAGCCTCGCCCTGCTCATCACCGCAGGCTTCGCCTGGATGCACTGGAAGCGCTTCATGGTGCCGATTACCATCGCGGCGGGCACAGCGGCGATCGCCGGTACCGCCATTGCACTGATCATCGCGATTATCGGCCCCGATACGGCCAACATCGAGAACGTATTGCTCTCGCTTGTGTTCGTAGCAGGCCTGGTGGTCTTCGGTTTCGCCATGCGCTGGGATATCAGTGATCCACGCCGTGAGACCCGCCGCAGCGATGTCGCCTTCTGGCTGCACTTGCTCGCCGCGCCAATGATCGCCCACCCGGTATTCGCCCTGATCGGTGTGACCGATGGCGACAACATCGGCGCGCTGGCAGCGGTGCTGGTCCTGGCGGTCTATATCGTCTTCGGCATCGTGGCGCTTGCCATCGACCGGCGTGCGCTGCTCGTCTCGGCGCTGGCCTATGTGCTGATCGCGCTGACTTACCTGTTCCGCGAATTCGGAGCGGTGGAGCTGAATTTCGCGCTGACCGCACTGGTCATCGGTTCCGCCCTGCTGACGCTCAGCGCATTGTGGACGCCGATCCGCCGCGCCGTGGTCCAGGGCCTGCCGACCGACCTCAAAACCAAGCTTCCCGCTACGGCCTGAGGTCCACACCTGCTCACAAGGGGAAAGGTCCGCACCTAGGTGCGGGCCTTTTTCGTATGCTTAGTCGTCGATTGCCTTGAGAAGGCGACGTTCGACCGGGGCCATGACGCCGGGCAATTCGTGCCCGCGTTTAAGCACCTGCCCATGCTCGCCATATAGCGTCCACATGCCCTGTTTGCCGCGCAGCGAGGGGCGCTTCTCGATCCGCGCCTGCGGCCTTTCGGCAGCGCGGCGAAAGGCCGCGAACACCGCGACATCGCGCGTGAAGTCCATCGCGTAATCGCGCCATTTCCCGGCAGCGACCATGCGTCCGTAGAGATCGAGGATGCGGGTCAGTTCTTCACGTGAGAACCCGACCTGAAGCGGTTTGCGACCGGGAAAGGCGACGACCTTGTCACCGAGGAAATTCATCAATCGCCGGTCCCGCTACGCTGCTCGGGTGCCCGCTCCGCCCTGAGGTCCGCAATTTCCTGCTTCAACGCTTTGAGCTCGGCCTCGAGCTTTTCGATGCAGTCGCGGCTCGGCTCGCAAGGATCGTCGCAGGGCGTGCCGTAGGGGATGAATTCCTTGATCCATTCCTCTGCCGGCACAAGCGTACTGCGCGCTTTGAGGCCAACCATCGTCGCCCCTTCGGGCACATCGTCGGTGACTACCGCGTTCGCGCCGATCCGCGCGCGATTACCGACCGTAATCGGCCCGATCACCTGCGCGCCGGACCCGATAATGACATTATCCGCAATGGTGGGGTGCCGCTTGCCGCCCTTGCCGTTGGTCGGATTGGTGCCGCCTAGCGTCACGCATTGGTACATCGTGACGTCGTCGCCGATCTCCACCGTTTCCCCGATCACAGAAAACCCGTGATCAATGAAGAAATTGCGCCCGATCTTGGCGCCGGGATGGATATCGATGCCGGTGACCATCCGGCTCCAGTGGTTGACCAAGCGCGCCAGGAAGAAGAGTTGCGCTTCGAACAGCCAATGCGCGATCCGGTGATAGGCCATGGCCCAGACGCCCGGATACAGCAGCACTTCCCACCGGCTGCGCGGTGCAGGGTCGCGTGCTTTCACGCTGTCGAGGTAGGCTATCAGCCGTTCCAGCATCGGGGTAATTCTCCCACCAAGGGCAATTTAAAGCAAGCGGCCCTGTTCGGGGCCTTCGACAGCCTCGAGCGCGTCGCGCCATATCGACATGGTGGCTGGAGCCATCCGTTCAAGACTGAGACGGTCGATCTCGGCAACGATCCGCTCGATCGCGGTATAGGAACGCTCCATCCGCGGGATTAGATATGCTGGCGCTCCTTCGCCTAGCGCCAGCCCCCTTTGCGCCGCGTGGCTAAGCATGAGTTCTGCAGCCATATCATCGTCCGGAGGGCCGATCTCCAGTTGCAAGGCCGCGCCCATGCGGCTGCGCAGGTCGGGCAATGCGATTTCCCAACCGCCTTCGCTCACGGTCATCAGCAACGGGTAGCCGTCTTCCTGCGCACGATTCCAGGCGTGGAATATCTCGGTCTCGTCGCGCGTATCGGCATCGTCGATTGCCCCGCCGCCCGTGTGCGAGGCGAACCATTTCGCAATGAGCGATTTGCCGGAGCGCGGCGGCCCGGCGAGAATTGCAGTGCGGAAGGGCCAGGTGTCGGCTGCGGCGAGCGCATCGGCAACCGCCCGGTTGCTCGAACCGATCACTATCCGCTCGGGCTCGCCCGATGCAGCTTGCGTGAGCGGGAGGGCGATCTGCGATTGCGACATGGCCGAACCCGGTCCTCAACGGCTGATAAGCAGCGCGTTGTCCCCCCGACGTACGGTGAAGCCGCGCTCGCGAAGGGCATCGGCCAGTTGAGAAATCGATCCAGCATAGCTGACCGTAAGTACCGTGGTTCCGCCGATCGCTGTGCTGCGGACGCCGATGGCGCGTACACCCTGACCTCCGCGGATACCGGCCATCGCTTCGTCGAACGAGGGTGCGCTCGGCGTCTCTACCTGCACCGTGTACAGCGCGACCGATCCTTCTGGCGGTGGGCGGTCGATCGGCGCCGAGGTAATCGTGCCATCACTTTCCGCTGTCGGCGCAACTGTGCGTTCTGCCTCAGCCGCGTCCTGCGCTTTCAGCCTGCGCCCAAGCTCCACCAATCGGGCGATTGCCGGATCCAGATCGCCCATGCGCACGTTCAGCGTCGGATCGGGACGCAGTGTGCCGTCGGACAGAGCTTCGGTGAAGATGGCGTCGAACCGCTGGACCGCCTGGCCAAGCATCTGCGGAAGCTGTTCGGGGCTTTGCGCGGTAAGCGTGAACGACCGCAGGTATTCGCTGTCGGGGCCATGGCGCGCGGTAAAGCGCCCTTCCACCGGCCCGCCCGGGAAAGTGTAATGCAGTTCTGCAATCGGGATCAGCACATCCGCCGCGCCGAAATCATCGAGGATATCGCGCCACCAGACGCGGCTGCGCCTGCCGGTCTGGCCATAGGTCAGCATCAGCGAATCGCCGCCCGCTCCGCTTGGCCTGACGTAATTGATCCGGCTGGCCCCGGCCTGATAGCTCGCCCAGGCACGCTGCCAGGGGTTGCGCTGTTCGTAGACCATGGCGGTACCGCCCGACACAGTGACAGGAAGCAGCAGCATCGGCGCGCTACGCTTTGCCTGACCTTCTGATCCGAGATAGCGCGACGTGCGCGCACGGTCGAACACCACGCCGAGCGTCGCGATATACCGTTTGGGCCCAAGCCGCTCCCGCTCGACCACGATAGCGGAAACCATGCTTTCGATCTGCGAATCGGGCAGGCTCGGTCCGTCGATCTTTTCCCATGCTTTTACCTGCGCTTCGCGCCATGCCTCGTCGCGCGCTTCGAGGCCGGAATCGGCGCTCACGTCCACTTCGATGCCTGAAACCTCGATGTCCGTGGACGAGGCGATCGGCGCAATCCCGCGCTCCCCACCCACCTGCGCATAGGCAAGCCACCCGGCACCGCCAGTCATGGCAATTCCGGCTGCGATCATCGCAAGGCGCTTCGAGCGGGGAAGGGAAAAATGATGCCGCATGGGGAAAACAGCGGGCCTTTTGCCCAATCGCTTCTGGAAATCCAAGCGCGAATGCGCGAGGGGCAACATATGAGCAGCGACAACCAGTCCTACACCTACGAACAGGCGGGCGTTTCGATCGATGCGGGCAACGCCCTCGTCAAGGCGATTGGCCCCCTGGTGAAAGCCACCATGCGCCCCGGTGCGGACGGAGAGATCGGCGGCTTCGGCGGCTTCTTCGATCCCAAGGCGGCCGGCTACAAGGATCCCCTGCTGGTAGCGGGCAATGACGGCGTCGGGACCAAGCTCAAGTTGGCGATCGACACCGACCGGCATGACACCGTCGGGATCGACCTGGTGGCGATGTGCGTGAACGACCTCATCGTGCAGGGTGCGGAACCGCTTTTCTTCTTGGACTATTTTGCGACCGGCAAGCTGGAAAACGGCGTCGCCGAACGCGTTATCGCGGGGATAGCCGACGGCTGCAAACAGGCAGGCTGCGCGCTTATCGGGGGCGAGACTGCCGAAATGCCCGGCATGTACGCCAGCGGCGATTACGACCTTGCCGGTTTTTGTGTTGGCGCGGTGGAGCGCGGCGAGCAGCTGACGGGCGAGCGGGTGGCCCCGGGTCACGTCCTGCTGGGCCTCGCCAGTTCGGGCGTCCATTCCAACGGCTTTTCCCTCGTGCGCCGACTGGCCGAGGACAAGGGCTGGAAGCTCGATCGTCCTGCCTTGTTCGACCAGGATCGGCTGCTGATCGAGACATTGCTCGAACCGACGCGGATTTACGTCAAATCGCTCCTGCCCGTCGTGCGCGATGGACTGGTGGATGCGCTGGCCCACATCACCGGCGGCGGCCTGCTGGAAAACCTTCCCCGCGTCCTGCCTGAGGGTGCCCATGGGGAAGTTGAAGCCGACGGCTGGGACCAGCCGGGCCTGATGGCCTTCCTGCAGGCGCAGGGGAATATCGAACCGGGCGAGATGGCGCGCACCTTCAATTGCGGCGTGGGCATGGTCCTCGCCGTCGATCCGGCCAATGCCGAGATCGTGCGTACGCGGTTGGAAGATGCGGGCGAGACGGTGCTTGCAGTCGGCCGTATCGTGGAAGGCGAGAAGGGCTGCACGGTTCGCGGCTCTGCCGGAACATGGTCTGCCAAGGCAGACTGGGAGGCGGTCCACCTTGGCTGAGAAGGCGAAGGTTGCGATCTTCATATCCGGGCGCGGCAGCAACATGGCCGCGCTGCTCTATGCCAGCCTGATCGATGATTGCCCCTACGAGGTGTGCCTCGTCGCCGCGAACGATCCCGAGGCGGAAGGGCTGTCCATCGCAGCTGCAGAAGGCATTCCTACCTTCGCTCTCTCCCACAAGGGCATGACCCGCACGGAGCATGACGCGGCGATGGAGAAAGCCGCCCGCGAGGCAGGCGCGCAATATATCGTGCTGGCCGGATACATGCGTATCCTGACCGAAGGCTTCGTCGCGAATTGGCGGGGAAGGATGTTGAACATCCACCCGTCGCTGCTGCCGAAATATCCCGGGCTGGACACCCATGCGCGCGCGATCGAGGCGGGTGACAGCCATGGCGGAGTGTCGGTCCATCTGGTCACCGAAGAACTGGATGCGGGCGAGGTGCTGGGTCAGGTGGCGGTCGCCATCCGTAAAGGCGAGAATGCCGATACCCTTTCAGAGCGTGTGCGCTTTGCCGAACACCAGCTCTACCCGCAGGTGTTGGCCCGATACGTGGCGCGTGAAAGCGATCCCGAGTTCCTGCTCCGGCGCGTACGCGACCTCGCGCTTGCCCTGCCCCAGGCGCACGAGCGCGAAAGCCACGGCTCACCGGGCTGGCGCGCTGGCAGCGAGAAGTCGGGCAAGTATTTCGCCTATTTCAACGACCAGCATCACGGCTCAGAGCACGTCGCCCTGCTGGTGAAGACCGGCGGCCAGGACGAATTGCTCAATCTCGTGGAAGTGCAGCCCGAGGTCTATTTCAAACCAGCCTATTACGGGGCGAGCGGCTGGGTCGGACTGATCCTCAACCGTCCCGACTGCGATTGGGACCATGTCGCCGAATGGCTGAAGCGCAGCTGGCGCGCCGTTGCGCCGAAATCGGTGACGAAACTGCTCGATGCGGCGGACGAATTCTGATGCAGCGCCTTACACCCTACCTGTTCTTCACGCTCGCCGCAGCAGGGCTCGCCTGGGTGGCGATCAGGGGCGATACCGGATTCGACGAAGAGGTTGACCCGCTGACCGCGGTGATCGTGGTTGCGGGGGTATTCCTGGCAGCCCACGCGCTGCGCCATCTGGCGACACGGCTTTTCCGGAACATGACAGGCGGCGATTAATCCGCCACCACGCGGCGCGCTTTCGCGAAGCGCGGTAGTGTCATCTCGTTATTGGCCCGAGTGACTTCGATGCGGCTGATGAGCGGGCCGTCGAACAGGAACCTCCACATCGTGGGCGAACGCACTTCGGACGAAGTGTTTTCGATATGCCCGCGCACGAGCACTTCGTCTCGGTTGGGATCGATCGAATCGAAGACGAGCTTTGGATCGCCCGCGGCTTCGCAGAAATCCAGGAACGATCTAAGGAACTCATCCGCCCCGACGACCTCGTTCCCGAACTGATCGGCAATTGAGAAATCGGCAGCAATCAGGCTTCTCGCGCCGTTCCAGTCGCGATGGTTGAGGGCGTCGCAGATCGCCGTCACCGCCCGCATGTGGCGGCGGCGCTCTCGTGTAGAAGGGAGAATCGCCGAAAACATAACGGGCGCGATCCTAACAGAGATCGCGCCCGTCACCTAATTCATTAGAAAATCGAGCTTTTCCCGATTTTCTTTAACAAATGATATATTTTTTAGCCAACGATCTCGTCATCGTTGAAGAAGAACGCGATTTCCTTGGCAGCGTTTTCGTCGCTGTCCGAACCGTGAACCGAGTTCGCTTCGATCGATTCCGCATAGGTCTTGCGGATGGTGCCTTCGTCGGCATCGGCCGGGTTGGTCGCGCCCATCACGTCGCGGTTACGCTTCACTGCGTCTTCGCCTTCGAGCACCTGCACGACGACCGGGCCGGAGATCATGAATTCGACCAGTTCGCCGAAGAAAGGACGCTCGCGGTGAACGTCGTAGAAGCCTTCGGCCTGTTCGCGGGTCATGTGAATGCGCTTGGAAGCGACGACGCGCAGGCCGGCTTCTTCAAGCATCTTGGTGACCGCGCCGGTCAGGTTGCGGCGCGTGGCATCGGGCTTGATGATCGAAAAGGTGCGGGTAGCCGCCATGATATGTGTTCCTTGCGAAGTGTCTTTTATGGGGGAGAATGTTCTCGCGCGCGCCCCTAGCGCCGCGCGCGCCTGCGGGCAAGCTTTAGCCGATTCCCGCCCTCACGGTCAGCTCGGCTTCGCTATCGCCATCAGCCGCGCGGATCGTAGCCGCGAATGTAGTGTTAACGGCGGCGTTCTCGCCCGCCAGCACCAGCGCGTTTTCTCCCGGAATGTCGGCGGTCACTACGAAGCCGGCTTCCTTCGCAAGATCGCGATAGAACCCGGCAAGCGCATCCCGGTCGAGGTCGGTAGCGAAGTAGATGGTCACCAGCCTCCCCTCGCCCTGCTCGACGCGGGTCACGCTTTCGATCCTTGCCCCTTTAGGAAGGATAAAGGGCGCAGGAAGCACGGGGTCGACCGTCCGGCCCGTTTCCAGGGTGGTTCGGGTTCCGCCCGCATCGGTGTGCACCGCGCGCACCTCGCCCGTTTCCGGATCGACGGTGTAGCTGCCAATGGGCTCCACCTCCGCCGCCGCGATCTCTTCGTCGGGAGTGTCCTGTGCGTCGCCGCACCCGGCCAGAGCCAGGCAGCATGCCATGATGATTGGATATGTGCGCCCCATGCCCAACCGACGGGCGAAATGGCGAAGGGTTCCAGCCCGTCTAGCGGCCTTCGCGCCAGCCGCCTTCGGGGGTTTGCTTGAAGATGCGGTTGTCGATGTCTTCGCGCGGAGCAAGTTCGCGCCAAAGATTGCGCGCGGCTTCGGTCGCTTCCTCGCCGAAAAGCAACATGACCCGGTCGAGTGCAGTCGCCTCTTCACGCCAAGCGCCATCTGCCAGGATGAATATCTGCGCCTCGTTGACCGAGGTGCAGTTGTCCGAAATCGTGATCGGCTGGCGTGCTGCGTGAGGACCGTCTGCCGGGCCGTTGGCAAGGAAACCGCCCGCCGCCCAAAGCGCTTCGCCAAGGCGTTCGCGCAGTTCCGCATCGGCGGCGACGACGGCAAGCCGCATCCCGGCCTGCATCGCCTTGCCTGCGAGCTTGACCACGGTCACATCGACCGGGTCGCGGCTGAGCTGGTAGAAATCAACGCGCGTCATGCGGTCCCGCTACCCTTGTTGCGCCTGCACTTTTCGGAACAGTAGCGCACATTTTCCCAGTCCCGTTCCCATTTCTTGCGCCAGGAAAAGGGCAGCCCGCAGGTCTCGCAGACCTTGCTGGGCAAATCCCCTTTCCTGCGCATCTTGGGAATGACGAAAGCTCCCGCTTAGCCTTCGGCGGTGTCGGAGACGATGCGGTCGATCAGGCGCACGCCGTAACCGGTTGCGCCCTTGCCCCAAGTCCTCCCGGGCTTGTCCGACCAGGCCTTGCCCGCGATGTCGATATGAGCCCAGGCGACATCGTCAGCGATGAAACGCTGAAGGAACTGGGCCGCCGTGATGGAGCCTGCTCCCTTGCCGCCGATATTCTTCATGTCCGCGATCGGGCTGTCGATCAGCTTGTCGTAAGCCTTGCCCAGCGGCATGCGCCACACGGTGTCACCCGTGGCTTCGCCAGCGGCATCGATATCCTTGGCCAGCTGGTCGTCGTTCGCAAACATGCCGGCGTGCTCGTTACCCAGCGCAATGATGATCGCGCCGGTGAGCGTGGCAAAGTCGATAATGCGGGTTGGTTCGAACTCCTGCTGCGTCCAGTGCAGCGCGTCGGCAAGGACGAGGCGTCCTTCGGCGTCGGTATTGAGGATCTCGATGGTCTGGCCGCTCATCGACGTGACCACGTCGCCCGGGCGCTGCGCATTCCCGTCGGGCATATTCTCGACAAGACCCATGACGCCGACGATATTGGCCGGGGCCTTGCGCTTGACCAGCGCCAGCATTCCGCCGGCAACCGCGCCTGCGCCGCCCATGTCCCACTTCATGTCTTCCATGCCGGGTCCCGGCTTGATCGAGATGCCGCCGGTATCGAAAGTCACGCCCTTGCCGACAAACGCGATCGGACGCTCGCCCTCGGCGCCGCCGTTCCAGCGGATCGCGAGGATACGCGAATCGCGGACAGATCCCTGGCCGACGCCGAGCAGCGATCCCATGCCGAGCTTTTCCATTTCGGCTTCGTCTAAGACGATCAGTTCCGCGCCCGTGCCCTCGAAACGCTCCTGGCAGCGTTCGACGAAGCTTACGGGATAAATGATGTTGGCCGGTTCGGTGACCAGTTCACGCGTGAATTCGACGCCCTCGGCGAGTGCCGTCAGCTCGTTCCAGGCGGTGTCCGCATCATCGGGCGCACCGACCACGGTGACCTTCTTGAGCGTGATCTTCTGCTCGTCCTTCATCTTCGTGCGATAGACGTCGAAGCGCCAGTTGCGCAGACGCAGGCCAAGCAGGACATGACCGACTTCTTCTGCGGACAGGCGGTTTTCGGTCACGTCGAGGACGAGTTCCTCGTTGCCGGTGGACTGGTACTTCGCAGCGAGCGCAGCACCTGCCTTTTCGAGGTTTGCAAGGCGCGCATCGTCGGATGCGTCACCCGCCCCCGCCACGGCTACGCGGGCTGCGCCGTCACCGCTTGATACGAAGCCTTCGAAGGTCTGGCCGACACCACCCTTGAAGCGGGCTGCCTCTGCGCCTGCCTTCATGGCGGCATCGAAGGATTGAGGAAGCTTGCCCTTGTCGGCGACATGCGCAATGAGGCGCGCCGCCTGCGGTTGGGTCTTGCTGAATTGGATGTGCATGGAAACTCCCGGAAAACTGTCTGACGCAGCCCGATCGCTGGATGCGGGGCCGCCGAGGATGGCGATTGCGATTAGGCGTGGGCGATGCGATAGGCAAGCCATGCTCCTGTGGCCCCAGCCTTCGCGCAATAGCTTTTTGCACGCCCTCGGGGCCGGGGCGGGTGTGCTTGCCCTGGCTGCCGCTGCTCCGCTGGCCGCGCAGGACGGGGCGGCGACGGGTGCGGGCACTGTCGAGGAACCGACGGGGGAAAGCCCCACGGACCTGCCTTCGCCGCCGGACGCGGTCATCGCCGGGCAGAGCGCACTCGATCCACCGCCCACTGCCGAATTCAACGCAGCAGGCGAACGCCAGATCGCATTTGCTTCCGATATCCTCAGCTACGATTCCGACGCCGATATCGTCACTGCGGAAGGCAACGTCGTGCTTCGTTCGGGCGAACGCTCGGTACGGGCCGACAGCGTCAGCTGGAGTAGGCGGACCGGCGTCATTCTTGCCAGCGGCAACGTCCGCTTCGTCGACGACAACGGGAACCAGCTTTTCTCCGACCAGGTCGAACTGACCGACGAATTCGAAGCGGGTGCGCTGGAGAACCTCTTGCTCGCGCTACGCCAAGGCGGTCGTCTTGCCGCGCGGCGGGGTCTGCGCGAATCCGACGGGACCATTGCGCTGCAAGAGGCCGCCTATAGCGCTTGCGCAGTCGTCACGCCAGAAGGCTGCGACAAGGACCCTAGCTGGCGCATCACCGCCGACCGCGTGATCTACGACCCCGAGGATTCGCAAGTGCGGTTCCAGGGAGCTTACCTCGAGCTGTTCGGGGCGCGCATCCTGCCCCTGCCCGGCCTCGCAATCCGCACCGATGGCGGCGCGGTGAGCGGATTTCTCGTGCCCGACCTGCGCTTTTCGGAAAGCAACGGGGTCGAGGTTTCGGGGAGCTATTACATCCGCTTCGACGACAACAAGGACCTGACGGTTTCGGCCTACGCCTTCACCGAAGCGCCGCCAATGATTTCGGCTCAGTGGCGCCACCTCACGGACAAGGGCGCCTACCAGATCACCGGCTACGCAACGAACAGCCGGCGTTTCACCGACGCATCGCGTACCGACACGTTCGAAAGCGAGCCGCGCGGCTACCTGTTCGCCAACGGCAAATTCCAGTTCACCCCGGAGTGGAGCCTGACGAGCTCGATCAGGCTGGCAAGCGACCGCACTTTCCTGCGCCGTTATGACATCAGCCGCGACGACCGACTGCGTTCGATGGTGGATCTGGAGCGGATCGACCGCAATTCCTACTTCTCGCTGGCAGGCTGGGCCACGCAGACGCTGCGGCTGAACCAGGACCAGGGACAGGTGCCGATCGCCCTGCCCGCCATGGATTACCGCCTGCGCCTCGACGAGCCGGTGCTTGGCGGCAAGATCGAATTGCAGGCCAATACCCTCGCGATCATGCGCGACGAAGGGCAGGATACGCAGCGCGCATTTGCTCGCGCGAAATGGGACCTGCGCAGGATCACGGGTCTCGGCCAGGTCGTGACCCTGACCGGCCTCGTCCGCGGCGACGTCTACCATTCCAACGACAATTTCCTCACGCAGACGGTATCCTATCGCGGCGACAGCGGCTGGCAGGCCCGCGGCGTTGCGCTGGGCGCGCTGGATATCGAATGGCCTTTCGCTGGCGAGCTACTCGGCGGTACGCAGGTCTTCACCCCGCGTGTCCAGCTGGTGGTAACCCCGCCAATAAAAAACCTTGCCATCCCGAACGAGGATGCGCGGGCAATCGACCTCGAAGATTCCAACCTTTTCGCGCTCAACCGTTTTCCGGGCTACGACCGGATCGAGGATGGCGCGCGGATCACCTACGGCTTCGACTGGGAGCTTCGCCGTCCGGGTTGGGAAGTAAAGACGACGCTCGGCCAGTCCTACCGGCTCGATGCCGACCGCGACATCTTTCCTGATGGCACCGGCTTGTCCGAAAAGGTAAGTGATATCGTGGGACGGACCCAGTTGCGGTTCCGCGACTTCGTGAAACTCACGCACCGATACCGCCTGGACAAGGACAATCTGGCCGTAAGGCGCAACGAATTCGATGCGACCGTGGGCACCAGCGCCACTTATGTCGAGGTCGGTTACCTGCGCCTCGATCGCAACATCACCTCGGTAGAGGATTTGCAGGACCGTGAGGAATTGCGCGCTGCTGCACGCCTGTCGTTTGCCAATTACTGGTCGGTCTTCGGATCGGGTGTATTCAACCTCACCAATCGCGACGAGGATCTCAGTCTCTCGAGCGACGGCTTCCAGCCGATCAGGACGCGCCTTGGCCTTGCCTACCAGGACGATTGCCTGGAACTCGGCCTGACCTGGCGGCGCGATTACGTGTCAGCAGGCGATGCCGAACGCGGCGATACGTTCCAGCTCTATTTCAGCTTGAAAAACCTCGGCTTCAGATAGGCGTTGAACAGGCCGTGCCATGTAGTTGGCAGGGGGAAATAAACGCGCTATCCGCCCACGCCATCAGCAACGGTTAAGCCACGCTTTGGCAAAGCCGTTACCTATCCGGGTGCGCTGTGCGCGCCGCAAATGGAATTTTACGCGTGAACGCAACCAAGCTTGCCAAAATGTGCGGTTCTGCCGCTGCTCTCGTCGCTACGCTCGCCCTTGCCGCTACGCCGGCAAGCGTCGGTGCGCAGGCGTCGGTAACGGCCAACACCCTCGACCTTCCGGATGAGCTGACCATGCTCACCAATCCGGACCCGAACGTGCGCCGCGCAACTGCTGTCGTGAATGGCCACGTCATTACCGGAACTGACCTCGACCAGCGTGTCGCCCTTCTCGTAGAAGCGAACCAGTCGGACCTCGCCTCGGACGAAATGCGCCGGGTGCGTGAACAGGTCCTGCGCAACCTGATCGACGAAACGCTGCAGATCCAGGCAGCCGAAGCCGAAGACATCCAGATTTCTAACGCAGAAGTCGATCAGACCTATGCGCGCATCGCCGCACAGAACAACCGCCGCCTCGAAGACATGCAGACGTACCTGCTCTCGATCGGTTCTTCGCCCGCATCGCTCAAGCGACAGATCCATGGCGAACTCGCGTGGCAGCGCCTGCTGCGCCAGAAGGTCGCTTTCTTCGTCAACGTGTCCGCCGAAGAAGTGAACGAGCTGATGGAACGGCTCGAAGCATCGAAGGGTACGGAAGAATATCGTCTCGGCGAAATCTACCTGTCCGCGACGCCTGAAAACGCCGCCGCTGTCGAAGCCAATGCGCTGAAGATCGTCGAACAGCTGCGTCAGGGCGGAAGCTTCGTGGCCTATGCGCGCCAGTTCTCCGAAGCATCGACCGCCGCAGTGGGTGGCGACCTCGGCTGGATTCGCCTGCCACAGCTCAAGAATGCACAGCTCGAAGCGGTCGCTCAGGAAATGCAGCCCGGGCAGCTGGTCGGTCCGATCGAAATTCCGGGCGGTTTCTCGATCCTCTACCTGATCGAAAAGCGCCAGGTACTCACGGCCGACCCGCGCGACGCGATCCTGAGCCTGAAGCAGATCCAGATTTCCTTCGACCAGAACGCCGCGCAGGCAGCCAATGAAGCGCGCCTCCAGGAATTCCTTGCAGGCGTTCAGACCATGCGCGGCTGCGGAAGCGCCAACGAAATCGCCGATCGGATCGGTGCTTCCGTGGTCGACAACGACCAGCTTCGCGCACGTGCACTGCCGGAACAGCTGCAGCAGATCGTCCTCGGCCTCGGCATCGGTGAAGCCACCCCGCCGTTCGGCGACCTGCAGGACGGCGTCCGTGTCCTGATGCTGTGCGGTCGTGACGATCCGGAAGTCCAGTCGGGCCCGAACTTCGACCAGCTCATGCAGCAGATCGAAGACGAGCGGATCAACCGCGCGGCGCAGCGTTACCTGCGTGACCTGCGTAACGACGCCTATATCGAATATAATTGACGCCCGCCGCGCTCCCCCTCGCCGTATCCTTGGGCGACCCTGCGGGGATCGGGCCGGAAATCATCGCCGCCGCCTGGGCGCGCCGGGATGCGGAAACACTCGCCCCCTTCTTTGTGGTGGGCGGCGCAGGCGTCGTTGCCGCAGCGGCGCAATCGTTAGGCACCTCGCTTCCGGTGGAGCGCATTACCAATCCCTCGCAAGCAGCGCAGGTTTTCGGGCGAGCGCTTCCGGTGCTCGGGCTGGAAGACGAACCGTACAGGCCGGGTGAACCGACCGAAAATGGCGCGAGGCTGGCCCTGCACTCCCTTGAACGCGCGACTCAACTCGCGCTCGAGGGGGAAGCTGGAGCGCTCGTCACGGCCCCCATCGCGAAGTCCGAACTCGCAAAGGTCGGCTTCGACCATCCTGGCCAGACCGAATTCTTCGCATCTGCCTGCTCGCTCGACCAGCAAGATGCTGTGATGATGCTTGCCGGTCCCAGCCTGCGCGCCGTGCCGCTGACCGTTCATTGCGCCCTCGCCGAAGTGCCCGGCCGGTTGAGCGTGGACTTGATCTGCCACCGTGCGCGCATCGTCGCACAGGCCCTGCAACGCGATTTCGGCCTCGAACGCCCGCGCCTCGCAGTTTGCGGCCTCAACCCGCATGCCGGCGAAGACGGCCGCTTCGGCGATGAGGAGCAGCGCATCATCGGCCCCGCGATCGAGGCATTGCGCGAAAAAGGTTACGACGTGAGCGGCCCTCACCCCGGAGACGCTCTGTTCACGCCGCGCGCGCGCGCCACCTTCGACGTAGCGCTGGCGATGTATCACGACCAGGCGCTGATACCCTTGAAAGCGCTCGATTTCGACGAGGGCGTCAATATGACGCTTGGCCTGCCTATCGTGCGGACCAGCCCCGATCACGGGACTGCCTTCGATATCGCGGGCAAGGCCATCGCCGATCCCGGTGCGATGATCGCCGCCCTGCGCATGGCAGGCGAAATGGCGCAGCGGCGCGCGCGCCATGACTGATCTGCCGCCCCTGCGCGAGGTTATCGCCCGCCACGGACTCAGCGCCAGCAAGGCGCTCGGCCAGAATTTCCTGTTCGACGAACAATTGCTGGACCGGATAGCCGCTATTCCGGGCGATCTCGCCGGCAGGAAAGTACTCGAAGTCGGGCCCGGACCGGGCGGCCTCACTCGCGCCCTGTTGCGCGCGGGTGCCGACGTCACGGCGGTAGAAATGGACAGCCGCTGCCTGCCCGCACTTGCCGAACTGGGCGAGGCGTTTCCCGGCAAACTCAAGGTCATCCAAGGCGACGCGTTGAAGCTCGATCATGCGGAAATCATGGGCGGCGAGCCTTTCGCCGTCCTGTCCAACCTGCCCTACAATGTCGGAACCGCGCTGTTCGTGCGCTGGCTTGGAGGGGAAAGCTGGCCGCCGCTATGGACCAGCCTTACACTGATGTTCCAGCAGGAGGTCGCCCAGCGCATCGCGGCCACCCCCGACAATTCCGCTTACGGCCGCCTTGCCGTGCTGGCCCAATGGCGCAGCGCGGCGAAGATGGCGATGAAGGTCCATCGCAGCGCCTTCACCCCTCCGCCCAAGGTCATGAGCGCTATCGTTCACGTCGAACCGCGCGAAATGCCCGAGGGCGTCAGCGCGCGGGTGCTGGAGCGGCTCACCGAAGCCGCGTTCGGTCAACGCCGCAAGATGTTGCGCCAGAGCCTGAAAGGCGTGCCCGGTGCGGTGGAAGCGCTGGAACAGGTCGGGATCGACTCCCAGCGCCGCGCGGAAACGCTTTTCGTCGACGATTTCGTGAATCTTGCGCGGATCCTTTCCGCCTAAGCCACTTCGCGCACGATCCTGCGATAGAGGTGCCAGGTCGCATGGCCGAAAATCGGTAGTGCTACCAGCAGACCCAGAAACGCCGGGACCAGGGCGAACAGCAACGACAAGGCGATAATCGCCGCCCACAGGGTGAGCATGAACTTGTTGGACCGGAATGCAGCGAGACTGGTGATGATCGCCGTCAGGAAATCCACCTCGCGATCGACCAGCATCGGCAGGCTGACGACAGTCACCGCGTAGAACGCCAGCGCCATGATCGCGCCCACCGCCGTGCCAACGGCCAGCATCGCCAACCCCGCAGGGGTCAGGAACGCCTCTACCGACTCAGCGCCGACGCCCGATTCTGCCATGAAGATCGCGAAAATGCCGTGAGCGATGATCATCCAGAAACTGAAGGCGACGAAGACGATGCCGCCCATCATGATGAGCTGCTCGTCGCCCTTTCCCCTCACAGCCCCGAGGACTGCGCCCCATTTGACCGGAAGGGCAGCCTCGCGCCGACGGCTTACTTCATAAAGGCCCACTGCAGTAAATGGTGCGACAAGCGGGAAGCCCGCGACGGCGGGAACGAACCACATCGTCTCGCCCCATTCGACCGCCGCGACATAGAGGAACAGCCCTGCCGCGACATAGATCGCGGCGAAGAACAAGCCGTATATTGGGCAAGCGAGGAAATCGGCGAGGCCCGCTTTCAAGGCCTTGCCGAGATCGGCCAGCGACAGATTGGTCGCCACCCTCACCGGCGCGATTTGTGCTTCGCCTGCCGCGTCCATCGTCCCGCCTCCTCTCGATCAGTCCGGTAGGAGGCAGTCTGCTACAGCTTCAGCCGGGCATCAAGCGTCCGCCTTTTTCCTCAAGCGCCAGGCATGGAGCAGCGGTTCGGTATAGCCACTCGGCTGGTCGACACCCTTGAAGATCAAGTCCTTGGCGGCGCTGAAAGCAGCACCGTCCTGGTTTTCCAGAAGGGGTTCGTAGAACGGGTCGCCTGCATTCTGCTCGTCGACCTTGGCGGCCATGCGGTGCAGGCTGTCCATCACCTGGTCTTCGGAAATGACGCCGTGAAGCAGCCAGTTTGCGATATGCTGGCTGGAAATGCGCAGCGTCGCGCGGTCTTCCATCAGGCCGACATCGTTGATGTCCGGCACCTTGGAACAGCCCACGCCTGCATCGATCCAGCGCACCACGTATCCGAGCAGGCCCTGGCAATTGTTGTCTAGTTCTTCGCGGATTTCCTCTTCGGACCAGTTCGTGCCGTCTGCCAGCGGAATGGTCAGCAGTTCTTCCAGCTTGGCCGCATCGCCGAGACCCTTCTGGATCTCGAACACGTCCTCGCGGTGGTAATGGATCGCGTGGAGCGTTGCCGCCGTCGGGCTCGGCACCCAGGCCGTGTTGGCACCGGCACGCAAGTGACCGATCTTCTCGATCATCATCTGGCCCATTAGGTCGGGGGCAGCCCACATGCCCTTGCCGATCTGCGCGCGGCCAGAAAGCCCGTGCGCAAGACCGATGCCGACATTGCGTGCTTCGTACGCCTTGAGCCAGGCGGACGACTTCATCTCGCCCTTGCGCATCATCGGTCCTGCACGCATCGAGGTGTGGATTTCGTCGCCCGTGCGATCGAGGAAGCCGGTGTTGATGAAGACGATCCGGTCCCGCACCGCGTGAATGCAGGCGGCGAGGTTGGCCGAAGTGCGGCGTTCCTCGTCCATCACACCCACTTTGACCGTGTGGCGCGGCAGGCCGAGCAGGTCTTCCACCGCATCGAACAGGTCGTTGGTGAAAGCGCACTCTTCGGGCCCGTGCATCTTGGGCTTCACGATATAGATGCTGCCCTTGCGCGAATTGCCGTATTTGCCGAGGCCGGCGACGTCGTGCGCGCCGATGGCCGAGGTGACGACCGCATCCATAATGCCTTCGGGTATATCCCCGCCGTCCCAGCGCATGGCTGGATTTGTCATCAGGTGACCGACATTGCGGACGAACATCAGGCTGCGACCAGGGAGGGAAAATTCGCTGCCGTCCTGCGCGGTGTAGGTGCGGTCGCCTTCCAGCGCGCGCGTGACGGTCTTTCCGCCCTTCTCGAAACTTTCGGACAGATCGCCCCGGATCACGCCGAGCCAGTTGCGATAGGCGAGTAGCTTATCTTCCGCATCGACGGCGGCGACCGAATCTTCGCAATCGGCAATCGTGGTCAGCGCCGCTTCGAGATTGATTTCGGCAATGTTGGCCGGATCGCTGCGACCGATCGGGTGGTCGGCGTCGAAAACAACCTCGATATGGAGGCCATTGTGCTTGAACAGGCAGGCCTTGTCGTTCCAACCGAGGCACTGCGCCGGATCGGCTAGGGGAATGCCGTTGTTCTTGACGTCCGCCAGTTCGGACCACTTCTTGCCGCCCGCCAGCGGTACGGCCTCGTCCATGAAAGCCTTGGCCTTCGCGATCACCGCCGCGCCGCGATCCTCGTCATACCCGCCGGGCCGCGCCGCAGGGGCGTCGAGCGCATCGGTGCCGTAAAACGCGTCGTAAAGGCTGCCCCAGCGCGCATTCGCGGCATTAAGAAGGAAGCGCGCATTGAGGATCGGCACCACGAGCTGCGGCCCTGCCATCGTCGCGATCTCGGGATCGACATTCTCGGTCCCGATGGTGAAGTCGCCCGGCTCGGGCACGAGATAGCCGATCTCTTCGAGAAATGCGCGATAGGCCTTCGCATCATGCGGCTGGCCCGCACGCTCCGTGTGCCACGCATCGATTTTCGCCTGAAGATCTTCGCGCTTCTGCAGCAGGGCGCGGTTGCGGGGCGCGAACGTGCCGAGCAGATCGGCGAAACCCGCCCAGAAATCATCCGTATCGCGTCCGAGCGGTGCGATCACTTCGGTTTCGATAAAGGCGGCCAGAGCCGGATCGACTTCGATCCCTGCGCGCGTCACGTAATCTGTCATGGAACTCCCTTGGGGTATTCGAATGGCGATGTGTACCCGGGGAGGAGCGATCCGACGTATGCCGCCAGCGGTTGACGATTGCAAGCGGCGGGGTGGACACTTGGCGCATCCCGACTAAGGAAGTTGCCGATGAAACCGGACAGTGCCACGCAAGCCCTTCTCGACGCAATCGATGCAGACACCATGCTGCGCGAAGTCCAGGACTGGGCGGCCATCAATACCGGCACCGCGAACATCGAAGGCCTTGGGAAAATGGCCGGCGTCCTTGGCGATGCCTTCAGCGCCCTACCCGGCGAGGTCGAGCTGGTCGAACCCGCCACCGTAACCGCCATCAGCGCGGACGGACGCGAGTATGAAAAGCCCCATGGCAGGCACATGCTCCTGCGGGTGCGCCCCGAGGCCGAGCGGCGTTTCGTCCTGACCGGCCACATGGACACCGTCTTCCCAGTCGACCATCCGTTTCAGGAAACCGTGTGGCTGGACGACGAGACGATCAACGGCCCCGGCACCGCCGACATGAAGGGCGGCCTCAACGTCATCCTCCACACGCTCAAGCTGTTCGAGACGATCGAAGGCTCCAAGCGCGTCGGCTATGACGTGATGATCAATTCGGACGAGGAAACCGGTAGTCTCGCCAGCCGCAGCCTCATTGAGGATCTGGCGCGCGGGAAGTATGCCGCACTGACCTACGAGCCGAGCGCCCTGCCCGATGGAACGCTGGCCCATGCGCGCGGTGGGACGGGCAATTACTCGATCACGATCACTGGCAAGTCCGCCCATGCCGGACGCAATCCGCACGATGGCCGCAATGCCATCGTCGCTGCCAGCGACCTGGTGCTGCGGATCAAGGCGCTCGAGGCGGACGACATCACCGTAAACCCGGCGAAGATCGAAGGCGGTGCGGCCAACAATGTCGTGCCGGACCTTGCCATCCTGCGCTTCAACATCCGTCCAAAATCGACCGATGCGATGAACCGCTTCGACGGCGAACTCGACGCGATCCTGCGCATGATCGAGGCCGATCACGAAGTCGGCATCCACCGGCACGGAGGCGTCACCCGTCCGCCCAAGCCGGTCGACGAGAAAGCCCAACGTCTGTTCGATCTCGTAAGATCCTGCGGTGCCGAGCTCGGCCAGGAGATCGGCTGGAAGAGCACCGGCGGGGTTTGCGATGGTAACAACATCGCTGCCACCGGCGTCCCCGTGGTCGACACCATGGGCGTGCGCGGCGGGGCAATCCATTCACCGGACGAATTCATGATCGTCCCATCCTTGCGGGAACGCGCGGCATTGTCCGCGCTGGTCCTGACCAAGCTTTCCACCGGAGACCATTTGTGACTTTCCGCCTGCGCGCTGCCCATATCAGCGACCTTGAACACCTTTACGAGATGGCCAAGCTGACGGGCGGCGGCTTTACCAACCTGCCGGCAGACAGGGCGGCGCTGACCCGCAAGCTGGAGCGCGCCGAGGCTGCGTTCTCGCGCACCGACGACGAGCTTGGCGACGACCAGTTCACCCTCGTGCTGGAAAACACCGAGACCGGGCAGGTGCGCGGCACTTGCCAGCTCTTCACCCAAGTCGGCCAGCAATGGCCGTTCTACAGCTATCGCATGACCACGCTGACGCAGCACAGCCAGGAACTGGACCGCACCGTGCGCGCGGAAATGCTCAGCCTCACGACCGATCTCGAAGGGTCGAGCGAAGTCGGTGGCCTGTTCCTGCACCCGGGCGAACGGGCTGGCGGTCTCGGCCTCCTGCTGGCGCGCAGCCGCTATCTCTTCGTGGCGATGCACCGCGCGCGTTTTGCCGACCGTGTCCTCGCCGAATTGCGCGGCGTGATCGACGATCGCGGCGGATCGCCCTTCTGGGACGGAGTTGCAGGGCGTTTTTTCGGCATGACCTTCCAGGAAGCGGACTATTTCAACGCCATCAACGGCAACCAGTTCATTGCTGATCTCATGCCCAAGCACCCGGTTTATATCGCAATGCTGGATGAGGAGGCGAAGAAGGTCATCGGCGTGCCGCACCCCAGCGGCCGTGCAGCCATGCGGATGCTCGAGAACGAAGGCTTCGCGGCGGAAGGCTATGTCGACATATTCGACGGCGGCCCCACAATGACGGCACGCACCGACAATGTGAAAAGCATCGCGAACGCCAAGGCCGCCACCGTTTCCGCGACCAATCTTGAGGAAGGCGAACGTGCCCTCCTTGCCACCGGCAAGTTCGACGATTTCCGCAGCTGCTATGGCCTGCGCGCATTCGGAGATGACGGCAGCGTTGCGATCGACAAGACTGCCGCCGAGACGCTCGGCGTCGGCAAGGGTGACGAAGTATGGAGCGTCGCCCGATGAGCCTCGTCGAGATCAATTTCGACGGCATCGTCGGGCCAAGCCACAATTACGCCGGCCTTAGCCTCGGGAATATCGCCAGTTCCAGCCATGGCGGGGATACCAGCTATCCGCGCGCGGCGGCCCTTCAGGGCCTTGGCAAGATGCGCTCCAATATGGAGCTCGGCCTTGCGCAGGGTTTCCTCTTGCCCTTGCCGCGACCCAACCTCGGGTTGATCCGCGATTTGGCATTAGGAGCAGAAGCCCCGCGCCAGCTGATCGCAGCAGCCTGGTCGGCCAGTTCGATGTGGACCGCCAACGCCGCCACCGTCAGCCCCGCTCCCGATACCTCAGACGGGCGGTGTCACCTGACGCCTGCCAATCTCGTGACGATGGCCCACCGCGCGCAGGAATGGCGCGACACCAAGGCGCAGCTCGACATCGCGTTCGGCGACACCAAGCATTTCGCTGTCCATGACGCCATCCTTTCAACCTTCGGCGATGAAGGTGCAGCCAACCATATGCGCTTTTGCGAAGGACACGGCGCCGAGGGCGTGGAAGTGTTCGTCTACGGCACGCAGGGCGGAAAATTTCCCGCGCGCCAGCACGAACAGGCCAGCCGCGCGGTCGCTCGCCTGCACGGGCTGGACCCGGCAAGATGCGTGTTTATCGAACAGAACCCGGAAGCGATTGCAGCAGGCGCGTTCCACAATGATGTGGTCTCCGTTGCCAATGAGCGCGTATTGTTCACTCACGAACGCGCGTTTGCCGACAAGCAGGGCGCGTACGACGCGATTGCAGCGGCTTTCCCCGCCCTGCAGGTGGTCGAGGTGCCTGAAAGCGCCGTCAGTCTCGAAGAAGCGATCCGGACCTACCTGTTCAATGCGCAGCTGCTGACCCTGCCCACCGGCGAGATGGCTCTCGTCGTGCCGACGGAGTGCCAGGAAAGCGCTGCAGTCTGGTCGTGGTGCGAACATATGCTCGCGACGAATGGCCCCATCCGCAAGGTCATCCCGGTGGTTGTGAAGCAATCGATGGCCAATGGCGGCGGCCCCGCCTGCCTGCGCCTGCGGGTTGTAGCCGATCCGGCAACAGTCGATCCACGCTTCATGCTGGATGAGGCCAAGCTGGAGCGCGTAGAGGCGGTCGTGGCGGAAAACTGGCCGGAACAGATCGATCCGGTCGATATCGGCAGCGATGCCCTGGCAAAGACAGTGATCGAAGCGCGCGAGGCGCTGCTATCTGTCCTGTCCTTGGACACTCTCGCTTAAAGCATCCGAACACGGTTAACGCGCTGGACTCGGCTTCCGCGCCGCGCCTACACTCCTTGTTGCATTAACCACCGGAAGCCGCAGGCTGGCGTCGAAACCCGCCCGAACAAGCAACCGGAAGTTAACAAATCGAGGAAGCGCACACACCCATGTGGACCAAGATCAAGCGGCTTTTCGTGATCAAGACACGCTTCGAAGCGTTCCTGATCATCTACGCCCTTGCGCTTGGCGCCATGACGCGCGGCGCGCATTACACGGTCGAATACCCCGGCGTCGGCGGTTGGCTGCTCATGGCAGCCACCGCGGGCGCTGTGTTCCTGGGCGGTGCGAAAATCCTCGATGCGATCCGCTACGAGACCGAAGCGCGCAAGGCCGAAGAGGCTGAGGGTCCAGCCTCGGAATAGTTTCGAACTCTACAATGAAGGTGGGGGTTTCTGTTGCTAGCTACCCCCGGAGCCCCGGATTCCGCTTCTGTTGCCCGGTGGGTCCAACCGCGCTTTAGCTTTGTAAGATCAGGCCGTTAGGCCGTCAGGTTACGCAGCGATTGCGAGTGCTTCGTTATCGTTGGCACTTGTGTGTTGTGAACAGTTTTACGGGGTTTTCAGCCCGGGCAAAAACACTGTCTTTCAGCACACGTCGATCCTAGTTCGGCCCCGTCAAAAACCGCGCATTTACCGCGGGTTATGGTGGAGCCGCCGGGTACTGCCCCCGGGTCCGTTGTACCTATTGCACAGCGCAGTTTATCGCCATAGCCGGCCGAAACCGACAGGACCCATATAGCGATCAAAGCCTTAATGTGAAGTGAGCGGGCGCATGCGGTGCACAAAGCGCCAGCTTCATGCACCGGAATCGCTTATCCCATCGGCCCGTTTTTGGGAGCACCGGGAGCGCCGCCTTTCAGCGCATCACGGATTTCCTTGAGCAGGTCGATCTCGCTCGGGCCTGCGGGTGCCTCTTCTTCCTTCTCCTCGAATTCGGCCATCACCTTCTTGGCGTAGCGAACAAGCAGGAAGATGATGAAAGCAAGGATGAGGAAATTGATGATTGCCGTGATGAAACTGCCGTAACCGATCATCGCCGCGCCCGCTTCCTGCAGGGCGGCGTAATCGTCCATCGCACCCTCATAGCCTTCAGGCGTGCTGAGCAGAATGAAATAGCGGCTGAAATCGGCACCGCCGAAAATTGCGCCAACTATCGGCATGATGATCTCGTCGGTCAGCGATTTTACGATCGTGGCGAATGCCCCGCCGATAATCACTGCGACGGCGAGTTCCATGACATTGCCCTTGGCAATGAATTCCTTGAAATCCTTGAGCATAATTAGTGTCCCTCCGCTGCGACCCGGATGAACAATTCCTGCCAAAATTGATCCAGGTCTACAAGCGCTGGAATCCTTGAACGGGGCTGCAACCGTGCTATCTAGGTAAAACAGTATTCGAAAAAGGGGTTTCTCGATGACACGTTTCGCCAGCTTCCGCGTCGCTATTGTTGCGGCGGCCGCAATGGCTCTCTCGGCCTGCGGCATCAACTCGGTTCCGGCAGCAGAAGAAAACGCCAAGGCGAAGTGGGCCGATGTGGAGGCGCAGTTCCAGCGCCGTGCCAATTTGATCCCTAATCTCGTCGAAGTGGCGCAAGGCGCTGCCGAGAACGAGCGCACGATCCTCACTGAGGTTACCGATGCGCGTGCCCGCGCCACCAGCGTGAATATCGACGCTGCCGATCTTGGCGATGCCGTAAAGATGGCCGAATTCCAGGCCGCGCAGAACCAGCTTGGACAGGGCCTTGGCCGCCTGCTCGCAAGCTTCGAAGCCTATCCGCAGATTCAGTCGAACCAGAACTTCCTCGCGCTGCAGAGCCAGCTGGAAGGCACGGAAAACCGCATCGCAGTCGCCATTCGCGATTACAACGAAGCCGTGCGCGAATATAACACGACGATCCGCACCTTCCCCGACACCATCGGCGCGAACATCATCCACGGCGCAGAACCGCTGGTTCCTTACGAGGCTGCGACGGAAGGCGCCGAAGTTGCTCCGACCATCGACATGACCTCGAACTGAGCGCGTTGATGCGGCACCTGCATGCCTTGCTCGCCTTGGCGGGGGCGCTGCTTGCGTCCCCTGCCCTGGCGCAGGATTTTCCCGAGTTGACTGGTCGGGTGGTAGACCAGGCGGACTTGCTTAGTCCGGCTGAAGAGGCAGAGCTGACGCAGAAGCTGGCCGCGCTGGAGGACCAGTCGCAGCGCCAGCTCGTCGTGGCGACCATCCCCGACCTGCAAGGGTACGACATTGCCGACTACGGCTACCAGTTGGGCCGCGAGTGGGCGCTTGGTGACACCGACCGAGACGACGGCGCATTGCTGCTGGTCGCTCCGAACGAACGCAAGGTGCGCATCGAGGTCGGCTATGGCCTTGAAGGCATCCTCACGGACGCCCTCTCCTCGGTGATCATCCAGAACGCCATTCTTCCCGAGTTCCGGAACGACAATTATCCCGCCGGTATCAATGCCGGCGCCGATGCGATCATCAGCCAGCTGGTCCTGCCCGAGGACGAAGCACGCCGGATCGCTGCAGAGGCGAGCCAGACTCGCGAAGCCGATAGCGGCTTCCCCTATGGCGGGTTGATCTGGTTCGGTTTCATCTTCTTCTTTTTCATCCTGCCCATGCTGACCGGTCGAGGCCGCAGGCGGCGCTACAAGCGCGGTCCGTGGGGCAACACCGCACGCGACATCATTCTTTGGGAAGTCGGCTCGGCCATCGCGCGCGGCGCGCTGTCGGGCGGCGATGACTGGGGTGGCGGCTCTGGCGGCGGGTTTGGCGGAGGCTTCGGCGGCGGCGGATTTTCCGGCGGCGGTGGCAGCTTCGGCGGCGGCGGCGCATCGGGGGGTTGGTAATGGCAAGCTATCTGAACGCAGAGCAGCACAAGATCGTATCGGATGCGGTCGCTTCGGCAGAAGAGACGACTGCGGGTGAGATCGTTACCGTCCTCGCCGACCGCAGCGACGGGTACACCGACGTCTCGCTGGTCTGGGCGATTGCGCTTGCCTTTACGGCCATGAGCCTGTTCGCACTCTTTCCAGTGCCCTTCCAGGACTTGTGGGATTCGCTCTTCGGCGGGTGGCGTCACGAATGGACCACGGGCGAGATTGCCAGCCTGACCATCGCGTTGGGCCTCATCACCTTCGTCGCCGCATGGGCCATCCAGCTGTGGGATGCACTCCGCTTTGCGTTGATCCCCGGACCGGTGAAATTTGCGCGGGTCCACGCGCAAGCGGTCAAGCACTTCAAGGTCGGCGCGGAGCGTCGCACCCATGGTCGTACCGGTGTCCTGCTGTATCTCTCGATGCGTGAGCACCGCGCAGAGATCGTCGCTGACGAACCGATCGCAGCGAAAGTGGATGCGGAAGTCTGGGGCAATGCGATGGCTGACATGCTTGCGGAAATCAAAGAGGGCCGGATTGCCGAAGGCCTCGCGGCAGGCGTGCGCGATGTCGGCGCAGTCCTCTCGCAGCACTTCCCCCGCGCAGACGACGACGTGAACGAGTTGCCCGACCGCCTCATCGAAGTCTAGGGAGGCCGCATGGCCGAACCTATCGAAGTGCCGGGCCGCGATGCGGATGCCGACAAGCCTGAAGAAACGATGTGGCAGGGACATTTCGTCACCGCCAAGCGCCGTGGCCGCTGGGAATACGCCAGCCGCTCGCGCGGGATCAGGGCCGCTGCCATCATCGCCATCGACGAGGAGGATCATGTGATCCTCGTTTCCCAATACCGCGTGCCGCTGGGGCGGATTTGCCTGGAAATTCCCGCCGGTCTCATCGGCGATGATGAAGGCAAATCCGGCGAGAGCGCCGAAGACGCCGCGGCGCGCGAGCTGGAGGAAGAAACCGGCTACCGCGCCGCTCGCATGGAAAACCTCGGCGAATTCTATTCCTCCCCCGGAATGGTGAGTGAAAGCTTCACGCTCATGCGCGCCTATGGCCTGGAGAAGGTCGGCGACGGCGGCGGTACGGATAGCGAGGACATCGTCGTCCACCGCGTCCCGCGAACCGAACTCGCGGAATTCGTTGCCCGCTGGCGCGCGATGGGTCACGGTGTGGATGTAAGGATCGCGATGCTGATGGCATCGCACGCAATGTTATCGGGAGAGTAGGAATGGCGAAACGGTGTGCAGGCAAGCTGGCGCTGGTGACCGGCGCGGCGCAAGGCCTCGGGCGTGCCCATGCAAGACGGCTGGCCGAAGAAGGCGCGCGGGTGCTGTGCACCGATATCAATGGTGAAGGCGCCGAAGCGACCGCCGCCGAAATCGTCGAAGAGATGGGTGCAGGCCATGCCTATGGTGTCCAGCACGACGTAACCAACCCCGAAGACTGGGAGCGTGTGGTCGAAACCGCCGATGCGGAACTCGGCGGCCTGAATGTGCTGGTGAACAACGCGGGTATCGGCGTCGCCGGTAATATCGAGACCTGCGATTTCGACGACTGGAAGCGGTGTTTTTCGGTCAATGTCGATTCGATCTTCCACGGCTGCCAGAAGGCCCTGCCGCTGATGCGCGAGCACGCGCCCGGTTCGATCATCAACATTTCCTCGATCGCCGGCCTCATCGCCAGCGACACGATGCCTGCGTACAATGCGTCGAAAGCTGCAGTCTGGATGCTGTCGAAGTCGATTGCGCTGCATTGCGCCAAGAAGCAGATGCAGATCCGCTGCAATTCCATCCACCCGACATTCGTCGATACGCCGATCCTCGACGGGACGGCACGACATTCGGGACTGGATAAGGATGTGCTGCTGGAAAAACTCGCCCGGCAGATCCCGCTCAGGTTCGTTGGCGAGCCGAACGATATCGCCAATGCGGTGGTTTATCTCGCCAGTGACGAGAGCCGTTTCATGACCGGTGCGGAGCTCAAGCTCGACGGCGGTATCTCGGCCATGTGACGGATTAGAGGACGCGGTATTGCCCCCGCGTCCTCTGTCAGTCTGCGATCAATCCGATCGCCAGGTAGATCAGGATGAAGCTGCCGAAGCCGAGCAGCGTTCCCAGGACGAAACCGACGCGAACCAGCGTGGTGTCGATCCCGAAGTAGCGGCCGATACCGGCGCATACACCCATCATCTTTGCATTTGTGCGGTCCAGTTTGAAACTGCGGCTGGGGCGCACTGCATTGTCGTCGCGGAATTTAAGCTCGCTCATGCGATCATTCCGGTCGGGGTGGCATAGGCAATGGCGGTGGCGAAGAAGCCGGCCGAGATCATTACCGAAACGGCAGCGGCCATGACGCGGCTACCGATGTTTTCATTGTCGAACATAAGATTGTTTCCTTCCAATGGGTTGGGTGGCGATCAGGCGACGAGGCCAGCGGGTGTGGCGGGGATGATTGCGAAAGCCATGCTGAGTGCCGAGAGGCCGAGTGCGAAGACAGCTGCGAAAGCCTTGTTGGTGTCGAATGCGAAAGCGGACATGAGTGATACTCCCTTTTTGATTTCTGCGTCCCGCCGGACCTTCCGGGGGACACCAGAATGATTGCAACAGGCGTGCCAAACTCGAAGAACGGCAGATTTCTGCGGATGTCCGCTTAATCTGCCAGACAGGTTTCGTTCATCAATCCGAAAGGTTGGGAAATTTCGCCAACATTTGGATTTCGCCAAATTGCTGGCGGTAGGAGGCACCCCGCGCTAACGCTTTCGGGCCCATGCTCGAGCGCATTTCCCTCACCCAGTTTCGCAACCATGCCACTACCGACCTGGTGGATACGGCGCGTTTCAACCTGCTGGTTGGCGAGAACGGTGCGGGCAAAACCAATGTCCTGGAGGCGCTGTCCCTGCTCGCGCCCGGAAGGGGACTGAGGCGCGCGGCACTGGTCGACATGGTGGCCCACGGCGCTGCGACGGGCTTCGCAATCGGTGCAGATCTCTCGCAGGAAGGTGAAAGCGTTCGCCTCGGCACCTATACGGAAAGCGACAATCCCGGTCGCCGGAAGGTCCGGATCAACGGTGCCGAAGCCACCGCCTCTGCGCTCGGGGAGTGGCTCGCGCTAACGTGGCTCACACCCGCAATGGATGGCTTGTTCACCGGCCCCGCCGCCGATCGCAGGCGATTCATGGACCGCATGGCCCTCGCCCTCGACCCGGCGCACGCCAGCCATGCATCGCGCTACGAAGCGGCGCTGCGCGAACGCAACCGGCTGCTGGCAGACGACCGCGCACCGGACAGTTCATGGCTCGAAGCGATCGAGGCGCAGATGGTCGAACACGGCGGACGCCTTATCGCCGGACGCGCTGCACTGGTCGATACCTTGGTGGCCAGCATCGCGCATATGCCTGCCGAGCCCTTTGCCCGCCCTGCCCTCACCTATGCTCCGGGCGGAGCCGACAATGCAGACGCCCTGTCGCAATCCCTGTTCGAGAACCGCACACGCGACCGCGCGGCGCAGCGCACGCTCACCGGCCCACATCGTGACGAGCTGGAAGTGATCCACGCAGCAAAACGCGTACCTGCCGCGCAGAGTTCGACCGGAGAACAGAAGGCCATGCTCGTCGCGATAACGCTCGCGCATGCCGCACTGGCCGCCAAAGGTCGCAGCGGTGTCCTGTTGCTGGACGAAGTCGCCGCGCACCTCGACCCGATCCGGCGCGCAGCCTTGTTCGATCAACTTTCCGCCAGCGGTGCGCAGGTCTGGATGACAGGCACCGAACTCGCGCCCTTCGAAACCATCGCGCCGCAAGCCGCAACCTGGCGGGTCGAGGGCGGCGAGGTCACGCGTATCTAATCCTTGGCAGGAATAGCCGCTTCGATCCGCTCTACAGTCGCCTCCACCAGACGATCGATCCCTTCGTTCGTGGGGTGGATGCGGTCATCCTGGAAAAGCGAGGGATCCTGGTAGATGCTCTCAAGCCAGAACGGGACCAGCGTCGCGCCGTATTCCTCCGCCAGTTCGGGATAGAGCTCGTCGAAGTCCTGCTGGTATTCCGGCCCGTAATTCGGCGGAGCACGCATGCCCATCAATACGACGGGAATGTCACGCTGGCGCAATTCGCCAAGCATGCTCTCGAAATTCTTGCGGGTCTGTTCGGGCGAAAGCCCGCGCAGCATGTCATTGCCGCCAAGCTCCAGCAGGACGAGGTCCGGCTTCACTTCCTGCGCATCAAGGGCGAAGGATAGGCGCTTTGCGCCTGCACCGCTGGTTTCGCCCGATACGGCGGCGTTCACCATCTGCGCATTGATGCCGCGTTGGCGCAGCGCTCTCTCCAGTTCGGTCGGATAGCTGTTCTCCAGACCCACCCCATACCCCGCGAACAGGCTGTCACCGAAGGCGAGGATATGCCGTTCCGGCCCCGCCACCTCGATTGCCTCGGCATTCGGTGCGGCAGCGCTCGTATCACCCGTCCGATCGACGGTTTCGGCCTCGCTGCCACAGGCGGCAAGGGACAGGGCGGCGGCAAGCATCGACAAACTACGCAGAACCATCGGCGGACTTCCTTGAGAGTTGCTGTGCCATCTGCCATCGCAGCCGCGTGACCACTTCTCAAGATGCGATTTGCGCTCGCGACCTGCGCCTCACCCTCGGCTCCACCCAGGCCCCCGTTGAAATCCTCAAGGGGCTGGACCTCACTATCAAGCATGGGGAGACCGTCGCCCTGCTCGGCCCGTCGGGTTCGGGAAAGAGCTCGCTGATGGCGGTGCTGTCGGGGCTGGAACGCGCGACAAGCGGCACGCTGAGCGTTGCCGGCCAGGATTTTGCCGCGATGGACGAAGACGACCTTGCCCGTGCGCGCCGCGGCCGCATCGGCATTGTGCTTCAGGCATTTCACCTCCTGCCGACGATGACTGCGCTTGAAAACGTGGCGACACCGATGGAACTGGCCGGCGAAAGCGATGCGCAGGAGCGCGCCAAGGCGGAACTCGAAGCAGTCGGTCTGGGCCACCGCCTCGACCACTACCCGCAACAACTTTCCGGCGGAGAGCAGCAACGCGTGGCGATCGCCCGCGCCATCGCATCGCGTCCCGATCTCATTTTTGCGGACGAACCGACCGGAAATCTCGACGCGGCAACGGGCCACGAGATCGTGGAACTCCTGTTCGCCCGCCGGGCCGGAACCGGCGCGACACTGCTGGTTATCACCCATGATCCGGACCTTGCCGACCATTGCGAGCGCGTCCTGACGCTGGGTGACGGTCGCATCGCGAGCGATACCGCCGCATGAGCTGGTCGACCGCCTGGCGGATCGCACGACGCGATCTCAATACCCGCTTCAAGGGCCTGCGCCTGCTGCTGGTATGCATCTTCCTCGGTACGGCAGCCCTCGCCGCGATCGGCACGCTGACCGCTGCAATCGAGCGTGAACTGGCGGCCAATGGCCAGCAATTCCTCGGCGGCGACCTACAGGTCGAACTGTGGCAGCGTTCCCTCAACGAGGATGAACGCGCGGCCCTGGAAGAACTAGGCACGGTATCGGCGGGCACACGCCTGCAAGCCATGGCGCGCAAGGACGACAATGCCGCGCCGATCGAACTGAAGGCCGTTGACGAGCTTTACCCGCTATATGGCGAACTGGTTTTGGAAGGCGGGCGCAAAGTCGGCGCTCCTACGGGTAACGATGCCTATATTGCGCCCGGTGCCGCCGACCGCCTTGGCCTGGAGACGGGCGACACCTTCCTGATCGGTACCGAGACACTGCAGGTGGCCGGAATCATCGAAGATGAGCCGGACAGGCTAGGCGAAGGCTTCCAGCTGGGCCCGACCATCATCGTGCCCGAATCCCTACCGGAGCGGGCCGGATTGCTCGCCCCCGGTGCCATGTACCAGAGCAAGACGCGGGTCGCCTTCGACGCATCCCGCGACCTGGAAGCGACGGAAGAAGACCTCGAGGCGCGTTTCCCCGAGGCCGGTTTCGATATCGACACTGCCGACCGCGCGGCCCCTGGCACCGACCGCTTCGTCAGCCGGATGAGCGAGTTCCTGACCCTCGTTGGCCTTGCGGCCTTGGTGATTGCAGGGATCGGCATCGGCGGAGGCGTATCATCCTATCTCGACGCGCGGCGCCAGTCGGTGGCCACCCTCAAGATACTCGGAGCGACGAGCCGCGACATCGCGCGCATTTATTCGTTGCAGATATTCGCAGCCGCCGCAGTTGGCAGCATCGCCGGGCTTGCTGTCGGCGTCGCCGTCGTACCGCTGCTCGCACCGGCGCTGGAAGGGTTGCTGCCGGTCGATACGGGCTTCGTCTTCGATCCGGGCGCCCTGCTCCTCGCCACGGCCTATGGACTCCTTGTCGCGCTTGTCTTCGCGGCCCCTCCGCTGATGCGGGCACGGCATTTCCCTGCGATGGCATTGATGCGATCGAACATCGCCCCGCTGGCGCGCGACCGCTCTGCCTTGTTGGTGGTGATCGCGGGTCTTGCTGCTATCGTCGGACTTGCGCTCGTAACGGCCAGCCAGCCCCTACTTTCCGGCGGTTTTCTCCTCGGTGCGGCTGTGGTCCTGGCACTTCTGGCGCTGCTGGGATGGGCCATTCGCAAGATCGCCGCTGCCCTGCCGCGTCCAACCAGCCCCATCGCCCGCACGGCATTGGCCAATATCCATCGCCCCGGTTCGAGCACCGGTGCTCTGGTCACCGCGCTGGGGTTCGGCCTTGCGTCTTTCGTACTCCTGGCGGCGGTGCAAAGCGCCATCGATGGCAATATCGAAAAGCGCGTACCTGCGCAGGCTCCCGACTATTTCGTGCTCGACGTCCCGCGCGAACAGGAAGAGCGCTTCAGCGAACTGATCCTGCAGACGGACCCGGACGCCGAGATACGGACCGTTCCCGCGCTGCGCGGTTCGGTGCTCGCCTTCGGATCCGAAGGCGACATGACGCGGACTTCCGAGCTTGAGGAAATCCCCGATGGTGCGTGGGCTCTTCGCGGCGAACGCGGCCTTACCTATGCCAACGCCGTTCCCCCGGGAAACAGCCTGACCGAAGGGCAATGGTGGGACGCGACATATGACGGGCCGCCGCTGGTTTCGATCGACGAGGAATTCGCGCAGGCGGCTGGCCTTGGAATCGGCGACCGGCTGACGTTCGGCGTGCTAGGCGTGGAAGTGGAAACCCAGATCGCGAGCCTCCGCCAGGTCGACTGGGAAAGCATGGGTTTCAATTACGTCTTCGTGCTGAGCCCGAATGCCTTGCGCGATACGCCGCACAACCTCGCGGCGACGGTTGAGTTGGCCGAAGGCACGCCGAAAGGCCCGCTTCTGCAGGCGCTGGTGCGCGAATTGCCGTCGACCTCGGTAATCGAGGTGGGTGGTGTCCTCCAGCAGGTGCGCACAATCCTCGAACAGGTCGGACTGGCGACGCTTGCCGCGGCGAGCGTGGCGGTTCTGGCAGGTCTTGCAGTGCTGCTTGGCGCGATTGCTGCGGCGCGGGCCTCGCGCACCTATGACACGGTCGTCCTGCGCGTATTGGGCGCGGACCGGCGCCAGGTGCTGGTCATGCAGCTGATCGAATATGCTCTTCTTGCAGGAGCGCTCGCACTCGTGGCGCTGGGGCTTGGCAGCCTTACCGCATGGCTCGTGGTAACCCAGCTATTCGAGTTCGACTGGCTGCCCGATTGGGGCGAGGTGCTGGCAGTGCTCGGGCTCGGGCTTGTAACCGTGCTGGTCTTCGCCGTGGGCGGATCGCTTCCCTTGCTGAAGGCTAAGCCCGCACAAGCCCTGAGGGCGCTGTAAAAGAAAATCCCCCGCTCTGAGGCGGGGGATCAAGGCTAGGTTCGTCAGGGGACAAACCCTCGGGTCGCATTTCCCCTATAACCTACCTGCTGTGACGATTCCGGGACATCGATCCACGCGTCCCGCAATGGGACCGGCAGCACCTGAATTATGAATGGCATGAAAAAGGGGGCTCGAAAGCCCCCTTCTCCTTGTTTCAGGGGTGCTCGCCGCTTAGAAGCGGAAGCGTACCACGCCGCCGTAGGTGCGCGGTGCGCTCGGGTAACCCGAGATCGAACCTTCCTGAGCAACGCTCGGGAACAGGGTGCCGATGTACTGGTCGTTCAGCAGGTTACGTGCCCACAGGCCGAATTCCAGACCGTTCTCCATCGCAAACGTCGTGGACGCGTTCACGAGGTTGATCTCGCGGCGATAGTCGCGGGCAACCGCACGCGCAGCCTCGTCGGAGCCGAAGCCGCCGATTGCGTTGAGGATCTGCGTATTGCTGGTGTGGTTGTAGTCGAGACGGGTGACCAGGCGGTTGCCCGACAGGCCGAATTCATGCGTGTAGGTCGCCGAGGTGGCGATGTTCCACGCAGGAATACCTGCAGGACGCTGACCGGAAAGATCACCAGCCGGACCGTCGACGAAGCTGTCGAACAGCGGATCGAGGTGCGTCACTGCGAAGGTCAGGACCAGCGGATCGACCGGGTTGATCGTCGTGTCGAATTCGAAACCGCGAACCGACTGTTCACCCGCATTCGTCAGCTGGAAGCCGGTGCCGGTGAAAAGGAAGTCCTGGAAGCCTTCGAGCGACTGGTCGAACACAGCCAGGTTGAAGCCCATGCGGTCGAACTGTGCCTTGAGGCCAACTTCCCAGACCTTTGCCTGCTCCGGACCAGCGAAGCGCGAACCCGTCGTCAGGTTGGGAACAGCGAGTCCAGCGTTCAGGATCGGCGAGGACGGCGCCAGGATCTGGCTACCGAACGGACCCGGGATGTAGTCACCGAATGCCGGGCGTGAATCGCGCGACAGGTTGACCGAGCTGGCTTTGAAGCCAGTCGCGTAGCTGATGTAGGCGTTCAGGTCTTGCGTGACGTCGTAGGCGAGACGCAGAGTGTACGAGAAATCGTCGTCACGCGTGCGGCCGTCTTCGATCGAGTTCGGCAGGTCGACGAACGGCGGCTGGAACTGGAATGCCTGAAGGCCCAGCAGCGGGTTGACCGTGGGGTCGGTCGCAGCAGCGGCGATTGCACCGAAGATAGGCGCAGTTGCCGGATTGCTTGCGAAGCCCTGGATCACGGCCGGCGTCACATCCGCCGGCGAAATGCCGAGGGCACCGGCGATCTGGCCGACGATGACCGCATCGACGAGATTGACGTTTGCGAGCGGGTCATAGGAGACCTGGCTGAGTGCAAAGTCCTTCTTGTCGTCCGTGTAGTTGAACCCGCCGGTGAGGACGAGACCTTCAAGAACCTCGAAGTCCACCTGGCCGAAGATCGACCACGCCTTGTTGTCCATCGAATATGCTTCGCTGGTCAGGAGCGGCGTGTTGAAGATGCTGTCCTGCGGCAGGCCGAGCGCACCTTCGATGGTGTTGAACGAGAAGGTCGGGTCCTGGGCGATAAATGCACCGAGGAATTCACCATAGCCACGGAAATCGGAACCGGTCTGCAGTTCGCTTTCCTGGTTGATGCTTTCGTCGAAGTAGTAGCCGCCGAGCAGGAAATTCAACGGACCGTCGAAGTCAGACGACACGCGCAGTTCCTGGGTGAAGGTCTGGACGTCCTGAGCGCGAACTTCGCTGGCGAGGTCGGCGCTGGTGAAGTCGATGTCCTGGTCGAAGAAGTTGTCCAGTTCGCGATAGGCCGTGATCGACGTCACGGTCAGCGCGCCGACGTTCCAGTCGGCCTGCAGCGAAACGCCGTAGTTGTCCACTTCGTTGACCGGCTCACGGTTGAGGTAGGTATCGTAGCTGAACAGGTTTTCACGATCGATCGCACCACCGAGCGCAAAGATCGCTGCGCCGGTCGGACCGTTGCGGACGTTGCCGACAGTACAGCAGACTTCGTCGATACGGCTGTAGTCGCCGATAAGGCGGAACTTGAGGTCTGCGGTCGGTTCGAACAACAACTGGCCGCGGGCGGACCAGCGGTTGCGATCGTTCAGGTCAGCATCGAGGTTGACGATCCGCCCGTAACCATCGCGCTTATTGTAGGAACCGTCGACCGAGAACGCGAGATTTTCGCCGATCGGGCCAGTGAGGTCACCCTTGATGATGATCTGGTTGAGATTGCCGTATACCGCCTCGACGCTGCCGCCGAGTTCGTACTGCGGTTCGCGTGTGACGACCGAGATGACACCGGCCGATGCGTTTTTGCCGAACAGGGTCGACTGGGGACCGCGGAGGACTTCGATACGCTGGACGTTGGCGAGGTCGGAAAGAGCGCCTGCGGTACGCGAACGGAAGACGCCGTCGATGAAGACGCCGACCGACGGTTCGAGACCGAAGTTGTTGGCGCCGTTACCGAAGCCGCGGATGAAGAAGGTGGTGTTCGACGAGCTCTGGAGCTGGCTGACGCGCAGCGAAGGCGCAACGGTCTGGAGATCGAGAACGTCGCGGATCTGCGCCTGCTCGATGACTTCGCCCGAAGTAACCGAAACCGAAACCGGGACTTCCTGCAGCGTCTGTTCGCGCTTGGTCGCAGTCACAACGATGACGTTGCCCATATCCTGCTCTTCGGTCTCGAGCGCCATTTCATCGGCGTCGGGCTCTGCGACTTGCTGGTCCTGCGCGACGGCGGCGCTCGGCAGCGTAATAGCTGCGGCACCGGCCAACAGGACTGTACGAACGGCCGCTTTCCGGCCGAAACGATTGAAATTCATGAATAATCCTCTCTCAAAACCATAACTTGGTCGGCTGCGTAGTCCCCACAATCACGCAAGCTGGTGTCGAATTATTGCGCTGGTCGTTTCCATACAAGCATTTAGCGCGGCAGATCGGTTGCGTTCGGACAGGTGTGCTGTTTGAGTCACACTCTCAAAAGCTTGCCGCATTGCAGCATCTAAGCTAGGGGCGCGCTCGAATTGGCAGAGCCGAATCCGTGCCCGCCGCTCCGATACCCTTACGAAAGCAAAATCATGTCCCGCGATCTACGCAACGTGGCGATCATCGCCCACGTCGACCACGGCAAGACCACGCTGGTCGACCAGCTCTTCCGCCAGTCCGGCACCTTCCGCGAAAACCAGCGCGTCGAAGAGCGTGCGATGGACTCCAACGACCTGGAAAAAGAACGTGGCATCACGATTCTCGCCAAGTGCACCAGCGTCGAGTGGAACGGCACGCGTATCAATATCGTGGACACCCCGGGCCACGCCGACTTCGGCGCCGAAGTCGAACGCATCCTGAGCATGGTCGACGGCGTTATCCTGCTGGTCGATTCCGCCGAAGGTCCGATGCCGCAGACCAAGTTCGTCACCGGCAAGGCGCTGGGCCTCGGCCTGCGCCCGATCGTAGTCGTCAACAAGATCGACCGCGGCGATGCGCGTCCGCAGGAAGTGCTTGACGAAGTGTTCGACCTCTTCGCCTCGCTCGACGCGAATGATGACCAGCTCGACTTCCCGAGCCTGTGGGCCTCGGGCCGCGATGGCTATGCCAGCAACGACGAAACCGCGCGTTCGGGCGACCTCGAGCCACTGTTCAAGTTGATCGTAGACCACGTGCCCGCACCGGGCCTCGACACCGAAGCACCTTTCAGCTTCCTTGCCACCCTGCTCGACCGCGACAACTTCATGGGCCGCGTCCTGACCGGCCGCGTCCAGTCGGGCTCCGTGAAACTGAATGATCCGATCCACGCGCTCGACGCCGATGGAAAGGTTATCGAAGTGGGCCGCGCCACCAAGCTGATGGCCTTCGACGGGCTCGAACGCGTACCGGTCGAAAGCGCTGTCGCGGGCGATATCATCGCGCTTGCGGGCCTCGAAAAGGCGACCGTCTCCAACACCATCGCCGATCCCAGCGTGAAGACGCCAATCGAAGCGCAGCCGATCGATCCGCCGACGCTCGCCATGCAGTTCACTGTCAACGACAGTCCGCTTGCTGGCCGCGAAGGCACCAAGGTAACCAGCCGGATGATCCGCGATCGCCTTTATCGCGAAGCGGAAACCAATGTCGCAATCCGCATCACCGAAAGTGCGGACAAGGACAGCTTCGAAGTTGCAGGCCGCGGCGAATTGCAGCTCGGCGTCCTCATCGAAACGATGCGCCGCGAAGGCTTCGAGCTCGGCATCAGCCGCCCGCGCGTCCTGTTCCGTGAAGAGAACGGACAGCGCATGGAGCCGTTCGAAACCGTCGTCATCGACGTCGATGACGAGCATTCGGGCACGGTTGTGGAAAAGATGCAGCGCCGGAAGGGCGAACTGACCGAAATGCGCCCCAGCGGCGTCGGCAAGACCCGCATCACTTTCTCGGCCCCCTCGCGCGGCCTCATCGGCTATCATGGCGAATTCCTGTCCGACACGCGCGGTACGGGCATCATGAACCGCCTCTACGAGAAGTACGACACGTTCCGTGGCAAAATCGAAGGCCGTCAAAACGGCGTGCTGATCTCCATGGTCCCGGGCGAAGCAGCGGCCTATGCGCTGAACATGCTTGAAGAACGCGGCGAACTGTTCATCGGTGCCAATGCCAAGATCTACGAAGGCATGATCATCGGCGAAAACGCCAAGCCGGACGATCTCGAAGTAAACCCGATGAAGTCGAAGCAGCTGACGAACTTCCGTTCGACCGGCAAGGACGATGCCATCCGCCTCACCCCGCCCCGCGTGATGACGCTGGAACAGGCCATCGCCTATATCGACGACGACGAGATGGTCGAAGTGACGCCGGAGAACATCCGCCTGCGCAAGGCCATCCTCGATCCGCACGAGCGCAAGCGCGCCAAGCGCGCCGCTCAGGGCTGACGAAAAGCACGACTGCGGGACACGCAGCGCAAGCATGGCGGTGACAATGCGGTCTTGGAACCGGTCACCGCCTTCGCTACTCCTGCAGTCAATGATGGGAATGCAGGGGAGCATGCGCTGTGGCGAGCGACGATGAAGCAGCAATCGACCGGATTATCGCGTCCCAGCCGGCCAATGTCGGCGCGCTTATCCGCAAGGCTGATTTTCGTGTCGCTGCGGGCGATGACAAGACTGCCAATGCCTTTTACCAGGCTGCACTAAAGGCATCGGCGGCGAACCCCGGCGCGGTCTCCGCCGCCGAGTTGGGCCGGGCCCAGGAGGCGGTCCAGCGGCTGGCACTTCGCTTTCAGGACTATCTGGAAAGCTCGCTTGCGAAAGCTGGCTTCGGTCCCGGGAGCCGTCCGCCCCGCTTCGCCAAGGCAGTCGATATCCTGATGGGCCGCCGCGCGGCCCAATCTGAATTGCAGAACCCGCGCAGCTTCTTTTACCCCGACTTGCCCCAGCGGCGATATTACGAGAACAGCGAATTCGGTTGGGCGAGCGAGCTCGAGAGCCGATCGGCAGAAATCCGGGATGAGCTGCTGCCCTTGATGGAGCGGGCAGACGGATTCAGACCCTACCTCTACAGCGATCCCACACGGCCGCCCAAACATGGGCTGCTGGATAATCCCGACTGGAGCAGTCTCACATTATGGGAAAGCGGGAAGGAAATTCCCGAGAACGCACAACAGTGCCCCCTGACCATGAAGGCGCTTGAGAAGGTCGACCTGCTCAAGCTCGACAAGCGCGCTCCGCAAATCATGTTTTCCAAGCTGGCCGCCGGCGCAGCGATAGAACCGCACCTGGGCCTGCTCAACATCCGGCTGGTGTGCCACTTGCCGTTAATCGTGCCCGAAGGATGCATGTTCCGCGTGGGCGGTGAAGACCGGCAATGGCATGAAGGTACACTTCTGACCTTCGACGATTCCATCCTTCACGAAGCGGTGAACCGCGGAACAAGGGACCGTGTCGTCCTCATCTTCGAGATATGGCGCCCGGAACTGTCGGTGGAAGAGCGGTCTGCAGTTACGGCCCTGTTCGACGCTGTGGATTCCTACGGATCATGATCTAGCCGCGGTCAAACCGCGCGGCCGGCCCCTGAGCCAAGTCCTCGAATGCCCTGCAGAGTTGACCGACCCCGGTCCGCTCCAGCGGGGCCTTCCCGGGCTACGGTAGCCAGCACCGGTTGCATTTGTTACCAGCACGCCCATGCAAACCGGAACACTCATCTCGCTTACCCTGTATTTCGTCCTCATGATCGGCATCGGCCTGTGGGCCTGGCGCCGTTCCACCGACACCAGCGAGGGCTATCTCCTCGCCGGTCGCAACCTGTCGCCATCGGTTGCCGCGCTATCCGCGGGGGCTAGCGACATGAGCGGCTGGTTGCTGCTCGGGCTTCCGGGCGCGCTTTATGCGGCGGGTCTCGTGGAGGCCTGGATCGGCATCGGACTTTTCGTGGGTGCGCTGTTCAACTGGATCATCGTTGCCCCGCGCCTCCGCAAACAGACCGAAGAACTGGGCAATGCGCTGACGATCCCCGAATTCCTCGCCAATCGTTTCCCCGACAAGGCAGTGGCCCTGCGGGTAATTTCCGCCCTGATCGTCGTGGTATTCTTCGCGGTCTATACCGCTGCTGGCCTCGTCGGGGGTGGTAAGCTGTTCGAGACGAGCTTCGCCGGATTGCTGCCGGACGCAGGGATGAGCGACTACATGCTCGGCATCTGGATCACCGCGCTGGTCGTGCTGGGCTACACGATGGTCGGCGGTTTCCTCGCCGTAAGCCTCACCGATTTCGTGCAGGGCCTGATCATGGTCACCGCACTCGTCATCATGCCCTTGGTCGTGATGTTCGGCGAAGGCGGCAGCGCAGGCGGATCGCTTACCGAAGTCGACGTTCCCGGTTTCCTGAGCCTGACGCAGGGCCTGACCCTGCTCGGCTTCATCAGCGCCGTGACCTGGGGCCTCGGCTATTTCGGCCAGCCGCACATTATCGTGCGTTTCATGGCCATCGACACGGTCGCCAAGGTGAAGAATGCGCGCAACATCGGCATGACGTGGATGGGGGTGGCCCTGCTCGGCTCCATCGGTATCGGCATTGCCGGACGTGCCTTCGCAGAGCGTAACGGCATCGTTGTGGACGACCCCGAAACGATCTTCATCGTCCTTGCGAACCTTCTGTTCCATCCACTGATTACCGGTTTCCTGCTGGCAGCCCTGCTGGCCGCGATCATGTCGACGATCAGTTCGCAATTGCTGGTGGCCTCGTCTTCTCTGACGGAAGACTTCTACAAGCTGTTCTTCCGCAAGCAGGCGAGCGAACGCGAGAGCGTGAACGTCGGCCGGATCTGCGTGGCGCTGGTGGCGCTGGCCGCCATCTGGATCGCCAGCGATCCCGAAAGCCAGGTCCTGGGCCTCGTCTCGAATGCATGGGCCGGCTTTGGCGCAGCATTCGGCCCGCTGATCATCCTGTCGCTCACCTGGGACCGGATGACGGGCGCAGGCGCGGTGGCCGGGCTGGTGACCGGTGCGGCGGTCGTAATGGGCTGGATCGCGCTGGGCTGGAACTCCGCCCTGCCCGGGTTTGACGGCGGCCTTTACGAGATCGTCCCCGGCTTCATCGCGGCATGGGTTGCGATCTGGCTGGTCAGCAAGGCGACCGCGAAATCCGCAGCCCCCTTGCAAGCCTGAGAAAGGCGTTCCACACCGCTCTCCAAACGAATTGGAGAGTGAGATGCGAGCGATACTGGCAGGAGCCACGGCACTGGCGTTGGTCGCGGTTCCGTCGACCGCGCAGGATCAGACCGAAGAACGCCCAGTAGAAGAGCAGATCGGTGCGGGTGGCAGGCCGGTCGGCGCAAACTGGTCGCGCAGCCCCGTGATTGCACAAAACGGCATGGCCGCAACGGCTCATCCGCTGGCGACGCAAATCGCGCTCGATATCCTGAAGGCGGGCGGCAGCGCAGTCGATGCGGCTATTGCTGCCAATGCCGCGCTCGGCCTGATGGAGCCTACCGGAAACGGCATCGGCGGCGACCTGTTTGCCATCGTCTACGATCCGGCAAGCGGGAAGCTGTACGGTATCAACGGGTCGGGCCGCTCACCTAAGGGACAGACGCTCGACCAATTGCTCGAGAAGCTGGATGGCGCGGACAGCCTGCCGCCGGTCGGCCCCCTGCCTGTCACCATCCCCGGCACGGTGGATGCGTGGTTCGCCATGCACGAACGTTTCGGCAAGCTGGCGATGAGCGACGTGCTTGCTCCCACCGTCTCCTACGCCCGCGAAGGCCACCCGATCGCACCGGTCATCGCCATGTATCTCGACCGCTCGCTGCGAGCCTACACGGCCCGGCAAGAGGCCTATCCCTTCGAGTTCGACAACGCCCGCAAAGTCTGGTTCTCCGACGGGACCGCACCCGAGGCAGGAGAGATGTTCCGTAATCCCGACCTTGCGAACACTCTGGAGGCCATCGGCCGCGATGGGCGCGACGCCTTCTACGACGGCGAGCTGACCGATGTGATGGTCGCCTACCTGCAAGCGCAGGGCAGCGCCTTTACGCGCGAGGATTTCGCCGACCACGAAAGCGATTGGGTGGAGCCCGCCTGCGCGCTCTACAAGAACGGATACGAGCTGTGCGAATTGCCGCCCAATAGCCAGGGTCTCGCCGCTCTCCAGATGGTCAACATCCTGAAGAACGTCGACCTCTCGCAATGGGAACGCGGAAGCCCCGAAGTCCTGCACTACATCACCGAAGCCAAGCGGCTGGCTTATGCCGATGTCGCCCGCTTCTATGCCGACCCCGACTTCGCGCGGTTCCCCGAGGAATTGCTGAGTGAAGAGTATGGTCGCGAACGTTTCGACCTAATCGATCCGGCGCGTGCGGTGCCGGAATTTGGGCCCGGCGAGCCGAAACTGGAGGGTGAAGGCGACACCACATATCTCACCGTTGTCGATGGCAGTGGGATGATGGTCAGCCTGATCCAGTCGAACTATCGCGGCATGGGCGGCGGGCTTGTGGCGCCCGGTACAGGCTTCATGTTCCAGGATCGAGGAGAACTATTCAGCCTCGATCCGGCCCATCCCAATGCCTACGAGCCGGGCAAGCGCCCCTTCCACACCATCATCCCCGCCTTTGTTAAGAAGGATGGGAAGCCGTTCATGACGCTTGGCCTGATGGGCGGCGGAATGCAGCCGCAGGGGCATGTGCAGGTGCTGGTCAACATCGTCGATTATGGCATGAACCTGCAGGAGGCAGGCGATGCCGCACGGCTCAATCACGACGGCGGAAGACAGCCGACAGAAGCGCTGGAGGGACCCTCCGCCGACCCGCTAGGCACGCTGCATGTCGAACCGGGTATTCCGGCCGCAACCGTCGAAGCTTTGCGTGCGATGGGACACAAGGTCGAGGTCGTCTCGAACGGCATCATGTTCGGCGGGTACCAGGCGATCGCGCGTGACCCCGAAACCGGCGTGCTGACCGGGGCTACCGAGATGCGCAAGGACGGACAGGCAAGCGGTTATTGAAAGGAGGCCCAGATGGCCAAGGTTACAGGATTGGGCGGCGTCTTCTACGTGGTGAAAGACCCGGAAGCGACCCGCGCCTGGTATCGCGAAACGCTGGGCATCGACGGTAATTACGGACCGCAGCTCAACTGGAGCGAGGAGACCGGCGAAAAGCCCTATTCGCTGATCAGCCATTTCAAGGACGACCAGTATCTCAAGCCGGGGCGCGGCGGATTCATGATCAATCTGCGGGTCGACGATCTCGACACTTTCGTCGCGCAGCTGAAGGGCAAGGGTGTCGATGTCCTGGACAGCGTCGATGAAGGCTATGGCAAATTTGCCTGGCTGCTCGATCCTGACGGGGTGAAAATCGAACTCTGGGAACAGGTGCTCGCGCCTGAATAATCCGCGCCCTTGCTCCGCTGTCAGAGCCGATGTAGCCTTCTGTAGCATGAGGATCGCAGCCTTATCAGCATCGCTGGCAGCCCTGGCACTGGCCGCGTGCGGCGCCGTTCCGGAGCGCGGCGGCGCGGCGCCTTCACGTCCCACCAGCTCCGCTCAAACTCTGCCTCAACCGACCGGAGAAGCGCTGCAATGCCTTGCCGAGCTCGGCAGCACGCGCGCGCAATTCTCGCCCCTGCCCGACAAGCTTCAGGCCGGTAGCTGCTCCACGGAAAATACGGTGCGTCTCAGCGCCCTGCACGGTGACACTGGTCGCTTCGATGTCACCAATCTCACGACGGTCGCCTGCCCTGTCGCCAAGGACTTCGCCGCCTGGGCGCGGTTCGGCGTCGATCGCGCAGCTCGCCAGATCCTTGGCAGCGGTCTTGAGCGGATCGAGACGATGGGCAGCTATTCCTGCCGCAATGTCGCGGGCACGAACCGACTTTCCGCCCATTCGCGCGCGCAGGCGGTCGATGTGTCCGCCTTCGTATTGAACGATGGCCGAAGAATTACCGTCCAGAGCGGGTGGAACGCCTCACCGGCGGAGCGGCAGTTCCTGCGAACAATCCACTCCAGCGCGTGCAAGCGGTTCGGGACCGTTCTGGGACCCGATTACAACGCGGCCCATCGCGATCACCTCCACCTGGAATTCGGCCGCGGTTCCTTTTGCCGCTGACCCGCCTGTCGGTGCGACCCGCAGGCTCGAAACGTAATCCGCTCAGGCTGCGTAAGTCTGTGCGCCGTCAAGATGCGCCTCGATCCGCAGCCGAACGGCTTCGGCAGCGTGGTGCGCACCAAGCTTATTCATCATGTTTGCCCGGTGGATTTCGACCGTTCGCGGGCTGATCTCCAATTCGCGCGCGATCATCTTGTTGCTGCGTCCCTCGGCCAGCCAGTCGAGCACTTCGCGTTCGCGCGGCGATAGGGATGCGATCCTGCTGCGTGCCTCGATCATCTTGCGTCTCGCAGCGCCATAAGCCTCCGCTTCCTGTGCAATCCGCGCGATCGCCTCGCTCAGGCGGCTGAATTCGAAGGGAAGCCGCAAATAGTCGAGGGCCCCTGCCTTGATGGCGGCGACCACACGGCCGGGTCGCGGGTCTACCGACGTGCCCACTACCGGCAGCCATATCCCTCTCGAAGCCAGGCTGCGCAGTACGACAGCCACGGTACCGTGATCCTCGTCGTCTCGGGCCAGAACCAAGCCACTTTCGGGCGAGGACGCCAGAAGCTCGGCGACATCGGCGTAGACTTCGCAATGGTGCCCCATCCCGAAACCGATGTGGGCCTGCGCAGCACGCGCCCTTGTCGAGCCGTCTACGATGTGAAGTGTCTGTCGCTGTTCCATGTCCGCAATGCTGGCAGCATAAGGGACAATGCGCATTCCGGATGACTACGGATATGGATGCAAACTATTGATAGATATGGGAACCGCCGGCGATTACCGCGGCGAAATAATTGATCCGAAATGGATGCTTTCCCGCGTCAGTCGTCGCCGTTGTAGAAACTGTAGTCCGGCAGCGAGTGAAACGCGTTCTTCAAGGCATCGCCCCAGCTCGACGAAATCGCCTGGAAATAGGGATCGTCATGGGTCACGCGGTGCTGGTGTCCCGCTTCGAAGCTATCGCGCTTGATGACCTGGAGGTCTAGCGGCAGGCCCACGGAAAGGTTGGCCTTCAGCGTGGAATCGAAACTGACCATCAGCAACTTTACCCCGTCTTCGAGGCTCATCGTGCGGTCATAGCCGCGAATGATGATCGGTCGCCCGTACTTGGTCTCACCGATCTGGAAGAAAGGCGTGTCGAGGCTCGCCTCGATAAAATTGCCTTCGGGATAAACCATGAACAGGCGCGGTTCCATGCCGGCGATCTGGCCCGCGACGATGATCGAGGCGGTAAAACGCCCGCGTCCCCGGTCGCCATTGGCGCCCTGCCGATCCGAAATGATCTCGCGCAGGAGCTTGCCGATTTCGGTCGCCACCTGGAACATGGTGGGAGCCTTCAGGATCGCGTTGTCGCGGTCATCGGGCTGCTTTGTTCGTTCTTCGAGCTGGCTGATCACCGCTTGCGTGGTCGCCAGATTGCCTGCGGTCATGACCGTCAGGATACGCTCTCCGGGCACTTGCCAGGTGAACATCTTGCGAAAGACCGAGATGTTGTCGACGCCCGAGTTCGTGCGGGTGTCGCTCATCAGCACGAGGCCCTTTTCGAGCACCATTCCTACGCAATATGTCATGTCGATCCCAAAAAAAACGTCGTCTATTGTTGGACTTGCTGCTGTTCGACCGAGACGTCGACTTCCAGCACCTGCTCCGAATTGCCGAAGCTGATGCCGGTTACAGGGGCCGCATCGCGATAATCGCGACCTGTGGCAACCCTGACGTAGCGCGCATCGGGGCTTATCCCGTTGGAAACATCGAAGCCGACCCAGCCCAGTCCATCGACGAAAGCTTCGGTCCAGGCATGGGTCGCTTCCTGTTCGATCCGGTCGTTCATCATCAGATATCCCGAAACGTAACGTGCCGGAATGTCGAGCGCACGCGCCATGCCGATGAAGATATGGGCATGGTCCTGGCAGACGCCCGCCTTGGCCGCGAAGCTCTCTTCGGCGGTGGTCTTCGGGATGGTCGATCCAATCTTGTACTCGACCTCTTCAAGGACGCGGCGCGATATTTCGTGCAACTGGTCCAGCCCCGCTGCCCCGCCGCTCTCGAACTCCTTGAGGAACTTGCGGATGCCGGGTCCCGGGCGTGTCAGCGATGTCTGAGACAGGAAGCTCCACAGCGGTAGGTGTCCGGCGTGGCGCCCGATGACACCAGCATGGTCATGAGTGTCGACAGTGCCCTTGCACGTGACGACCACTTCGCGCGTTCCCGGTTCGACCGCAATCAGCGTCGTCGTGTTGTGATGCTGGTCTTCGAATTGCAGCTCTTCGCGGGCGTTTTCGTATTCCATCGACCAATCGAGGATTTCCTGCCCCTGCGTTTGCTTGGGCACCAGGCGCAGTCGCTGCAATGCATGCACGACGGGCTGCCCGAAACGGTATCTGGTGGTGTGGCGGATAGAAAGGCGCATCAGGCAAGGAACCTGTAATCGGTTGAAATGGCTTCGGCGATTCCTGCATTGTCCCGGGTAAATTCGACAAGGAATTCGTGCAGTCCCTGATCGAAGATATCTTCGATCGTCAGATCGGTGAGATGCGTATCCGCATCGCGCATGAGCATATTGCTCTGACCCTCGACGCCGTGCAGCCGGGCAAGTGCCGCGAGATCATCGCGCAGGGCACAATAGCAGAAGGCCAGGCTGCGCGGGAAACGTTGGTCAAGGATAAGGAACTCGCAAATGCCCTTCGCATCGATCTGTCCGGCGTTCAGCCAGCGATAGGCGCGATCGCCGGAGACCGAGCGCAGCACCTGGTCCCATTGCCCTGTGTCGAGGCTGGATCCGACATAAGATAGCGACGGCAAGAGCAGGTAGTACTTGATGTCGAGAATGCGGGAGATGCTGTCGGCGCGCTCTATGAAAGTCCCTGCGCGGGCGAAATGGTAGCCCTCGTCCCGCAGCATGGAACCGGCCAGGGCGCCATGAGCCAGCGTTCCCGCCCTTCGGATAGTGGCGACGGTGTCGAGCACCCGGTTTTCCGCCACCGGCTTCTTCAGCTGCTCGTCGATGATCAGCCAGTTTTCGTTGATGGCTTCCCATAGCTCCCCGCTGATGGCGTTGCGGGCGAGCCGCGCATTCTGCCGGACCAGTCCGAACATCGCGAGGACGGAGGCCGGGTTGGATTTGTCGCGCAACATGAAGTTCCACACCTGGCTGCCTGTATAGGTACCGTGTTTCGCTTCATAGGAGGCACGCTGTCCGGCGGTGGAGATGACCGAGCGCCATTCCTCCTCAGCCGTAACCAGGTCGCGTGTCAGCGCCATGCGCATTCCCGCATCCAGCAGACGCGCAGTGTTCTCCGCCCGCTCGAGGTAGCGGAACATCCAGAACAATCCGTTTGCGGTTCTGCCTAGCATCAGTCTTTCAGCACCCAGGTATCCTTGGTCCCGCCGCCCTGGCTCGAATTGACGACCAGCGATCCCTCTTCCAGCGCTACGCGCGTAAGGCCGCCGGGTGTGATGTCGATTTTGTCGGGCGAAACGAGAACGTAAGGCCGCAAGTCGACGTGGCGCGGGGCGAGGCCTTTCTTTGTGTAAATCGGGCAGGTTGACAGGGCGAGCGTGGGCTGCGCGATGTAGTTGGACGGGTTTGCGACCAGCTTCGCGCGAAACTTCTCGATTTCCTTCTTCGACGATGCCGGCCCAACCAGCATGCCGTAACCGCCGGAACCGTGAACTTCCTTGACCACCAGCTCTTCCAGGTTGTCGAGCACGTATTTGAGGCTGTCCTCATCGGCGCAACGCCAGGTCTGGACATTCGGCAGGAGCGGTTTCTCGCCGGTATAGAATTCGACGATTTCGGGCATGAAGGAGTAGATCGCCTTGTCGTCGCATACCCCTGTGCCAGGCGCGTTGGCGATAGTGACGCCGCCGGAACGATAGACGTCCATGATGCCCGGTACACCAAGCACGCTGTCGGGATTGAAGGTCAACGGATCGAGGAATTCGTCGTCCACCCGGCGGTATATCACGTCCACCGCCTTGTACCCGCTCGTCGTGCGCATAGCGACGCGGCCGTTGATCACGCGCAAGTCGCTACCTTCGACAAGCTCCGCGCCCATCTGGTCGGCAAGGAATGCGTGTTCGAAATAGGCCGAATTGTAGATGCCCGGCGTCAGGACCGCCACGACCGGGCGATCACCGGCAGCGGCAGGAGCGCAGGCGGCCAGGCTCTTCGCCAGGCGACGCGGATAATCGGACACGCTTTCGACCGGCACCCGCATGAAGAGTTCGGGATACATGGCCATCATGGTTTCCCGGTTTTCCAGCATGTAGCTGACGCCCGACGGGGTGCGCGCATTGTCCTCGAGCACGAAGAATTCGTCCGGTCCGGTGCGCACCAGGTCGATGCCGACGATGTGGGTGTAGACACCGCCTGGAGGTGTAAATCCGACCATGTTGGGCAGCCAGGCAGCATTGTCCCGCAGCAGGCGCTGCGGAAGCCGGCCAGCGCGGATGATCTCCTGGCGGTGATAGAGATCGTGCATGAAGGCATTGAGCGCGCTGACGCGTTGCTCGATCCCCTTGGTCAGCTTGCGCCACTCGTTCGCGGTGATGATCCGCGGCACCATGTCGAACGGGATCAGGCGTTCTTCGGCCTCGTCCTCGCCGTAGACGTTGAAGGTGATCCCGGTCTTGCGGAAATTGGTCTCCGCTTCGGAATGCTTGCGCTTCAGCAGCTTTGCATCCTGTTCGTCGTACCAGTCGCAGTATGACGAATAAGCGTCGCGCACCGAGCCGTCCGGCTCGCGCATTTCGTTGAAGAAGTCGGCAGAGCCGCTCATGATCCCCCAGAGATTGCATCGAGCCGCAGGACGCGGCCCTTCGCAGGACTAACCGTCCCGCCTCACAAACTAAAGGTTCAGGAGCGATCCAGTTCCGACAATAGCGCCGAAACCGCTTCGTGGGTCAGGACAAAGCCCATGTGGGTGCACCGCAAGGCCACCGCCCGGTCGCGTTCGCCGGGCCTCCCGCAGGCCGATCGCGGGTGGACGATGCCGTCGCGCGGCGACCAGAAAGCAACCGTTTCTACGGGCGGCTTTTCGCTGACGACGGTTTCGATTTCCGGCTCGTCCACACGGTGTCCGGCAATTGCCTGGTAGGCACGCCAGCCGTTGTTCGCGCGCGGGCTGCCCGAGAAAGGAGAGCCCATCGTCACGACCTTGGCGATCTTGTCGGGGTGCTTTTTGGCCAGCTCGCGCGCCATCACGCCGCCGAGGCTCCAGCCGACGAGCACGATCGGCTCCCCGCGACGGTGATAGAGGTCGATCAGGCGCTCTTCGACTTTCGCGAAACGGTCAGCAGTCGCGCCGAGATTATATCCCATGCCCCAGCGTTTCACCGTGTGCCCGGCATCCTCGAGCTTGCGGGCCATCCAGCGCATCCGGACCGGGTGCGCACCGAATCCTGGCAGCAGCATCACGCGCTTGGGGTTTGCCGCAGGCGTCGCGGTGAAATCCTCGAAACGGCGCTTCACCGGCTCCAGGGGCCAGAGGAATTCCTTCGCCAGCAGGAGCGCGCGTGGCCCGCGCGCGTCATCCGGGCTCGGCTCTGCGGCAAGTGCCAGCCTGCGGCTGACTTCCTCGCGGGTTTCCTGAAATGACGGCGTCTGCATCATTCAGGAGAATGCACGAGGCCGATGGCGGTTTCCTGAACAGGAACCCTTCGCTTCAGGTGCAGTCACCGGTGCGGGTCATACCGACCTTCATGGCAACGCGTTTCGTGTCTTCGCTGCCGGCAACCGGTTCGACGGCAGTCATCGTCATCTCGCTGGCAGTTCCGGTCGATTGGCTGTCGATGGTGATCTTCGCATCTCCGCCGCCTGCCTTGCAGGTCATTGCGGCTTGCATCCCGTCGGCATCGGAAGTCAGGCTGTCCATCGTGCAATCGCCGTTCTGCAACTGCTCGGCGATGCCGATCATACCCTTGCTCGCTTCTTCTTCGCTGAGACAGCGTGCAGGGGCCGCGTTCGCCATGGCGTTCATGAATTCCTTCGCCTTGGCGATATCCTCGGAGCTCATGGACGGATCGACCAGTTCGACCAGCTCCATGTTCATCTTGTATTCGCCCGGTTCCAGCGGCTTCACCTTCGCGGCCGCAGCTTCGACCTCGTCGGCGGATACGGTGCCATCGCCATCGGTGTCGGCATCGCTCGAACTGCCACAGGCGGCAAGCGCGATGGTTGCAATGGCAAGGGTCAGGGTAATGCGCATGGAATTCTCCGCGTGATTTGTCGTGCGACGCTAGCAGCAAGCCGCGCGTGCGCAAGCCGCCGTTGCACACGCTCCGTTCGTTCCCCATATGTGCGCACATGTCAGAACTCGTTATCAGGCGCGGCCTCGAAGAACCCGACACCACGGGCGAGTTCGTCCCGCACAAGCCCGCGCGCCCCGAAAAATCGATGGGTGGCCGCAAGTTCAAGCTGGTGAGCGATTATACGCCCGCTGGCGACCAACCGACCGCGATCAAGGAGCTCGTCGCCTCCGCGCGAGAAGGTGAAAAGACCCAGACGCTGCTCGGCGTTACCGGCTCGGGCAAGACCTTCACCATGGCGAAGGTGATAGAGGAATTGCAGCGCCCTGCCCTGATCCTGGCGCCGAACAAGATCCTCGCCGCGCAGCTTTATGGCGAATTCAAGAGCTTCTTCCCGGAAAACGCGGTCGAGTATTTCGTCAGCTATTACGACTATTACCAGCCCGAAGCCTATGTGCCGCGGTCCGACACCTACATCGAGAAGGAAAGCTCGGTGAACGAGGCGATCGACCGGATGCGCCACTCGGCCACGCGTGCGCTGCTGGAGCGCGACGACGTGATCATCGTAGCTTCGGTGTCCTGCCTGTACGGTATCGGATCGGTCGAAACCTACTCGGCCATGATCTTCGACATCAAGAAAGACGAGACGGTGGACCAGCGCGAGCTGATCCGCAAGCTTGTCGCGCTGCAATACAAGCGAAACGATGCTGGCTTCGCGCGCGGCAATTTCCGTGTACGCGGCGACAATCTCGAAATCTTCCCCTCACACTACGAAGACATGGCCTGGCGGGTCAGTTTCTTCGGTGACGAGATCGAGGAAATCAGTGAGTTCGACCCACTCACTGGCAAGAAGGGGGCCAGCCTCGACAAGGTGCGCGTCTATGCAAACTCGCACTACGTAACGCCCGGCCCGACGATGAAACAGGCCAGTGAGGCCATCAAATTCGAGCTCACCGAGCGGTTGAAGGAACTGCACGAGGAAGGCCGCTTGCTCGAAGCGCAGCGGCTGGAGCAGCGTACCAATTTCGATCTCGAAATGATCGCGGCCACCGGCTCATGTGCAGGGATCGAGAATTACAGTCGCTTCCTGACCGGCCGCTTGCCGGGCGAGCCGCCGCCAACGCTATTTGAATACCTACCTGAAAACGCGCTGCTTTTCGTCGATGAAAGCCACCAGACCGTGCCGCAGATCGGCGCGATGGCAAAGGGCGACCATCGCCGCAAAATCACGCTCGCGGAGTATGGCTTCCGCCTGCCCAGCTGCATCGACAACCGCCCGCTGCGCTTCAACGAATGGGACGCCATGCGGCCGCAGACCTTTGCGGTCTCCGCCACGCCCGGTTCGTGGGAGATGGAACAGACGGGCGGCGTCTTTGCCGAACAGGTCATCCGCCCCACCGGCCTCATCGACCCGCCGGTCGAGATCAAGCCGGTGGAAGACCAGGTCCAGGATTGCATCGAGGAATGCAAGAAAACCGCCAAGATGGGCTACCGCACGCTCGTCACCACGCTGACAAAGCGCATGGCGGAAGACCTCACCGAATTCATGCACGAAGCGGGCGTGAAGGTTCGCTACATGCACTCCGACGTGGAGACGCTGGAGCGTATCGAGCTGATCCGCGACCTCCGCCTTGGCGTCTACGACGTGCTGGTCGGCATCAACCTCCTGCGCGAAGGCCTCGACATCCCCGAATGCGGCCTCGTCTGCATCCTCGACGCCGACAAGGAAGGCTTCCTGCGTTCGGAAACCTCGCTCATCCAGACCATCGGGCGCGCCGCGCGTAACGTCGACGGGCGGGTGATCCTCTATGCAGACCGCATTACCGGCAGCATGGAACGCGCCATGGCGGAAACCGACCGCCGCCGCGAAAAGCAGCGCGCCTATAACGAGGAACACGGGATCACCCCGCAGACGATCAAGCGGAAGATCGCCGATATCGTGGCCGATACCGCGTCGCAGGATGGCGTCACCGTCAGTACGGGCGACGACGAGCGCAACAACCTCGTCGGCCACAATCTTCGCGCCTACATCGAAGACCTGGAAAAGCGGATGCGTGCCGCCGCAGCCGATCTCGAATTCGAAGAGGCCGGCCGCCTGCGCGACGAAATCCGCAAGCTGGAGAACGACGAGCTTGGCCTCGGAGACGAGGAGAAGAAAGCCCCCCGCGTCGGCCGCAGCGATGCGGGCAGGCCCGGAACGCGCAAGACGCGCTATGGCAAGACGCGCTACAAGCGGATGGGCGGCAAACCCTAGGCGGCAGCGCTCGAACCGCCAGACTTCGACAAGTTACGCCCCGGTCTCGACCAGCGTCCGGCAGCGTCCTTCCCACGTGCCGGACAGCGGTTCATGCTCTCGCCATTGAACAAGGGGAAAGAACCATGAAATTGCCTATCGTCCTGACGGGAGCCTTGGCTCTGGCACTCGCGGCCTGCACGCAACCAGCAGCAGACAATGCGGGGGAAGCAGCCATGGCGCCGTCCCTCTCGACCGAAGACATCAGTGCAGCCGTCGCTAACGATGCCCGCCCCGAGGCCGCCCGTGCGCTCGACGAGAGCCGCAAGCCCGCCGAAGTTCTGGCGTTTCTCGGCCTCGAGCAGGGCGATGACGCTGCCGACCTGATCTCGGGTGGAGGCTACTGGGCAGAGATCCTCGCGCGTGCCGTGGGTGAGGATGGCAGCGTGACTGCGCTCGAACCCGAACAGTTCTACAACGAAGAGGCGTGGGCGGCGCTGGGACAGCGAGAGCCGGGCATTGCCCTCGAACGCTACCGTTTCGAAGTGTTCGAGCCGGGTGAGGAACGGTTCGACTTTGCGATCATGAACCTCGTCTATCACGACCTCTATTGGGAATCGGAAGAATACGACGTTCCCCGCTCGGAGCCTGCCGATTACCTCGCCGCGCTCTATTCGATGATGCGCCCTGGCGGTATCGTGGGCGTCATCGACCACGTCGGCAACACGGGGGACACCCGCGCCACGGTCGAGGAATACCATCGTATCGACCCGCAGGTAATTCGAGACGATTTCGCAAAGGCCGGCTTCAGGCTGGAAGCGGAAAGCGATTTGCTCGCCAATCCCGATGACACTCACGATATCAGCGTCTTCGATCCTTCGATCAGGGGGAAAACGGACCGCGTCGTGATGAAATTCGTCAAGCCCGCCGAGTAGGTTGTGCAGGCGCGGATATGTCTGCGCCAGCGAAGCTGTGAGGTTTCGTCGCTCCCGCGTTGACGCTCGCGCACCCTTTGGCATAGCTGCGCGCCATGTTTCGCACCATCGCGCTGGGCGCACTCCTGCTGGTCACTGCGTGCAAGCCCCCTGCATCAGACGAATATGTAACACGTGAACGCATTGCAGCCGAACGCAATGCACCGCGCACCCCGATCGATTCGCCCGATACCAAGGGCGCGGTCTGGGCCTACAGCGAGGACCGCGAGCGCCTGCTCTATGGCAAGCCCGGTGCGACCCCTCTGATGGCACTCGCCTGTGAGGGCGACATGTTGCGCTACACCCGTTTCGTCCAGGCCGATGCCCATGCCAAGGCTGTGCTGGCCATGATCGGCAACGGCCATGTCGAACGCTTCTGGATCGATGCGGAACAAGACGGCGAAGTCTGGATATGGCGCGGACGCACACCGGCAGTCGATCCGCGGCTGGAAGTGCTGACGGGTCCGCGAACGGTGGAAGCGACTGTGCCGGGCGGCGGGTCGATCATCCTCAATCCCAGCCGCCTTCCGGCGCAATTCATCTCGGATTGCGCGCCGCTTCTTCCCGAGCAAGATCCGGAAGAAGATCAGGCGTAAGCACCTGCGGCAATTGCCGCGCATCGCCCCCTGCAGGATACCACAGGTATAGCGGCACGCCGGCTGCCCCTTGCCGGGTCAGGAACGCGGCGATGTCGTCATCGCGGCGGGTCCAGTCCCCGCGCATCGCGACAACGCCAGCCTCCTCGAACGTCGCGCGCGTTTCTTCGCGCTCGATCCCGATGCCTTCATTGACCTTGCAGGTAATGCACCAGTCGGCCGTAAACCAGACGAATACAGGCTGTCCGCTCGCCCTTGCTGCGGCGAGGTTGGCAGGCGAAAATTCCTGCGGTTCGAGAATGCTTTGCGCGCTGTCGGCGACGGGAGGATCGTATGTCCGCACCATGCCGATTGCAGATACGGTCGCCATCGCCAGACCGATTAGCGCCGGAAGCGTCCTGGCTCGCCCGGGCGCATGGCCTTCAGGAGAAATCATGCCTGCGAAATAGATCAGCCCTGCCGCAACACCCGTCGCCGAGAGAAGGAAAACACCTCCCCCGATCCGCCACAAGAGCCAAGCAAGCGCCAGCACTGTCAGCCCCATCGGAAGCGCCATCCAGCGCCTGAAACGTTCCATCCAGGCACCGGGTTTCGGCAAACGCTTGCGGAAGGCAGGCACGAAACCGACCAGCAGGAACGGCAGCGCCAACCCGATGCCGAGCGCTGTGAAGATAGCGCAACCTTCTATCGGGCGCAGCACGAGCGCAGCGCCCAGCGCGAGGGCCATGAAGGGACCTGTGCAAGGCGTCGCAACGAAGGCGGCCAGCAGTCCCGTGGCGAACGATCCGCCCGAACTCGGTTTGCCTCCGGAAATGGCGAGGCCCGGTATGGCGAACAGGCCGACGAAATTCGCGGTGATTAGCGCCGCCAGCGCGAATAGGCTCGCCACGATGACAGGCTCCTGCAATTGGAACGCCCAACCCACCTGTTGGCCGGCAGATCGTAACAGCAGGATCAGCGCCCCGAGCCCGGCGCACGCCAGCACGACACCTGCGGTATATGCCAGCGCATCGCGACGAGCCGCGCCCTCGTCGCCACCCGCTTGCGCCAGGGCGAGAGCCTTGAGGCTCAGGATCGGGAACACGCATGGCATGATGTTGAGGAGCAGGCCGCCGATAAGCGCTGCGACAAGCAGCAGTCCGAAGGCGGGCGTTTCCTGCGGCCCCCGGAAAGGCTTCAGGCCTTCCAGCGGCACGTCTGCAGGCGTTGCCACGAACCGCACCCCCTCGCCCCCGCCCAGGGCAAGGATACCCTCGATCCGGTCGGGCCGGTCGCCGCCGACGCCTTTGGTCCTCGCCAGCGGCATTTCGGCAACCAGCAGGTTGCCATCGCGGATCCACGTCTGGATGGCGGCATACTCCAGGTGCAAGCCATTGCCCAGGCTAGTGTTTTCCACGAAAAGGTGAAGCTCACCCAGCTCCATCTCGGCGGGTAGCGGGATGCCGATACGCAGACGCTCGCCAGAAATTTCGAACCCGGCCTCGCTGTCGAGTAGAGGTGCGATACGGCCGCGCCAATCGGCGAAATCTCCGCCGCGTCTGGCTTCGAGAACGGCATCCTGCGGGACGCAGATCCGGTCGGTGCAGGCGAGGTATTCGACGAAGCCCGTGACGGGAGCGAGATTGGCGACCGCTGCGTCAGCGCCGGGAGTGACGGGCACGAGAACGACATACTCGCCCTCGAAGATGTGGTTCATCAGGCCGCCGATGAGCAAGGTTTGCGGCACGGGATAGAGCGGCTTTCCGACATTCCAGCCATCGGGAAGGTCGAGTTGCAGGTCCATCCCCTGCCCCGCATCGCCGGGATTAGACCAGTATCCGTGCCACTCCTCGCTGGACGGCGTGAACCGCAGCGCAAGGAGCCATTCCTTACCCGGTGTGGGCGAGCCGTCGGCGAATAGTTCGACGGAGATATTCTCGTCGCCGAAGCGCGCGGTCTTGTCCTGCGCAAACGCGGCACCGGACATCAGGCACGTGATGGCAAGCATGAAAGCGGCCAGCCGGGCCAGCGAGACGTCCATAATCCTTGCCAGTGTCACGCCGCCCGCTCTAGGGACCGTGACCATGACAGACAAGCGCGACTTGCTCATCCTCGGCGGCGGTCTCGTCGGCTCCACACTGGCGCTGGCAGCTGCGAAACAGGGTTTTTCCAGCCACCTGTTAGACCGGGCCGATCCCGCCGACCTGACAGCAGACGGTTTCGATGGACGTGCGTCTGCGATCTCGACGGCAAGCTGGCGCCTGTTCCGCAATATCGGCCTGGCGGACACGCTGGAGCCCTATGGCTGCCCGATCGAGAGCATCGCCGTGCTCGACCAGATGAAACCGGGACGCATCGACTTCACGCCGGAAGAGCACGATGGCTCGCTCGGCCGGATGTTCGCCAATCGCGTTCTGCGCACGGCCCTGTTCGAGGCGGTGAAGGACGAAAGCCTCATCACCCTGCACGCCCCGGTCGACGTGGTCGATCGCCAGCGCAATGCATATGGCGTCTCCGCGACGCTTGCGGACGGGCAAGTACTGACCGCGGACCTGCTGGTCGGCGCGGAAGGCCGCAGTTCGCCCACGCGTGAGGATGCGGGGCTGAAGATGGCCAGCTGGGACTATTCCCACCGCGCGATCATCGTTGGACTCGACCACAGCAAGCCCCATGGCGGCGTGGCGTGGGAAATTTTCTATCCGGCTGGCCCCTTTGCCCTTCTCCCACTTCTCGACGGGCCCGACGGCCAGCATCGCAGCGCGCTTGTCTGGACCGTCGACGAGAAGGACGCTGCCGGCGTTCTGAAAATGGGTGAGCGCGCCTTCCTGGCCGAAGTCCAGAAGCGCATGGGCGACCTGCTCGGCGAACTACGCCTGAATAGCGCGCGCACGTCGTACCCGCTCAGTTTCCAGCATACCGTGCGCATAGTTGGCGAGCGGATGGCACTTATCGGCGACAGCGCACACGGGATGCACCCGATTGCAGGCCAAGGCCTCAATCTCGGCCTGCGCGACGTCGGAGCGCTGGTAGAGGTGCTGGGCGATGCCCGCTGGCTAGGCCTGGATCTTGGCGATATGCAGATACTCGAACGCTACGAGAAATGGCGCGCGCTCGATTCCATCATGGTCATGGGCGCAACCGACAGCCTGACGCGCCTGTTCGGCGTGCCGGGCAAGACTGCCAGCGCAGTCCGCCGCCTTGGCATGGCCGGGGTCCAGCGTTCCGGCATGCTGAAGAAGTTCTTCATGGACGAAGCGCGCGGCGTATCGGGCGACGTGCCCGAACTCATGAAGGCCTGAGCTACTCTTCGACCGGGCTCGGTTGTTCGATCCGGTTACCCGCACCATCGCGCAGGCGGCGCGGTTCCAGCACCGCTGCCGTTTCGATAAGGTCGAGCGCGCGCTGGGCCGAAGCATAGCGTTCAGCATCACGCAGCCAGCCTTCGGCATTCACTGCACCCGGCAAATTGCGTACTTCCGCCACTGCCGAATCCGGACGGCCGCTTTCCAGGAACAGGCGCGCACGCTCCAGCCGCTGCTGGGGCTGCGGCGACGGCGCGCTTTCACGGCGGATCGTGAAGAGCGAGCCCAGTTCGTCGGCGAAGCGTTCGAGGCTCGGCTTGCCCTCGCCCGATTGCAGGCTGGGCGCGAGACCTTCAAGGCGGAAAATCAGCTGGTCGAGCGTGACCGGTTCGCGCGAGAAGGTGAGGATGGTGTTCACCGCATTCGGCAACGCATCGCCGAAGCGCAGCCGGAGCTGGTCTGCGAGATAGCCGAGTTCGGCCCCCTTATCGACCGCACGGCGGGTCGCAAAAGCAATCAGCAGGCCTTCCGCGCGCGCCACGTTACCGGCGGCTGCCTGCGCCTGAAGGTCGAGCCTCGACAGGCGCTGTTCCGCAGCGGCGAGGCGCTGGTCTATGCCGCCCTGCTGTTCTGCCACACGCTCCACCGCCTCCGCCGCAGCCGCGCTTTCGCTGGCGCTGGGTGTCGGCGAAGGTTTGCCGCCCTCGGCCGGAGTGTTGTCTGCGATTTGTGCAGGTTCTGCGTCGCTGGCCGGCGCGGCGTCCATGCGCCACGCAATATAACCGGCCACGCCCGCCCCGAGAGCGAAAGCGCCGCCCACGGCAAGCAACATCGGGCGCATCCCACCACGCGCACGCCGAGTCCTCGAAAACTCGTCCATCTTACTCCAATCCACGACCCCGGACGCCTCTGACCGGGCGTCATATCAGTTGGTCATGGTCTGACACAATTGCTCGGCCAAGGCCAGTAGCTCGGCATCGCGGGGCTGGTTTGCGATGTGGATGGAGTGCCAGCCCTCGCCCGCCAGGTCGGCGATGCGGGGGCCCAGGACCGCCAATGCGAGCCTGGACCGGTCGATTTCAAGCCGCTCGCATTCCTCGAACAGGCGCTTGGCCGCTTCGCCCGAATGCAGCAGCACCACTCCGCCCACGCGCATAATGTCGGCCATCTCATCGGGTATGTCGAGCGGCTCGGTCCGGTAGACCACGCGCGTATCGATGGTCATGCCCTCGGGCGCCTGCAACTCGACATGGGCCTCGCCTGCAAGGCGCAGCATGTGGCGTTCACCCGGTTTCATGTTGTCTAGCAATGCCTGCAAACCGCCCGTGCCCGTGCGGGCGACCATGTAGCCTTTTTCGCGCGCACCCTCGGCCGTCGCTTCGCCTACCGCATAGACCGGCAGGGAAGTGAGGCGCGTAAGATGTGTGCCGCCGTGACGGAAGACATTGGAACTGCCGACCAGCAGCCCGTCGTAACTATCCGCCTTGGGCGCCCCCCATTCGACCGGCTCGACTTCGAAAAGCGGACAACCTTCGACATCCAGTTCAAGCGCTTTCGCCGTTTCGAGCGTAACCGAAAGCCCCGGTTCCGGGCGAAAGACGAAGACCCGGCAGGTCATTCCATCTGCCCGAAATTGACTGCAATCTCAGGCGGCGCATCATCGAGCAGGGTGCGGGCCAATTCGCCCGGTGCGGCAAGATCGTCGCAAGCGAAGCTGGCCGTACCTTCGACGCGCTGGCTGCCATCCGGACTGAAGATCGCCGCGCGCATGGTAAGACGACCATCGGTGCGCGTGGTAAGCACCGCAATCGGACTGTGACATGTCCCGCCCAGTCCTTGAAGCAGGGCGCGTTCGGCCAGAACTTCATCGCGGCTCTCCGCGTGACTGATTTGCGCCAGTGCTTCGCGGGTCCGTTCGTCGCTGGCCCTGCATTCGATGCCGATCGCGGCCTGCGCGGGCGCTGGAAGCCAGTCTTCCGGATCGAGCCTGACGCCGACATTGTCCTCGCCCAGGCGGGACAGACCCGCCGCAGCAAGGAAAGTGGCGTCAGCTTCGCCTGCTTCGAGCTTGGCCATGCGCGTCGCCACATTGCCGCGGATACCGACGACTTCGAGGTCGGGTCGCGCGTGGAGCAATTGGGCTGCCCGGCGCGGCGCACTGGTGCCGACCTTCGCGCCTTGCGGAATGGCCGAAATGGACGCAGCACCCAGCAGGACATCGGCCTTGTCCGCGCGCGGCAGGATCGCGCCGATGGCGATCTCGTCGGGGCGGATGGTCTCAACGTCCTTCATCGAGTGTACCGCCGCATCGATCCGCCCCTCGACGAGCCACAGGTCGAGTTCGCGCGTCCACAGCGCCTTGCCCCCGATTTCGGCGAGCGGGCGGTCCTGGATCTTGTCGCCGCTGGCGATGACGGGAACCAATTCGACTGCACCCACATCCCAGCCATGGGCGGCGCACAGGCGTGCGCGGGCTTCCTCTGCCTGCGCCATGGCAAGCGGCGAACGGCGGGTTCCAAGGCGAAGGATGGGCGTGTCTGGCATATCGGCGGCTTGCCCTAGCGAGCGAGACCGCTAAGGGAAAGCGAAGTTATGACGCTCGTACTCGGCATCGAAAGTTCCTGCGACGAAACCGCAGCCGCGCTGGTCGATGGCGAGCGGCGGATTGTCGCCCAGCGGATCGCCTCGCAGGACGAGGAACACGCGCCCTTCGGCGGGGTGGTGCCGGAAATCGCGGCGCGCGCCCATGCCGAACGGCTGGCCCCCATGATCGAGGGCGTGCTTGCCGATGCAGGCGTAACACTGGCCGATTGCGATGCGATTGCCGCCACGGCGGGGCCGGGCCTGATCGGAGGGGTGATGGTCGGCCTCGTCAGCGCCAAGGCCCTTGCCATGGCAAGCGACACGCCGTTGATTGCGATCAACCACCTCGAGGGCCACGCGCTCAGCCCGCGTCTCGCGGATGCCGACCTTGCATTTCCCTATGCCCTCCTCCTTGTATCGGGCGGACACTGCCAGATCCTGCGCGTGGACGGCGTCGGCGAATACCGCCGGTTTGCGACGACGATCGACGATGCGCTGGGCGAGGCCTTCGACAAGACCGCGAAGATCCTGGGCCTCGGCTTTCCGGGCGGCCCGGCGGTCGAACGGCTCGCCAAGGAAGGCGATGAAACCGTCGTACCCCTGCCCCGACCGATGGTCGGCAGCGGCGAACCGCACTTTTCTTTCGCCGGGCTCAAGAGCGCGGTCATGCGGGCTTACCAGTCCGGCAAATATGCCGAAGCAGACATCGCCGCCAGCTTCCAGAAGGCGGCCGTCGACTGCGTTATCGACCGGCTTTCCATTGCGCTGGACGCCATGGGCCGCACCGATACGCTGGTCGTTGCAGGCGGCGTTGCGGCCAATGCCACGGTGCGTGCGGCGCTGGAGGAACTGGCGGATCGCCATTCGATGCGCTTCACCGCTCCGCCGCCCAAGCTGTGCACCGACAATGCCGCGATGATCGCCTGGGCCGGCGTCGAAAGGCTTGCCATGCATGACTTCCAGCCCGACCCGCTCGACATCGCGGCACGCCCTCGCTGGCCGCTCGACCCGCAGGCAGAGCCGGTGCGCGGCGCAGGAGTGAAAGCATGAGCGGCGTAGGGGTTCTCGGAGCCGGTGCCTGGGGCACGGCGCTGGCGCAAATGCTGGCGAGCGATGGCCGTGCAGTGAAGATCTGGGCGCGCGAGGAAGAACTGGTCGACGAGATCAACTCTGCCCACACCAACTCGCTCTACCTGCCGAGCGCCAGTTTGAGCGAGCGGATTACCGCGACCAGCGATCTTGCCGAGATGGCCACTCTCGATGCGCTACTGGTGGTCACACCGGCCCAGCACATGGGCTCCGTCCTTTCGGCCATGCCATCCCATCCGGCCGACCTCGTCCTTTGCTCGAAAGGTATCGAGGCGGGCAGCGGCAGGCTGATGAACCACGTCGCAAAGGAAGCCGCTCCGCGCAGCGCGGTGGCGGTGCTTTCCGGCCCCACTTTCGCCCATGAAGTCGCCGCCGGATTGCCGACGGCCGTAACGTTGGCGTGCGGCGGCGGGGCAGAGCAATGGGATCGCCTATCCCCGCTCATCGCACGGCCTGCCTTCCGCCCCTATTTTTCCGACGACGTCGTGGGCGCCGAGATCGGCGGCGCGGTCAAGAACGTGCTGGCGATCGCTTGCGGCGTGGTGGAGGGCCTCGGCTTGGGCCAGAACGCACGCGCGGCGCTGATCGCACGCGGCTATGCCGAAATGCTGCGCTTCGGGGAGGCGCTGGGCGCGAGGGCCGAAACGCTCGCCGGATTGTGCGGCCTTGGCGATCTCGTGCTGACCTGCTCTTCCACCTCCAGCCGCAATTTCTCGCTCGGCAAGGCGCTGGGCGAAGGGGAGAGCGCCGACACGCTGATGAGCGACCGGCGTACCGTGGCAGAAGGCGCGCATACCGCGCCGGTACTGGTGGAACTGGCCGCACGCCAAGGCGTAGCCATGCCGATCGTGACGGCCGTCTACGACCTCTTGAAAGGTGATGAGCCGAAGTCCGTGGTCGAAGGCATCCTTGCGCGGCCGCTCAAAGCCGAACAGGGCGACGCGGGATGACTGCGGCTACCAATGACGAAGACCTGACCGCCATCGCCAAGGGCGGAAGGCAGAATTTCATCGGCTTCCTGCTGCGCCTGCTGGCGCGCCTGCCGTTCCTGTTCATCGCTGGCCGCCTCTACGGCCCCGAGGCGCTCGGACGCTTTGCCTCCGCTCTCGTCGTAGTCGAACTTGTCGCGCTGATGTGTTCGATGGGCGAGAAGCGTGGTCTCGCGCAGAGGCTGGCCGATGGCGAGGAAGGAACCCACCCTGCCAATCTCGTCTACGACGGCTTGTTGCTGGCAATTATCTTTTCCGCACTGGCGGCGGCATTCTTCTGGCTGGTGCCTGCTCCGATGTTCCCGAGTGGCGAGTACACCCAACTCGATAGGCTGATCGTACTGGCTATCCCCGGTTACGCCCTCACCGAAATCGTGCTGGCGGCGCAGGCTTATAGATACGATATCGCCACCACCGTGCGCGCACGGGCGGTGGTCGAGCCGTGGACGATCTCGATCATGGCCGGGGTATTCTTTTTCGTGCCCGCCCTTTCCGATTCCGGGCTGTCACTCGCCTATCTCGTTTCGATCTATGCTGGCCTGTTCACCGGCCTCTACGCATTCTTCCGCAGCTACGGCCCACCCAAGCACTGGCGTCCGGAACTGGGCTATATGCGCAAGGTAACGGCTCGCGCGCTGCCGCTGGCGACGGCCGATGCCATCGAGTGGGGGACGCGCCGCCTCGACATCTTCATCCTCGGCCTGTTCGCGGCCCCTGCGGCAGTTGGTGTCTACTACATCGCCCAGCAGGTCGCGAGCCTGCCGCAAAAGCTCAAAACCAGTTTCGAGCCGATCCTTGGGCCGGTCATCACCAAGAACCTCAAGACCAAGAACTACGCGGCCATTGCCAAGCAGGTCTGCCAGGTCGGTTTTTGGATCATCGCAGCGCAGGCCGGCATTGCGCTCGCGCTGGGCGTGCCGGGCGAAGCGGTCATGGGTCTCGTCGGACCCGAATTCGTCGGCGGGACAGGCGCGCTTGCCTTCCTGCTTGCCGCCGAGGTCGTGGCGGCGACGGCGGTCGTGTCCGAAGCCGTGCTTATCTACGTCGCCCGTGGTCGTAACCTGGCGATTTCGGTCGGGACCATCGCGTTCCAGGCGGCGCTTACCATCACGCTGATCATGCTGGTTGAACGCCTCGGCTATGGCGAGCCTTACAAGGCCGCCGCCGCTGCCCTTGCGCTGATGATCGCCCTGGGTGTCGCGAGCCTCGTCAAGGCCCTGCTGCTGACCCGCATCCTCGGCCACCCGATCAACAATTGGCGATGGGCACTGCTCTATGCGGTAGCCCCTGCGGTTCTCGTCGGCTGGGCGGCTACGCAGCTTCCCGAGTGGGCGGAACTGGCTTTCGGCGTGCCCGCGATCCTGCTGACATACGGCTTCGTGATCTGGAAACGCGGCTTCGGTCCCGAAGATCGGGTGCTGTTCAGGCGAAATAAGGCAGAAACGCCCGAATAGGGCCGCCACTACCCCGCTTCTCAAAAAATCAAAAATATCAGTTATTTAGACTTCGCGAACAGCGCTTCGCGTCGCCGATACCTCATGCCCCGATTGACTCTTGCCCTATTTTCGCCACATTCTTGCCTTGTTGATGCCGTAATTTATGTAATAACATCACACTGGGAGAGCGAATCGTGGAGAGGAAAAAAATGGACAACGCAACGCGCATTACCGGAGGCTCCCTTGCCTTCGTTTCGACAGCCGCCCTCATTTTCGGCCTGGCCGGTTGCGAAGGCGTCAAGGATGGCAGCGAAAGGACAGAACGCCTGACGACTGTCGATATCGAGGAATCCGCCGACACTTCTGTCATGTACGAAAACGCGGAGATGGCCATGGCCCCTCCCCCGCCGGTTTCGGTGGCCGCGCCCTGGATCGGCGATCACGGCATGGTGATCCCGCCGCAAGACCGCGAACGCTATGCCGGAGAGAAAGTCTCGCCGATCAGGGTCACCGCCAGCGAGCCGGTTTCGACCTTCTCGGTCGATGTCGACACCGGTGCCTACGCCAATGCTCGACGCTTCCTCACCATGGGTGAGCTGCCGCCGCAGGACGCCGTGCGGACCGAGGAGATGATCAACTACTTCCGCTATGACTATGCCGCGCCCGCGGATCGCAGCAAGCCGTTCTCGGTCACGCTCAGCACGGCGGCCACCCCGTGGAACGAGGAAGCCAAGCTGATCCGCGTCGGTCTGCGCGGATACGACCTGCCGCGTAGCGAACGCCCGGCGGCAAACCTCGTGTTCCTTGTCGACGTATCGGGTTCGATGGACAGCCCCGACAAGCTACCGCTGGTCAAGCGCGCGCTGTCGGGCCTCGCCTCTGAAATGAGCCGTGACGACAAGGTATCCATCGTCGTCTATGCCGGCTCCACCGGCGTAGTGCTGGAGCCGACCAGCAATCCTGCCAAGGTACGCGCGGCGCTTGCCCGGCTGGGTGCAGGTGGCTCCACCGCTGGCGCTGCCGGGCTGGACCTCGCCTATTCGATGGCGGAACAAGGCTTCATCAAGGGCGGTGTGAACCGCGTAATCCTTGCCACCGACGGCGATTTCAACGTCGGAATGTCGGACACCGATGCCCTGATCGACAAGATCGAAAAGAAGCGCGACAGCGGCATCACGCTGACCACCCTCGGCTTCGGCACCGGCAACTACAACGAGGCGATGATGGAACAGATCGCCAATCACGGTAACGGTAACTACGCCTATATCGACAGCGCGCTTGAAGCGAAAAAGGTGCTGCGCGACGAAATGAGTTCTACGCTCTTTACCATCGCCAAGGATGTGAAGATCCAGGTCGAATTCAATCCCGCAGTCGTCAGTCAGTACCGCCTGATAGGATATGAGAACCGCGCGCTTCGGGAACAGGATTTCGCGAACGACCGTGTCGATGCCGGCGATATCGGTGCCGGACACCAGGTGACGGCGCTTTACGAAGTGATCCCCACGGGCGCGAAGGGCTGGATCGGAGAGCGCCGCTATGCCGGCAATCGCGGCAAGGCCAAGGCGGGCGATGCGAATGAGGCAGCCTTCGTACAGCTGCGCTACAAGCTGCCTGGCGGGTCGAAATCGAAACTGCTCCAGTATCGCCTGCCTGCCGAGCGATTGGCCACGCAGCGCCTGCCGCAGGGTGACTTCGCCTTTGCCGCAGCCGTCGCCGCATACGGCCAGAAACTGCGGGGCGACGAACTCCTCGCCGACTATTCGTGGGACGATGTAATCCGCCTCGCCGGCCGCCAGCGCGATTTCTGGCGGCAGGAATTCGTCGAGCTGGCTCGCAGCGCCGAAGCGCAGATGTAACTTTGCCCACAGCGCGCGCCGTGGGCCTTGCACCCCTGCGGCGCGCAGCTAGAAGGCGGAACCATGAAGTCCCGTCCCGCCCTCGCCATCTCGCTCGGCGCCGTGCTTGTCGCGGCGCTTGGCTATGTTGGCAGCAAATCGGGCGCAGAGGCTTTGGCGCAGAGGCTCGACGAAAGAGCCAGGACCGCAATCGCCGAAGCGGGTTACGAACCAGTCGCCGCACGCTTCGAAACCAAGCAGGGCGCCCCGATCCGCCACCCCATGCTTTCGGGCGGCGAAGACCTCGACGAAGGGACAAGGGACCGTGCTGCCAAACTCGTGGCAGGCCTGCCGGGCGTCGGAGGGGTCAGTTGGGAAGACGGCTGGGCCAATGCATCGTCCGACGATGTCGATTTCGAACCGCTTCACTGCCAGGACGATGTCGAAACCCTGCTCCGCACGCGCTCCATCCGCTTCGAGGAGGGCAGCGCGGCGCTGCTCGACACCAGCAATATTCTGATCGACGAAGTGGCGGTCGCCCTGCGTCCATGCCTCGGTTCGATCATCGCGATTATCGGTCATACCGATCGCAGCGGCACCGAACCGGGCAACCTTGAGCTAAGCCAGGACCGTGCCCGCGCCGTTCGCGAAGCCTTGGTGCGGCGCGGTATCCCGCGCGACGGACTGCGCGCCCGCGGGGTTGGGTCTGCCGAACCGGTCGAAGGGCTGGAGGCAGACGATCCCGCCAATCGCCGCATTGAATTTTCCGTCATCCGGATCGAGCCGGTGACCCCCACCCCTGTCGATACGCCGGGACCACGCTGATGCCGATCTGGCTGGAAACCACTGCCCTGATGCTGGCCGCCTACGGGCTCGGCCTTGCCATCGGATGGGTGATCTGGGGCCGCGCTCCCGATCCCTCCGTCACTGAACAAAGCCAAGAGGAAACGTCATGAGCGAATTGGTCGCCGAACAATGGCCGCTGATACTGGTCGCCCTGCTGATCGGTATCGTCATTGCCTTCTATCTCTTCCGTTCCACCCGTCGCACCCATGTGACGGGCGCAAAGACAGACGTGCTGGACGAGGGCGCCGACAAGGCCCGCCGCAATGCCGCCCTGATCGACAGCCCGCCTGCCGCGGCCAAGGACGCCGACGTTCCGGCCACAGCCTCCGTCGCCAAGCCGACCGGCGGCGACGATCTCACGCGGATCAAGGGTGTCGGTCCCAAGCTCGCCGCGACGCTGGGCGAACTTGGCGTCACCCGCTTCGACCAGATTGCAGCCTGGGAGGATGCCGAAATCGAACGCGTGGACGCCCAGCTCGGACGCTTCCAGGGCCGCATCCGCCGCGACGATTGGGTAGGCCAAGCAGCCCTCCTCGCGGGCGGCGATGTGCAGGCATTCCAGCTGAAGTACGGCTCCACTGCCTGAGCTCGGGAACCTTTTCTCGTGTGCGCGTTGAATCCGTTGGGTCAGCGCACGTGAGGAGAGCAGGATGGGACAGCAGCAACCACTGCGCATACTCGTTGCCGAGGACGAACTGATCGTCGGCTACGACCTATGCGATACCGTATCAGAAGCAGGATATCTGGTCGAAGGTCCCTTCGACGACCTATCCTCGGCAATGCTCGCCTATCAGAAGAACAAGCCCGACATCGCGATCCTCGACGTGCAACTGGGTGACGGTATCGTCTATCCGCTGGCCGAACAGATGATGGCGGAAGACGTGCAGGTTATCTTCCATTCCGGACAGATTACCCCGGCCCAGGTCGCCGAGCGGTTTCCCAATGCCACCGCTCTGTCGAAGCCATGCCCGCCTGCAGAGGTAATCCACTCGGTTCAGCAGGCCGCCGCGCACCACTGATCCTGCCTGACGGAACGAACGGGCTGCTCCCGCCATTGCCTTGAATGAGAACAAGGTAATTAACGGAGACCCCCCATGTCGCTTCCATCAATGATCGCAGCCCATCCGCAAGTCGAGGACGAGACCGAAGAACTCGTCCTTGCCGCGCGCCATGCGATGCTCTGCTCGCTTTTCTGCACCTCCTGCGCCGATGCCTGCGTGGCAGAGGACATGGCGATGGCGCAGTGCATCCGTAACTGCCTCGATTGCGCAGATGTCTGCGCAGCCACGGCCCGGCTGGCCGTTCGACGCACCGCCCAAAACATCGATGTGCTCCGCGCCCAGATGGAAGCTTGCATCAAGGCGTGTGAGACCTGTGCGGAAGAATGTGCCCAGCACGACAATCCGCATTGTGCATTGTGCGCGAAGATGTGTCGTGAATGCGCCGACGACTGCCGCAAGGCCCTCGAACACGTAAATTGAGGCATTGCGCCCCAAAACGTGATAATCTTGTGCGCTGATGCCGAAGCTGCGCACCTTCCTAGCGCTCGACAGCGCTGACCGCCTCGCGACGTTCGAGGCCATGGCCGCGCTGCTTTATGCAAAGGCATTGGTGGCGGGCGTGGCCTCGGGGCGGTGGCATGAACGCTTCGCCTCGGTGGGCGCACCTGGCACCACCACTCCGGCAGGGGCCGACCTGGAAGCTGCAAGACGCATCCGCTTCGCCATCGCCAGGGCGCTGCGCAATGTGCCCGGATCGCCCAATTGCCTTCCCCAGGCGCTGGCTGCGCGCACAATGTTGCAGCGGCGCGGCATCCGTTCCGATCTGTTCATCGGAACACGGCTGGACGGGAATGCGCAAAACCGCTTCCACGCCTGGCTGAAGGTGGGCGAGGAGTGGGTGACCGGAATATGCGACGAGACCGATTACGCCCTGTTTACCGGGCAGGACGCGGAAGTCGCCTGACACCCCCTTGCGCCGCGTTGCGCTTGGTGCCATCGGCAAGAACGTAACAGAGGAGACTATATGGCCGGCATGGTGCCTTTCGCCTGGGACGATCCCTTCAATCTCGACGAACAGCTGACCGAGGAAGAGCGGATGATCCGCGATGCCGCGCACGGTTTCGCGCAAAGCGAACTGCAGCCGCGTGTCACGGACGCCTATCGCGAAGAGATCGATGCCCCCGAGCTCTTCCCGCTGATGGGCCAGGCAGGCTTGCTGGGTGCTACCGTTCCGGAAGAATATGGCGGTGCCGGCGCAAGCTATGTCGCCTACGGCCTCATCGCGCGCGAGATCGAACGCGTCGACAGCGGCTATCGCTCGATGGCCTCGGTCCAGTCCAGCCTCGTCATGTATCCGATCCATGCCTACGGCTCGGAAGAGCAGAAGCAGAAATACCTTCCCGGCCTTGCCAGCGGCGAACTGATCGGCTGCTTCGGCCTGACTGAACCCGACGCGGGCTCCGATCCGAGCGGGATGAAGACTGTCGCGAAGAAGGATGGCGACGGGTACAAGATTTCCGGCTCCAAGACGTGGATTTCCAACGCGCCTTTTGCTGACGTCTTCGTCGTCTGGGCCAAGAGCGAAGCGCATGGCGGCGGCATCCGCGGTTTCGTCCTTGAAAAGGTCATGGAAGGCCTTTCCGCCCCCAAGATCGACGGCAAGCTGTCACTGCGTGCATCGACCACCGGCATGATCGTCATGGACGAGGTGAAAGTCGGCGCCGATGCGCTGCTTCCCGAAGTACAGGGTCTAAAGGGCCCCTTCGGCTGTCTCAACCGAGCCCGTTACGGCATCAGCTGGGGCGCAATGGGCGCGGCGGAATTCTGCCTCCACGCTGCGCGCCAGTACGGCCTCGACCGACACCAGTTCGGCGTACCGCTCGCTTCCAAGCAGCTTTACCAACTCAAGCTGGCCGACATGATGAGCGAGATCGCTCTCGGCCTGCAGGGATCCCTGCGCGTCGGCCGCCTGATGGACGAAGGCAAGTTCGCGCCGGACATGATCTCGATCGTGAAGCGCAACAATGTCGGCAAGGCGCTCGATATCGCCCGCAAGTCACGCGACATGCATGGCGGCAACGGCATTTCGGAAGAATACCAGGTGATCCGCCACATGGTGAACCTGGAAACAGTCAACACCTACGAGGGCACGCATGACGTCCACGCGCTGATCCTTGGCCGCGCCATTACGGGGATCGCCGCTTTCTGATGCCCTTTCCTACTTTCAGGAACGCGGGCATCAGGCGCTCATGAGCTGCTCCCAGCCCGTCCTGTGTCCCGGTTTCGACGGGATTGACGGGTCCGGCAATTATTTCGCCTGGACCGTGTTCCACATGTTCCACTCTGTAGGAGACGCCGCATGATGAAGCTGCACGGTTACTACCGCTCCTCGACCAGTTACCGCCTGCGCATCGCGCTGGAGCTGAAGGGGCTGGAGTATGAATACGTGCCGGTGAACCTGCTGACCTCGGAACAGAAGGGCGAAGCCTTCACCCGCCGCAATCCCTTCGGTTCGGTCCCGCTGCTGGAAGCAGACGGCAAGGACCGGGTGCAGTCGATGGCGCAGCTGGAATGGCTCGACGAGGCCTATCCCGACAAGGCCCTGCTGCCTTCCGACATCGAGGACCGCTATGTCGCGCGCGAACTGGCCTATGCCATCGCAACTGAATTGCACGCCCCGCTGAACTTGCCGGTGCTCAAGTACCTCGCCAACGAATATGGCAAGTCGCAGGACGAGATCGGTGTGTGGTACCGCCACTGGCTCGCTCGCACGCTCGACCCGCTCGAGGCGCGGCTCGCGCAGCTCGATACCGGCGACTTCCTGTTCGACAGCCCCGGCTTCTTCGAAGTCTGCCTTCTGCCACAGGTCTACAACGCGCAGCGGTTCGGTTTCGACTTCAGCGACAAGCCCCGCATTACCCGGATCGAACAGGCCTGCTTGGCCCTGCCCGCCTTCCAGCGCGCCCATCCGGACAACCAAACAGACAATCCAGAGAGGAATTGACCCCATGAAGCTCGCCACACTCAAGGACGGAACCCGCGACGGCAAGCTGGTGGTCGTGTCGAAAGACCTCACCCGATTCTGCGCGGCCGACAACATCGCGCCCACCATGCAGGCCGCGCTCGACAATTGGGACGAAGTCGCGCCGAAGCTGAACGCGCTCTACACCGATGTGGAGCACCGGACCGTGCCGTGCGAACGCTTTCACGAACGCGAAGCGCATTCGCCGCTGCCCCGTGCCTACCAGTGGGCTGACGGCTCGGCCTATATCAACCACGTCGAACTGGTGCGTAAGGCGCGCGGTGCGGAAGTGCCGGAGAGCTTCTATCACGACCCGTTGATGTACCAGGGCGGCAGCGACAAGTTCCTCGCCCCGCGCGACGACATCCCGCTCAAGGACACCAAGTGGGGCTGCGACATGGAAGGCGAAATCGCGGTCATCACCGACGACGTGCCGATGGGCGTGTCGAGCGAAGATGCCGCCGATCACATCAAGCTGGTCATGCTGGTCAACGATGTCTCCCTGCGCGGCCTGATCCCGGGCGAACTCGCCAAGGGTTTCGGCTTCTTCCAGTCAAAGCCCGCCAGCGCCTTCAGCCCCGTCGCGGTCACTCCCGACGAGCTTGGCGATGCATGGAAAGGCAGCGTCATCCACCTGCCGCTGATGGTCGACTACAATGGCGAGCCCTTCGGCCGCGCCAATGCCGGGGTGGATGCGACCTTCAACCTCGCGGACCTAGTCGCTCATGCCGCCAAGACGCGTGAGCTTGGCGCTGGCACCATCATCGGTTCGGGCACCGTGTCGAACCAGGGCCCCGATGGCGATCCGGGCAAGCCCGTTTCAGAAGGCGGGCTCGGCTATAGTTGCATCGCGGAAATCCGCATGATTGAGACGATTGCCGATGGCGAAGCGAAGACGCGCTTCATGGCGCCCGGCGATACCGTCCGGGTCGAGATGAAGGACGCAGAAGGCCACTCGATCTTCGGCGCTATCGAACAGAAGGTCGTCGAGGCCTGAGCAACCCTTCCCCCCTCGCGGGTAAGCGGATCGGCCTGCTGAGCTCGTGGGTTTCGCGCCGCAATGGCGGCGTATTCGAAGCTGTCGTGGCGCAGGCCGATATCCTGCACAGCCTCGGTGCCGTGCCGGTCGTGCTGGGCATCGAAGACGAGGCTGCGGCACAGGATGGCTGGCGCATCGAGGGGATCGAGCGACAACTTGCGAAGCCTCACGGACCGGCAGCAATTGCCTATGCGCCGGAATTGCGGAGCCTGCTCGACGCGGCGCAACTGGACCTGCTCCACCTCCACGGGATCTGGCAGTATCCGGTCAAAGCTGCGGGCGACTGGGCGCAGCGAACGGGAAAGCCGTTGGTCGTCAGTCCCCACGGAATGCTCGCCCCGTGGATCACCTCGCGCAATGCGTGGAAGAAGAACATTGCCCGCGCGTTGTGGGAGCAAGGTGCCTGGAGAAAGGCGTCGCTTTTCCATGCGCTTACGCAGGCCGAGACGGCCGACATCGCGCGAGAAGTGCCAGCCGCCTCCACCGTTTCGATCCCGAATGCCGCGCCACCGGCACGCATGTCATCGGCGGCGTCCCGCGGCCCCGTCGCGCTGTATCTTGGCAGGATTCACGAGAAGAAGAACCTGGGCGGATTGATCGCAGCGTGGGTGAAGGCGCGCGATCGCCTCCCACCCGAAGCTTCGCTCGTGATCGCCGGCTGGGGCGACAACGCTGGGATAGCGGCGTTGGAGCAGGCCTTACCCGGTGCTGCCGGGGCCGGGGTCGAGTTCGTCGGCACCGCGTTCGGATCGCAAAAGGCCGCCCTGTTCGATCTCGCCCGCTTCCTTGTACTTCCCTCGCACAGCGAAGGACTACCAATGGCGGTGCTCGAAGCGTGGGCGGAAGGTATCCCTGCGCTCATGAGTTCGAACTGCAATCTGCCGGAGGGTTTCGCCTCCGGCGCGGCGATCGATTGCGGTACATCCGTCGATGACATCACTGCGGCCTTGGTCGACGGCTTCACGCTCTCGGACGAGGCATGGAAGAGGATGAGCAGCGCTGCAAAAAGTCTGGCACTCGGGCCATTCTCACGCGATGCGGTGGCACAGCGCTGGGAGGCCGCTTACGCCGGCTTGCTCTAGTCAGGCTGTCCGACTGCCTCCAGCCGCATATTGTCGAGCGAGACAGCGCCTGCGCCGGGCCGCAACCAGATGCCGAAGACCTGGTTGTCGCAATCGGGCGCACGCAGCAACTGCCCCCGTGCCAGCGCACCGCCACCCTGCCCCGGCCGCGTCGGTGTGCCGCAGTCCAGCGATGCGAGAAGTGTGTCGGAATTCGCCCCCGCAACGCTGCCAAAGGCGCGGTACTCGCCAGCTTTAAGCGCAACCGGCTGGGACAGCACGAGCCGTGTCACACTGGTTCGATTGCTCATTTCCACCCGCCGATCCTCGGTACCAACGGCGGAGATCTGCACATCCCCCGACCGATGGCGGCGCCACCCGAACAGCGCGTCCTGGCCCAGTCGCTCGAAACTTGGATCGATCAACAACTGGTTGCTTTCAGGGTCCGTACAATTTGCGGCCTGAAGAGCCTGAGCATCCGCACGCAGATTTCGATCCGCCAGCGCCCTCACGAGCGGCTCCACACGGGAACATTCGAGGCCGATTTGCTCGGATCTGATGGTCAGGAACCGGGCGCGGTCTCGTAGTACTTCCTGACGCTGGCCTTCTGCGCGCAGATACGCTTCGCTCCACAAGGTTTCGCCCGCGAGCCTGCGGGCAAGCTCCGCTCTCCCATCCTCGCTGGATTCCATCATGGAAAACAGGACATCGAGTTCCCTTGCGGCAGGTTGCGCCCGCAACAGGGCATCGAAATGCAGTGCAGCCTCCTCAACCTCACCGCGCTCGATCGCATGCGCTGCAAGGGCCGCGCGGCTCAAAGGCTCGCGCGGGCTTAGCTGCGTTGCGGTCTTCATGGCTCGCTCTGCCAGCTCGGTCCGGCCCGCCCGGTACGCTGCCGCACCAAGGAATGCGGGGCCGCGTGCGTCCAGCGGATCGGCGAGGATCGCCCGGCTTGCAGCAGCCTGCGCGAGCTCAGGCTCACGCCCGAGCAAATAAAGTGAAGCTGCAACACGGTCGGCGTCGACGCGGAAGGGTGCGGGTATCAATCGCTCGTCATTGGGCTGGTGCGCCGTGATCCGGTCGAATCCGGAAAAGAACGCGACCACGGCGAAGATCGCGGCGCCCCCCGTCACGAGCCATTTGGCTCGCAGGCTTGTCATGACGGGATGGCGTCCTTCTTGTCGGAATAGGCGTAGTAGTCATAGCCGTAGTAGGCGGAGTATCGATTGCCCGACCGTGAAGGATCGAACTTGGCAAGCGCGGCGCCGAGGATCGTCGGTTCCATCGAGCGCAGCCTGCGCAGCGCCGCCTTGAGCGAACCGCTGCGGCCCCGTTCGGCTTCGACGACGAAAATCGTGCCATCGGCAATCGCTGCCAGCATGGGCGCATCGGCCAGGCCGAGGACCGGCGGACTGTCGATGATGACCACGCCGTACTGCTGCCCGAATGTTTCCAGCAATTGCGCCATGCGCGGTGAGGAAAGAAGTTCCGTGGGGCTTGGCGGCAAGGGACCGGCAGGAAGCACGTCGAATTCAGCCTCGCCCAATGAAACACGCGTTGCGGCATCGCGAGGTTCCTCGCGCGAGATAAGGAGGTCGGTGAGGCCCCGCTCGCTCTTGATACCGGCGATCTTGTGCAGGGTCGGTCGGCGCAAATCAGCATCGATGAGCAGGGGCGCAACGCCAATCCTTGCAAGACCCGCGGCAATCGCGAAGCTGGTCGTGCTCTTGCCCTCGGCAGCCTGCGCACTGGTGACCACGATGATCTTCGGCAATCCGGTCGGGGTCGAATAAAGCAGCGCCCCACGCATCGAATTGTAAGCTTCGGAAATTGCCGACTTCGGCTCCGCAAGCTCCTCAAGAGGGGTGCCGGTTTCCGTGCGTGGTACGACGCCTAGCAGGGAAAGCCCGAGCTTTTCCTCCACGTCTTCAGGCGTATGGATCACATCGTCGAGCTGGTCGCGAAGGAAAATCGCAATGCCCGCCAACGCGAGCCCGAGCAGCAAGCCGATTGCAAGATTGCGCGGGAGGCTGGGCGAAGATGGCATATCGGGAGCCTGCGCCCGATCGATGATCGTGATGTTGCTGGATGCGATGCCCGCAGAAGCATTCAGCTCGCGATAGCGCTGCAGCAGCCCCTCATAGATGGAGCGCGCCGTATCGGCCTCGCGTGCGAGCACGTTGTACCGCACCGACTGGTCCTGTTCGGCAAGCGTGTCCCCGCGTGCCTGATTTACCTGGTTGTCCAGCCGGTTCTCGGCTGCCTGCGCTGCAAGATATTCGGCCCGGACCGATTGGCGCACTTCGTTAGCTGTCCGGCTTAGCTGCCCGTTCACTGCAGCAAGGTCGCCCTCGATGCGCGCGGCTGCAGGATGGCCGGGAAGATAACGATCCCGGGCAGCGTCCAGCTCGCTTTCCAATTGCGCGCGGCGGGTCATCAGGGCCTGAACCGTCGGATTGGCGAGAACGATCTGCGACGACAGGAGGGGCGAATTGCGCACCGCGTCCCAGCGAGATTCAGCAGCGATGCGAGCCTCGCGCGCCCGGATCGCGGCCTGGTTGTATTGCAGCAGGCTGAAAGAGGTTACCGTCCCGGCAGCAAGGTCCGCGCCGCCGGTGGCCATGGCATCGCGCGTGCGGATAAGACCTGTCTGGCGCGCGTAATCGTTCAGCGCCGCTTCCGTTTCCTCCAGCGAAGCACGTGCCTCGTCGAGCTGTTCGGCCACGAAATTCCGGGCATAGGAAGAGCTGTCGAAGCGACGCTGGAGGTTTTGCTGGATGAATTCTTCAGCGAAGGCGTTCGCGATCCGCGCAGTGACTTCGGGGTCAGTACTCGAGAATTCGACCATGGCGATACGGGTCGTGCGGCGCAGCTCGACCTCGGTGTTGCCCTGCAGGAGCGCCACGGCCAGCTTGCGCTTTTCAGTCTCGCTCGCCGCGCCGGTTTGTGCAGGCACTTCCATAGCGGCGAAGAAACGCTCGTCATTGGCAAGATCGAGGGCATCGGCCACTCTTTCAGCCAGCGCCCTGCTGCGCAGCACGTCGAGCTGCGTGTTGAGGAAGCGGTCGATGTCCCAATCCGACGGTGGTGCGATCTGGGGATCGAGATCGGCGCCCAGCACCTCGTCGCTCTGGTCGTTGATCTGCAGGCTGGCGGCTGCCGTGTAACGCGGCGTGTCCAGCATGGTAACGATGACGGCGAGCGCGACGGCTGCACCGACGATCGCGATTGCCATCCAGAAATAGCGGCGCACAGCCCCGATAATGTTGCGGATCGCAGCGCTGACGGCATTTTCACCGGCAGCCGCATAGGCCGCCGCGTAACGGTCCCGTTCGCCGATAAGGGGCGGAAGTGACTGGTCCGTCATCCGATCGGCCTGAATATGCCGAACACCGGAACGGCGCGCAGGACGTCCTGCCAAGCGCCGCGAACGCTGGAATAACCCACGACGATCACATCGCCCGGGACGAGCGCCACATCGGGCATACGACCACCGCGAATGGCCCGGAGGTCGAACCTGCCGGCGGACCGTTCCCCGTCAACGGTGCGGAAAATCATCACCTCGTCGAGCTTCGCCGTATCCGTGGGGCTGCGGGCCAGTGCGAGCGCAGACAGCAACGTCTGCCCTTCGGCATATGCGAAGACACCGGGCTGTTCGACTTCGCCTTCGACCGCGATGGTACGATCGCGCGCTTCGAGCACCGCGACGGATACCCGCGGATCGCGCAGGTAATTCGTTGCATAGGCCGCCTCTATCGCTGAACCGAGTTCACTGGCGCTGCGACCAACTGCGCGTACATCACCGATGAGCGGGAGCGTCACGACGCCGGCATTGTCCACGGCAATGCGTTCGACCGACAAATCGGCCTCCCCGAAGACCGCGACCGAAAGAACATCGCCGGGGGCGAGAGTGTAGCGTTCCGGCAGCGCAGTTTGCGGGTCGATGACCACCGCGTCGTATCCCGCTTGGCCGTCCGGAACGATAGGGTCGAGTGGCGTCTGGCAGGCGCCCACGCCCAAACAGGCTGCCAGCAATGCAGATCGCGTCATAACTCGTGAAAGGATACGACCCGTCATCTGTCCCCGTCCGCTTCCCGTTTATCCTCACGCGCCGGGCGTGTCGCAGTGAGCATTCCCGCTGCCACCCCTGCGAGGCAGGCTATTGCCATGTTCCGCAGGGGATAATCGACCAGCGAATGCAGCGCAATGACACCCAGCGTTCCGCAGGCAAAGATCTGTGGAGCGCGATCCCAGGGCGCGTGGGCCCAGGCCGCGATGGCCGTCCGGATGAGCAGGTAGGCACCTGCGAGCAGGACGATTGGGGCAAGCAGGCCAGCTTCGAGAAAGAATTCCAGGTAATCGTTGTGAGCACGGTTGATGAAAGCTTCCGACAGGCTCTCGAAACTCTGGTGCGGAGCGAAAGCCACCGGGAAACTGCCTATCCCGCTGCCGAACGGGAAGAAGGCCTCGATTGCGCCCAGCGTATCGCGCCAGAGCGTGAGCCGGGCATCGCCCGATGCATCGAAGCGGGATGCGACGGCGGCCAATCGGGGATTTCCGGCAAGGATCAGGGGTAACGCCAGAAGCAGGATGACGCCGAATGAAGCCGCGCGTCCGGCAATCTTGAGCAGTCGGCCATCGGCGAATGGCCTCAGGATCATCGCGTTCAATGCGAGCACGGGCAGGATCAGCAAGACACCCATCCGCGAGCCGGTCAGGATTGCAGCGAGGAGCAGGACGGCCTGCCCCGCTACGAGAACCGGCATCCGGCGCCGCAGGATCGCAGGGGGCATTGCCTTGGTGGCGAAATATGCGCTCAGCGCCAGCGAACCGATCAGCAGCACATCGACTGCGGCATTTCGGTTGGCGTGGAATCCGGTCAGCCAGCCGCGATGGCTCAATTCGTAAAGCTGGAATGCGCCATTGCCGCTCGCCAGCTGGAGCGCGCCCAACACGGCTCCGGCAAGCGCCAACCCGGCTATGGCAAGGACGAGAAGGCGGCGGTCGCGCGATGGCAGTTTCGCGGTCGCCCACATGATGGCGACCGCCGGGACCAGCGCAAGCAGACCGGCGAGCGTCCTCGAGGGACTGACGCTTATCGGCTGCCAGGTGCCCGCCCCGTCGACAAGGGAAAGCGAGGCAATTTCCAGCTCGCGGCCCGGGAGGGCCTGCCACAGGCCCGGGGGCAGCGGGATCAATTGGAGGAGCGGTACCAAGACCAAAAGGCCGCCAATCCACAGCAGCTCGCGCGGAACAGGCAGCAAGGCTTCGTCGTGTTCGGCATCGGCCCACCAGACCCAGCCGATCAGTGCTGCGACAAAGCCCAGTTGCACGATGATTTCGGCCTTGGGGCTTGGCGAGCCACCGCCACCGAAGATCATGGCCACCGCCAGAAAACCGGCCACCAGCAAGCCGTGGCGAGATACTCGTCTGGCGTTTCTTCTGCGCAAGCGTCCGTTCCCCGTCAGGCTGGGCACTGCCCTAGCCTGAGCAGGGAGGAGAAGGAACTACATCGAGCGGGCAATCACCATCTTCATGACTTCGTTCGAGCCGCCGAAAATGCGGGTAATACGACTGTCGCGGTACATCCGTGCGATCGGGTAGTCGTTGATGTAGCCGGCACCGCCATGGAATTGCAGGCACTTGTCGACCACTTCGCCCTGCAGTTCGGTGACCCAGTACTTGGCCATGCAGGCCGTATCGACACTGAGTTCACGCTTGAGGTGCTTTGCAATGCAATCGTTGACGAAGACCCGCGCCGCGGTCGCGCGTGCCTTCAGGTCGGCCATGACGAATTGCGTGTTCTGGAAATCCCAGATCGTCTGTCCGAAAGCCTTGCGCGACTTGACGAATTCCATCGTCGTCTCGAGTGCTTTCTCGATTCCCGTCATTGCGCCCATGGCAATGATCAGGCGCTCCTGCGGCAATTCCCCCATGAGCTGGTAGAAGCCCTTGCCTTCTTCACCGCCGAGCACGTTTTCGGCCGGGACGAAAACATCGTCGAAGAACAGTTCCGAGGTATCTGCGGCGTCCATGCCGATCTTGTCGAGCTTCTTGCCGCGCTGGAAACCTTCGGCACCTTCCGTCTCGAGCAGCATGAGCGAAATGCCCTTGGCGCGCTCGTTGGGATCGGTCTTGGCGACAACGATGATGAAATCGGCGGTCTGGCCATTGGAGATATAGGTCTTGGCGCCGTTGATCCGGTAGCCGTTGCCGTCCTTAAGCGCCGTGGTGGTGATACTTTGCAGGTCGGAGCCGACGCCCGGTTCCGTCATCGCAATCGCGCTCACCAGCTCGCCGTTGACGAGCTTGGGCAGGTACTTCTTCTTCTGCTCTTCGGTGCCGTGGCGCACGAGGTAAGGCAGGATCACGGTATTGTGCAGGCTGGCGGCGAAGCCTTCGACGCCATGTTTCGCCTGCTGGTCGATGACCACCATTTCGTGGCGGAAATCACCGCCATGGCCGCCATATTCCTCGGGGACCGAAGTGCCGAGAAGGCCCGCTTCGCCGGCCTCGTTCCAGAACCCACGCTCAACCTGGCCTTCTTCGCGCCATTTCAGGACGCGCTTTTCGGGAGCGTGCTTTTCATAGAACTTCCCGACGGCGTCGGCGAAGATCGAGATCTCCTCGTCCTCCATAAATTCGGGCTGCGGTACGTCGATGACGGGCATTTATTGGGTTCCTCTCGATTATCCTTTTGTGGGCTCGGGCCGCTTACTTGCCCTTCCAGTTCGGCTTGCGCTTTTCGGCGAAGGCTGCCGCGCCCTCGCGTGCATCTTCTGAGACGAAGACCGGGCCGATCAGCTGGGCCTGCTTGTCGTAGCGTTCGCCCATCGCCCAGCCGCGCGATTCCTTCATGATCTGCTTCGATACGCGAACCGCGAGCGGACCGTTTTCCGCGATCTTGGCGGCAAGTTCCTTCGCCCCGTCGAGGGCGGAGCCATCGGTCACGCGATTGACGAGGCCGAGTTCGTAGGCGCGATCCGAGCCGATGAAGTCGCCGGTCAGCGCCAGTTCCATGGCGACCCGTTCGGGAATCTGGTCGGGCAGCATCATGACGCCGCCTGCCGCCGCCACGAGGCCGCGCTTCGCTTCGGGGATGCCGAATTTCGCATCCTTGTGCGCAACAACGAGGTCGCAGGCGATCATCAGTTCGAGACCGCCGGCAAGCGCATAGCCTTCGACAGCAGCGATCAGCGGCTTCTTCGGAGGAGCCTGGACCACGCCGCCGAACCCGCGACCCTCGATGCTGGGCGATTCGCCGCGAAGGAAGCCCTTGAGGTCCATGCCCGAGCAGAAAGTGCCGCCTGCACCGGTCAGGATACCGACCCGCAGGTCGTCTTCCGCATCGAGCCGGTCCATCGCTGCGGCAATCCCCTCGGCCGCGGCCTTGGTCATCGCATTCTTCGCTTCGGGACGGTTGATCGTGACGATCAGGACACCGTTGTCGACTTCGGTCAGGACTTCTTCCGACATGCTCGCTCTCTCCATTGCAAATAGAAACTGTTCTTGCGCCCTTGCTGCGGGAGGTTTACGCAAACGTCAACCGGCAAAAGCCGCAAGATTCGACAAGACGAGAGAGGAACACGCCATGTCCGAAGCCTATATCATCGATGCCGTCCGCACCCCGCGCGGGATCGGCAAGCAGGGCAAAGGCGCTCTCGCCGCAATGCATCCCCAGCACCTCGCCGCAACCTGTCTCAAGGCGATCAAGGACCGCAACGATCTCGATACCGCAACCGTGGACGACGTGATCTGGTCGGTCAGCACGCAGGACGGAATGCAGGCCGGCGACCTTGGCCGCATGGCCGCGCTCGATGCAGGCTATGATATCACCTCGTCCGGCACGACGCTCGACCGGTTCTGCGGCGGCGGCATCACCAGCGTCGCCCTCGCCGCTGCACAGGTGATGAGCGGCATGGAAGATTGCGTCGTGGCAGGCGGCACCGAAATGATGAGCCTGACCGCCGCCATGTCGAAGGAAAAGATGGCCGCCGGAATGCGCCCGCCGATGATGGGCAGCTATAACGAACGCCTGATGCGCAAGCACCCGCAGAGCCACCAGGGCGTGTGCGGCGATGCCATCGCGACCATGGAAGGCTTCACCCGCGAAGAGCTGGACGAAGTCGGCTACCGCAGCCAGCAGCGCGCCGCCGCAGCGATCGAGGAAGGCCGCTTCGACAAATCGGTGGTGCCGGTGCTGGACGATGACGGAAACGTGGTACTCGACAAGGAAGAGTACCCCCGTCCGCAAACGACCAAGGAAGGCCTTGCCGAACTGGAACCGGCTTTCGCCAAGATCGCCAACGTCCCGCTCGACAAGAACGGGACTACGTTTGCCGGACTGGTGAACGCGAAATACCCGGATCTCGAAATCAAGCACTTCCACCACGCGGGCAACAGCTCGGGCGTGGTCGATGGTGCGGCAGCCGTTCTGGTCACCAGCAAGGACTATGCGCAGAAGCATGGCCTGAAGCCGCGCGCACGAATCGTCGCGACCGCCAACATGGGCGACGATCCCACGCTGATGCTGAACGCCCCGGTGCCTGCCGCCAAGAAGGTGCTGGAAAAGGCGGGCCTGACCAAGGACGACATCGATCTTTACGAGATCAACGAGGCTTTCGCTGTCGTGGCGGCCAAATTCGTGCGCGACCTCGATCTCGACTGGGACAAGGTCAATGTAAATGGCGGCTCCATCGCGCTGGGCCATCCCATCGGCGCGACCGGATCGATCCTGATCGGCACGATGGTCGACGAACTGGAACGCCAGGACAAGCGTTACGGCCTCGTCACCATGTGCGCGGCAGGCGGCATGGCTCCGGCAATCGTGATCGAACGGGTCGACGATTTCGTCGACTGATCGCGGCGGTCACTTCAGCGGCAGGATCTTGGAAATCACGTAATCCGCGGCTTCCTCCGGGCTCATCGCCACGGTGTTGACGCGGATCTCGGGTTCTTCCGGTTCCTCGTAGGGGCTGTCGATGCCGGTGAAGTTCTTGAGCTTGCCCTCGCGCGCCTTCTTGTAGAGGCCTTTCACGTCGCGTGCCTCCGCCACTTCGAGCGGGGTGTCGACGTGGATCTCGATGAACTCGCCCTCGCCCATCATGTCGCGGACAAGCTGGCGATCGGCACGGAACGGCGAGATAAAGGCGGTCAGCACGATAAGGCCCGCGTCGGTCATCAGCTTCGCCACTTCGCCGATGCGGCGGATGTTCTCGATCCGGTCGCTTTCGGTAAAGCCAAGGTCCTTATTGAGGCCATGGCGGACGTTGTCGCCGTCCAGCAGGAAGGTGTGGCGGTTCATCAGCGCCAGTTTCTTCTCCACCTCGTTGGCGATGGTCGACTTGCCCGAGCCGGACAGGCCGGTGAACCACAGGACGCGGGGGCGCTGGTTTTTCATCGCGGCGTGATCGTCACGCGTGATGTCGGTGGCCTGCCAGTGCACGTTCTGTGCGCGGCGCAGGCTGAAGTGCAGCATACCTGCACCGACCGTGCGATTAGTGATCTTGTCGATCAGGATAAAGCCGCCGAGCGCCCGGTTGTCCGAGTAGGCCTCGAAGACGATCTGCTTGTCGGTGGTGATCTCGCTCACGCCGATCGAATTGAGTTCGAGCGTCTTGGCAGCAAGATGCTGCATCGTGTTCACGTTGATCTCGTACTTCGGTTCGGCGACGGTCACGCTGACCATCTGCGTGCCGAGCTTCATCCAGTAGCCACGGCCGACGACGAGCGGTTCCTCGTCCATCCAGACGATGGTGCTTTCGAACTGGTCGGCGACTTCAGGCGGGTTGTCGGCCGCTGCCAGGACATCGCCGCGCGAGCAGTCGATTTCATCCTCTAGCGTGATCGTGACCGACTGGCCCGCAATTCCCTGTTCGAGATCGCCGTCCATCGTGACGACCGATTTGACCTTGCTGGTCTTGCCCGAGGGTAGCGAACGAACCGGGTCGCCCGGCTTGATGCTGCCGGTGGAAATGAGTCCCGAGAAACCACGAAAATCGAGGTTCGGACGGTTCACCCACTGCACCGGCATGCGGAATGGTTTGACGAGGTTCACGTCCGAGCGGACCTCCACCGCGTCGAGGTGTTCCATCAAGGTGGGGCCATCGTACCATGGGGTTTTGTCCGACCTCGTGGTGATGTTGTCGCCCGCCAGGCCCGAAATCGGGATCGCAGTGAGGCTCTCGATGCCGATGCTTCGGGCGAACTCTTCGTAGTCGGCGAGAATCGCGTCGTATTTGTCCTGGTCGTAACCGATCAGGTCCATCTTGTTCACGGCAAGGACGAGGTTCTTGATGCCGAGCTGGTGGGACAGGAAGCTGTGGCGCTTGGTCTGGACCAGCACGCCCTTGCGCGCGTCGATGAGAATGCAGGCAAGATCGGCGGTCGATGCGCCGGTCACCATGTTGCGCGTGTACTGCTCGTGCCCCGGGCAATCGGCGACGATGAACTTGCGGCTCTCGGTCGCGAAGAAGCGATAGGCGACATCGATAGTGATGCCCTGCTCGCGTTCGGCGGCAAGGCCGTCGACCAGCAGCGCGAAATCGATCTCCTGGCCCTGCGTCCCGACTTTCTTGCTATCGGCGCTGAGCGCTTCGAGCTGGTCTTCGAAGATCATCTTGGAATCGTAAAGCAGGCGCCCGATCAGGGTCGACTTGCCATCGTCCACACTGCCGCAGGTGATGAAGCGCAGCATGGTCTTGTGCTGATGCTTTTCGAGGTAGGCGTCGATATCCTCGGCGATGAGGGCGTCGGTCTGGAAAATATCGGAGGACATCAGAAATAGCCCTCCTGCTTCTTCTTCTCCATCGACGCGTCACCTGAATCCTTGTCGATCACCCGGCCCTGCCGCTCCGACGTTGTCGTCAGCAGCATCTCCTGGATGATTTCGGGCAGTGTCGCAGCCTCGCTTTCGACCGCCCCGGTAAGCGGGAAGCAGCCCAGCGTGCGGAAGCGGATCGAGCGTTCGGTAATCTCGGGGCGCTCCCCCATGACCTTTTCCAGCCGTTCGATATCGTCGGCCATGAACAACCCGCCTTCGTATTCGAAGGTCGGACGCCTGGCGGAATAATAGAGCGGGACGATCTCGATATTCTCGAGATGGATGTATTGCCAGATGTCGAGCTCGGTCCAGTTGGACAGCGGAAACACTCGGATGCTCTCGCCCTTCTTCTTGCGGGCGTTGTAGAGGTTCCACAGTTCCGGCCGCTGGCTCTTGGGGTCCCAGCCGTGGCTGGCTGTTCGGAAAGAGAAGATACGCTCCTTCGCGCGGCTCTTTTCCTCGTCGCGGCGCGCACCGCCGAAAGCCGCATCGAAACCATATTTGTCCAGCGCCTGCTTCAGCCCTTGCGTCTTCCACATGTCGGTGTGGAGCGGTCCGTGGTCGAAGGGATTGATCCCCATCTCCTCGGCTTCGGGGTTGCGATGCACGAGCAGTTCCATGCCCGCATCCTGTGCGCTGCGTTCGCGCAGGTCGTACATCTCGTTGAACTTCCATGTCGTATCGACGTGAAGCAGGGGAAAGGGCGGCGGCGAAGGGTAGAAGGCCTTTTTCGCAAGATGCAGCATGACCGCGCTGTCCTTGCCGATGGAATATAGCATCACGGGCTTATCCGCTTCGGCCACCACCTCGCGCATGATGTGGATGCTCTCGGCTTCGAGCCGCTGAAGGTGAGTAAGGGTCATGTGGAGGCGAGCCCCGGCGTCTGCATACGGTTAAACTTAGCGAGACGCCGAGATGGATGCATGCTGCTCAACCCGCAAGCGCCATTTGGTCGTAGGCGGGATAGAATGGTTTGCGCCCCGGCAACGGCAATGTGGGCCGATCAGCCCCTATTGCGTGCTTGAAAGAAGGCGAAAGCCCCATGCGGGAAGCGTCACACTGTCGCCCTCGGCAAGCACCGTTTCCCCTTCTTCACGAAACCCGGTGTAGCGCCCCGCTGCGAGACCATCCAACAGCGTCACGCTCACTTCCGACGGCGAGAAATTGAACAGGCCCACGACCTTGTTGCTGTCTTCCTGCCGCGCCCAGGCAAGCACCTGCTCGGGCTTGTCTGTCACCACCTGGTGCATCCGCGCACCCCACTGACCGCTTTCGAGCGCCGGATTGGCCTTTCGAAAGGCGATCAGGTCGACCAGCAATTCGCCATATCCGCAGTCGGAATCCTGATCCCAGTCGATCGGGTCGCGCTCGAAGAACTCCAGCCGCTTGGCATTGCATGCCTCCATTCCATTATGGATCAGGGGAAGACCTTCGCCGGTGAAGGACAGCGCAGTCATCGCCTCCAGCGCGGCGCCATAATTCTCTTCCATCGTGCCTTCCCACGCATTGCTGTCGTGGTTCTCGATGTATGTCATGCGCATGGCCGAGCGCGGCCACAGGCTCTCGTTTTCGGCGTAATAGCCGTAGAAGCTGGTCGCATTGCCCTTGCCCTGCGCCACGTTCTTCGTCGTGTTGTGCCAGTCCCATGCATAGGTCGCATCGAATGCCTTGTGGTGGAACGCTGTCTGCTGGACCTCGCCGAGCATGAAGACGGGCTTGATCGCTTCGAGACGCGCACGGGCAGTCTCCCAGAAATCAAGCGGAACATATCCCGCCACATCGGCTCGGTAGCCATCGACGTCGAATTCGCGCACCCAGTATTCCATCGCCCCGCCGACATGCTCGCGCACACCCGGCTGCGACCAGTCGAGGTCGATGATATCGGACCAGTCCCACCACGGGGTCGGACGGAAACTGCCGTCCCAAGTCTTCTCGTACCAGTCGGGATGATCGCTGCGCAGCGCATTATCCCAAGCCGTGTGGTTGGCGACAAGGTCGAGGATTACCTTGAAGCCCTGTTTGTGAGCGGCATCGACAAACTCACGGAACTCCTCCTCCGTGCCGAATTCCGGGTTCACCGCGTAATAGTCCTGCACCGAATAGGGGCTGCCCAGAGTGCCCTTGCGGTTCTCCTCCCCGATCGGGTGGATCGGCATGAGCCACAATATGTCGACGCCCAGTTCCTTCAGGCGCGGCAATTGTTCCTGTGCGGCAGCGAAGGTACCTTCCTCGGTAAAATGGCGCGTGTTGATCTGGTACAGCACGGCATCGCGCGACCATTCGGGATGCTCGATCGTGACGGTGTCTTGCGGCTCCCACGCTACGCTACCCGGTTCGTCAGGCGTGCCCGACATTGCGTAGGCACCGCCCGCGACCAGAGCTGCTGCGGCCGCGCCGATGATGACCTTACGCATTGGCGTTCTCCCCCGGAACGGCAACCCGGAGCATGGCAAACGCAGCCACCGACCAGCTCGCTGCGGCGAAAAGCATCGTCCAGATGGGGTCGGCCGGGAAGAATGCGTTCATCACGCTGCCCATAACGGTAGCCACCAGCAATTGCGGCACCACGATGAAAATGTTGAACAGCCCCATGTAGATGCCGAGCTTCGCCTGGGGCAGGCTGCTGGCAAGGATTGCATAGGGCATGGCAAGGATCGAGGCCCACGCAATCCCCTTCAATATCTCGCATACGATCAGCAGGTTCGGATCGCGCAGGAAGAAATACCCGAGAAACCCTAGCGCACCCAGGAGCAGGCAGGTCATGTGCGTCCGCGCCTTGCCCATACGCTTGGAAAGCAGCGGCAGGACCGCCAGTGCAGCAACAGCAGCTACGGCGTTCTGCACCGTGTAGATCAGGTTCCACCAGTTCGCGCCTTCGTTATAGGCGGCGGTCGTCGGATCGGCGCTGCCGTAGAAATACTGCGACACGATCGGGCCGGAATAGATCCACATGATGAAGAGGGAAGACCAGCTGAAGAACTGGACGACAGCCAGCTTTTTCATCGTGTCCGGCATTCCCGAGAAATCACCGACGATGCTGGACAGCATATTCGCGTGCTTGCCCTGCTTGGCCATGGAAATGCCGATGGCGCTGAGTAGCCCGTATGCAACGAGCAAGCCGCCCAGCAGCAGAATTTCCTTTTCCAGCCCAAGCGGCGAAACCGCGAGGATCACCGCAATGCCAGCAACCAGCCATACGGCTGCCGAAGTGTAGGTTTTCGCCGCGAGGGCACGCACGCTTTGCCCTGCCTCGACTTCTCGCTCCGCCTCGAATGCGGCCATTTCCTCGGGGCTGTATTCCTTGGTCGAGATGACAGTCCAGCCGATCGCCGCGAACAGGGCGACAGCGCCTGCCCAGAAGCTCCACCTGACGGTATCGGGAATCTCGCCGGCGGGAGCGACGTTGCTGACGCCGAATTGCTCCAGCAGCCAAGGGAAGATCGCGGCGACCACTGCGCCCGCCCCGATGAAGGCAGTTTGCACCGCATAGCCGGTGGCGTGCTGCGACTTGTCGAGCATATCGCCGACAAACGCGCGGAACGGCTCCATCGAAATGTTGAGGCTCGCGTCAAGCACCCACAGCAAGGCGGCAGCGAACAGCAGCGGCGCGCCGAAGGCTGGCGCGAGCGGCATGAGCAGCAACGACAGCGCAGCCAGGATCGCGCCGGTCATGAAATAGGGCCGCCGGCGCCCGAAGCGGTTCCATGTCTTGTCCGAAAGGTGCCCGATAATCGGTTGTACGATCAGGCCGGTGAGCGGCGCGGCAACCCACAACGCCGGAAGATCGTCGAGCGATGCCCCCACGGTCTGGAAGATCCGGCTCATGTTGGAGTTCTGAAGGACGAACCCGATCTGGATGCCGAAGAAGCCGAAGCTGATATTGGCGAGCTGTCCCCAACCCATTTGCGGCTTGCGCGTCGATAGTGGTGCGGCCGAAGTCGCCATCGTACAATCCTCTCCCCGGCCGGACTTCTTGCCCGGTCACGATGCGATGGCTCGCACGAAGCAAGCCCTCGCGCAAACACGTATACGAATACGTAATGCGTCAGTTTTGTACGGTGCTGCCCCGGATAACCAGTTCACCCGCCAGCTTGCGCGGCTTCACTTCGCGCTCGTCGATCTGGGCCAGGAGAGCTTCGACTAGCGTTTCACCAGCGCCCTTTACGTCCTGGGTGACGGTCGTCAGCGGAGGGGTGGTCAGACTGGCCGCCGGGATATCGTCGAAACCGACGACGGCAATGTCATTGGGCACGCGCTTGCCGGCTTCCGCAATCGCGCGCATGGCTCCGATCGCGATCAGATCGCTTGCGGCGAAGATCGCGTCACAAACACCTCCGCTGGACAACAAGGCCTTCGCAGCAGCGTAACCTGCCTCTTCGGTCGTGATTGCATCGAAGCGCGGCGGCGCAGGAAGTCCTGCTTCCTCCATCACTTTGCACAGGCCCGTGTAGCGACCAAGGAATTCGGGACAGGTTTCATCCGCCTCCCCCAGAAAGGCGATATTCCGCTTGCCGATACCGACGAGATGCTCACCGACCTTGCGGCCTGCATCGACATTGTCGGTGCCCACCGTAGCACCGCTGGAATCAAGGCTGACCGACCCCCACCGCGCGAAGTGCGTGCCCTGCGCCACGAGCTTTTCCAGCTTCGGCGTATAGGTCGTGTAATCGCCATAACCGAGGAGGATCAGCCCATCGGCGCGGTGGCTGTCCTGGTATTTTACGTGCCAGTCGTCTTCCATGCGCTGGAAGGAAATCAATAGGTCCAGCCCCCTGTCGGCGCAGGCCCGTGTGATCGAGCCGAGCATAGCGAGGAAGAAGGGATTGATCATGCTTTCGTCGGGCGTGGGATCCTCGAAGAAGAGCAGAGCGATCGTATTCGAACGCTGGGAGCGGAGCGAGGATGCGTTCTTGTCGACCGTGTAGTTGAGGTCGCGCGCGATCTGCTGGATCTTCTGGCGCGTCTGCTCGCTCACCGAGCGATCGCCGCGCAGCGCACGGCTGACGGTCGGCTGCGAAACGCCGGCGGCATAGGCGATGTCGAAGCTGGTCGGGCGACCAGTCGGCTTGCGTCCCATCTCTCTCCTCCGGACAGGAAAACCCGTCCATAGCCCGACCATAGGACTATCCGGCAAAACTGCCAATCTTCACCGGAATTCGGCCCTCGAGCCCTGTGACATTTCCGCACCTCAAGGCTTCGGCGGCAGTATGCGTATACGTATGCTGTCTATCGCCAGACCCCCGGCCGGACATATCCATAGTCGCATACAGGCCGGTGTTCCGCCGCCTGTGGGGTATTCGAGCCGGACCTGCCAACGATACAGGACGGCCATCTGGGAGAGCACAGAAATGGCATTTCGCAAGCATCTTGCCGGGACCAGCAGCGTTCCGGTTCTGGCACTGGCACTCGTCGGCGGCCTGTACCCGTCGGTCGCTGCTGCACAGGATACGCAGCCGGCAACCACCGTTCAGGAAGAAGAAGGCCAGCCGGTCGATGAAGCCGACGAAGGCGACGTCATCATCGTCAGCGGCTTTCGCGAATCGCTTGCCACCTCCGTCGCGCAGAAGCGCAACAGCGACCTGATCCTCGAATCGGTGACTGCCGAAGACATCGGCAAGCTGCCCGACGATTCGATCGGTGAATCGATCGCCCGCCTGCCCGGTGTGACCTCGCAGCGCCTCAACGGCCGCGCCAACGTCATTGCCATTCGCGGCCTCGGCCCCGACTTCTCGCAGACCCTTCTCAACGGTCGCGAGCAGACTTCGACCGGCGACAACCGCGCCGTCGAATTCGATCAGTACCCGTCCGAAGTCGTGAACCAGGTGCTCGTCTACAAGAGCCCGTCGGCAAGCCTCGTCGGCCAGGGTCTTGTCGGCACGATCGACGTGCGCACCATCCGCCCGCTCGAGACGGGTCAGCAGATCCTCGCCATCGGTGCGAAGGGCTCTTATGCCGACCTCGGCGCGCTGAATGCGGGTTCGAAGGAATTCGGCTACCGCGCGAATGCGACCTACGTCGACCAGTTCGCCGACGACACGCTCGGCATCGCGCTGTCGGCCGCGTACACGGACGAGCCCTACCAGCTGCAGGAATTCAACGCCTGGGGTTATGCGGGCAATGGCGAACCGGGCAGCCCGTTCGTCATCGGCGGCAACAAGAGCTTCGTCACCTCCACACAGCTGACCCGCATCGGCGTGAACGGCACGCTCCAGTGGGAAGCGTCACCGACCCTGATGGTCACGCTCGACGGTTTCTATTCCAACTTCGACGATGACCAGTCCAAGCGCGGCATCGAATTGCCGCTCGGCTTCGGTGCGTTCGGTACGACCTTCGATCCGAGCACCGCGACGGTCGTCGACGGTCCCTTTGGCGGATTTGCCGAGCAGGGCACCTTCGAAAACGTCGAAGGCGTGGTTCGTAACGACGTGTTCCAGCGCAAAGCCGATCTCTATTCGGGCGGCCTCAACCTCGATTACGAAGGCGATGATGGCTGGAGCGCTTTCTTCGACTTCGGTTTCTCGCGCACCGACCGCAACGAGCTAAGCATCGAAAGCTATTCGGGCACCGGTTACAACGCCGGCGTCGGCGCAACCGACACCATCCAGTTCTTCTCGAACACCGAAGGCACCAGCTTCCAGCCGACGCTCGACTACAGCGATCCCAACCAGATCGTGCTGACCGACCCGCTGGGCTGGGGTGGCAGCCGTGTGCAGGCCGGTTACTACAACAACCGCATCATCGAAGACGAACTGTTCCAGTACCGCCTCGGCGTTGCAAAAGAGCTTGAAGGCTTCATCTCCAAGGCAAACTTCGGCCTGTCCTACACCGATCGCAGCAAGAGCCTCACGCCTGACGAATTCTTCGTCATGCCGTCGGGTGGCGCAACCGAGCTTGCGATCCCGAGCAGCGCGCTCCTTCGTCCGACCGACCTCGGCTATCTCGGCCTCGGCCCGATCGTCAGCTACGACGTGCGCGGCCTAATTGCGGACGGTACGCTGATCCTCGAAGCAAACGACAGCAACGATATCCCGGCCAAGGCATACGGCATCACCGAAAAACTGATGACCGCCTACCTCCAGTTCGACATCCAGCAGGACCTCGGCGCGGGTGAGCTGACCGGTAACTTCGGCGTCCAGGCTATTAACACCGAGCAGAATTCGACCGGTGTCGCATTCGTCGATCTCGACGGCGACGATTCCACCCCGGACGATAGGGTACCGCTGTCGCTTGGCGACAACTTCTGGGACATACTGCCTAGCGCCAACCTGTCGCTGCGTTTCGATAGCGGATGGGTAATCCGTTTGGCGGCCAGCCGCCAGATCCAGCGCCCGCAGCTCGACGACCTGCGCGTCGCGATCGACTACGGGATCGTCGAAACCAACAATGGCCAGAGCCCGACGGGCCAGTACCCCTACATTGATGGCGGTGGCGGCAACCCTGTCCTGCGTCCCTTCCGAGCCAATGCAGTTGACTTCAACGTCGAAAAATACTTCGCTGGCGGCGCCGGTGTCGTCGCAGCCCAGCTGTTCTACAAGGATATCGTCAGCTACATCGACGGCGACGCCCAGGTCTTCGATTACAGCGCCTTCCCGCTCCCGGCAGGCAACCCGCCCGCCACGACGGTCGGCCTGCTGCGCTCTGAAGTGAACACCGGCGGCGGTGGATTCTACGGTGCCGAACTTTCGGCAACGGTGCCGTTCGATGCCTTCGTTTCGGGCCTTCAGGGCTTCGGTGCGACTGGCGGCGTCGGCTACACCAAGACCGAGATCGAGAATGCCCAGGGCAATGTGGACCAGATCCCGGGCTATTCGAAGTGGGTGGCCAACGGCACGCTCTACTACGATCTCAACGGCTTCAGCGCCCGCGGTAGTGTGCGTTATCGCTCCGAATTCCTCGCGGACTTCACGGGCTTCGGTGGCAACATCACGCGCCGCCTGGCTCGTGCGGAAACCATCGTGGATGCCCAGATCGGTTACGAATTCCAGCCGGGTAGCGCGCTGGAAGGCCTGTCGATCTACGTCCAGGGCCAGAACCTTACGAACCAGCCCTTCGTGTCGCAATTCGATGTGCCGGAACCGCGCGCAGTAATCGACTACCAGGAATACGGTCGTCGTTTCCTCGCCGGGTTTACCTACAAGTTCTAAGGCTCCTCCGGTCGGGCGGCGGATATGCGCAAGCACTTCCACCGTCCGGCCTCCCAGCCTGCCGGGACAACTTTCCCTACAAGGATGGCAATCCCGGCAGGCTCCCATAGGGTGAGCTCGTGACCGACCAGGAAACCTTCGATATCTGCATTGCCGGCGGCGGGACCGCTGGCTGGATGGCGGCCGCCATGCTTGCGCGCTTCCTGCCCGCCACGCACCGGGTCACGCTGGTCGAAAGCGCAGAGATCGGAACCGTCGGCGTCGGCGAAGCCACGATCCCGCAAATCCACTTACTCAACAACGCGCTCGGCCTCGACGAAGCCGAATTCCTCCGCGAAACCAAGGCAACCTTCAAGCTGGGCATCGAATTCGATGGCTGGCAACGCCCCGGCCAAGCTTACATGCACGCATTCGGCCCCGTCGGACGGGCCCATGGTTTGCTGCCGTTCCACCACTACTGGCTGCGCGCAAAACAGGCCGGTTGGGCCAGGCCGCTGGCCAATTATTCGCTCAACGAAATGGCCGCACGCACGCTCAAGATGCGCCGCGGGCCGCGGACGGCGCATTCGCCGGCGATGCCCTATGCCTATCATTTCGATGCCGGGCTCTATGCCGCTTTCCTTCGCAACTATTCCGAACAGCGCGGAGTGGCCCGTGTCGAGGGCACGATCGCCCATGTCGAGCAGGACGCCGAAAGCGGATTTCTGACCGCTGTCGATTTGGGCGATGGCCGCCGGATCGAAGCGGATTTCTTCATCGACTGCACCGGCTTTCGCGGATTGCTGATCGAGCAAGCGCTGGAGACGGGTTTCGACGACTGGACCCAGTTCCTGCCATGCGACCGCGCCATGGCTGTTCCGTGTGAGAATGGCGGCAACCTTACGCCCTACACACGCTCCATCGCGCACAAGGCGGGTTGGCAATGGCGCATCCCGTTGCAGCACCGCATCGGCAACGGCTTGGTCTATTCATCCGCCCACCTCGACGATGACGAGGCGGCGACGCTTTTGCTCGGCAATCTCGACGGATCGCCGCAGGCCGACCCAAAGCCGATCCGCTTCACTACCGGCAAGCGCCAGAAGCACTGGAACGGCAATTGCCTCGCACTGGGGCTAGCTGCGGGCTTCATGGAGCCGCTTGAGTCGACCAGCATCCACCTCGTGCAAAGCGCAGTCAGCCGGTTCCTGTCGGTCCTTCCGGGCAAGACGCCCGATCCCGCCATCATCGACTGGTTCAACGACCAGGCTCAGTTCGAATGGACGCGCATCCGCGATTTTCTCGTCCTTCACTACTCGGCCAACGAGCGCGAGGGCGAGCCCTTCTGGGACGCAGTCCGGCACATGGCCCTACCGGACACGCTGGCGGCGAAGCTGGAAAACTGGCGCGCCACCGGTTTCATCCACCGCGAGCACGAGGAATTGTTCACCGAAGTGGGCTGGTTCCAGGTTCTCGCCGGACAGGGCATCGAGGCGCGCGACTATAACCGCCTCGCCGACGCGCTAAGCGGCGACGATTTGCGCAAGCTGCTCGACGGGACCGAAGCAGCGCTCGTCGAAGAAGCGCAGCAAATGCCCTCGCATCGCGATTTCCTAACCCGCTTCGCCAATCTCTCTCCCCAGCAGGAAGCTTCCGCATGATCCGCCTGACACTCCCGCTTCTCGCCCTTGGCCTTGCATCATGCGCAAACGCCGAGACCGCGCCGCAAAGCACGCCGGTCGCCGCCGAGAAAAGCTTCCGCGACCGCCTGCCAAGCGAGGAAATCGTCTATTTCGTCCTGCCCGACCGCTTCGAGAACGGCGACACCGCCAACGACCTCGGCGATTTTACCGGCGGACGGTTGGAAACGGGTTTCGACCCGTCGCACAAGGGCTTCTTCCACGGCGGCGACCTGCAGGGGCTTACGCAGCGTCTGGACTATCTTGAAAATCTCGGTGTTACCGCGATCTGGTTCGCGCCGATCTTCCAGAACAAGCCGGTTCAGGGGCCGAAGGGCGACGAAAGCGCCGGATATCACGGATATTGGGTGACCGATTTTACGCGTCCGGACGGCCATTTCGGCACGCGCGAGGAATTCAAGACTTTCGTCGATGCCGCCCATGCGCGCGGGATGAAGGTCTACATGGACATCATCACCAACCATACCGCCGACGTGATCCGCTACGCCGAGGGCGACGAGACCGGTTATGCCTATCGCAGCCTTGGCGATTATCCCTACTCGACGCGCGGCGGGCTTAACGGTGAGCCGATAAACAATGGATTTTCGGGTCACGAGGATTCGAGTGAGGAAAACTTCGCCCGTCTTACCGATCCGACCTACGCCTACACGCCCTACGTGCCGGAAGCAGAGCGCGAGGTTAAGGTCCCAGCCTGGCTCAATAATCCGATCTACTACCACAATCGCGGGGACACGACCTTCACCGGGGAAAGCAGCCGACAGGGTGATTTCGTCGGTTTGGACGACCTTTTCACCGAACACCCTCGCGTCCGCGACGGAATGATCGAGATCTATTGCGGCTGGGTGCGGAGTACCGGTATCGACGGCTTCCGCATCGATACTGCCCGCCATGTCGACCCCGGCTTCTGGCAAACCTTCGTGCCCGCTTTGGAAGCATGTTCCGAAGAGGCAGGCATCCCCAACTTTCATATGTTCGGCGAAGTCGCTTCGGAAATTCCGACCGCGGGCTACTTTGCGGAGTACACCCGTCGCGACAAACTGCCTGCCGTGCTCGATTTTGCCTTTGCTGCAGCCATGCGCGAAGTGCTGGGCCGCGGCGAAGGTACGCATGTCCTAAGCACGCTGTTCGAAGGCGACGTGCTGTATGAGGGCGGGGTAGAAACCGCACTGACGCTGCCCACGTTCCTTGGCAATCACGACGTGGGACGCTTCTCGACGCTTATCAAAGCGGACATGCCCGATATCTCGCAGGAAGAGCTTTTAGCCCGCGTGAAACTGGGACATGCGATGATGTTGGCGCTGCGTGGTTCGCCGGTGATCTATTACGGGGCCGAGCAGGGCTTTGTCGGCGATGGCAATGACCAGCTGGCACGCGAAGACATGTTTCCCTCCAAAACCGCCGTTTACAACGATAACCGGTTACTTGGGACGGATGCGACTACGGCAGACAGCAATTTCGACGAGAACCACCCGCTGTTCCGCCTGATTGCCGAATTTTCGCAGATGCGGCGCGCCCATCCGGCATTGCTGCGTGGGCGTCAGGTTGTTCGCCATTACGAACAGGAACCCGGCATCTTCGCAGTGAGCCGTTTCGATCCCGGCGACGGGAGTGAATATCTCGCAGTCTTCAATACCAGCGGCGAAGTGCAGCAAGCCAATGTAACGCTCGGCTACGATGCGCGCTTATTCGAGCAGCTTGCAGGCGCCTGCCCCGCTGCCGTCACCGCGCCAGGCAGCGCGACATTCTCGCTTCCCGCCTTCGGATGGGCCGTCTGCCGCGTTGCGGAGACTGCCGAATGAGCGGCAAGCTGCCTTGGTGGAAGGGTGCGGTGATCTACCAGATCTATCCGCGCAGCTTCATGGATTCGAATGGCGATGGGATCGGCGATCTTCCGGGCATCGCGCAGCGCCTGCCGCACATTGCAGAACTTGGCGCGGACGCGATCTGGATTTCGCCCTTCTTCAAGTCGCCGATGAAGGATTTCGGTTACGACGTTTCGGATTACTGCGACGTCGACCCGATCTTCGGCACGCTGGAAGACTTTGACGCGGTCATCGCCCGCTCACACGAACTCGGCCTCAAGGTGCTGATCGACCAGGTCTATTCGCACACATCGGACGACCACGAATGGTTCGCCGAAAGCCGATCGAACCGCGATAATCCCAAGGCCGAATGGTATGTCTGGGCCGATGCCAAGCCCGACGGCTCGCCCCCGTCGAACTGGCAATCGGTCTTCGGCGGCCCGGCATGGACATGGGACGCGCGGCGTGGGCAATATTACCTGCACAACTTCCTATCCAGCCAGCCCCAGCTCAACCTCCACAACCGCGAAGCGCAGCAGGCTGTGCTGGATGTTATGCGGTTCTGGCTCGAGCGCGGCGTTGACGGCTTCCGCATCGATGCACTCAACTTCGCGATGCACGACCCGCAATTGCGCGACAATCCGCCCGCCCCGCCGACGGACAAGCAGCGCACCCGGCCGTTCGACTTCCAGCTCAAGACCTACAACCAGAGCCATGCGGACATTCCCGCCTTCATCGAGCGCATCCGCGCGCTGACCGACGAATTCGACGGTATTTTCACCGTCGCCGAAGTCGGCGGCGACGATGCCGTGCGCGAGATGAAAGCCTTTACCGAAGGCGAAACACACCTCAATTCGGCGTACGGGTTCAATTTCCTCTACGCCGAGGCATTGACGCCGCAGCTGGTCTGTTCCGCCCTCGCCGAATGGCCGGAAGAACCGGACCTCGGCTGGCCCAGCTGGGCGTTCGAAAACCACGATGCGCCCCGTGCTCTCAGCCGGTGGTGCACGCCGGAAGACCGCCAGGCTTTCGCGCGCCTCAAGACTCTCCTCCTGATGAGCCTGCGCGGCAATGCGATCCTCTATTATGGCGAGGAACTGGGCCTGACACAGGTCGATATCCCCTTCGACCAGCTGCACGATCCCGAGGCGATCGCGAACTGGCCGCTGACGCTGAGCCGCGACGGTGCGCGTACCCCCATGCCTTGGGACGATAGCGAATGTGCCGGCTTCGGCAGCACCGCGCCATGGCTCCCGGTTGGCGACGACAACCGTCCCCGTTCCGTCGCAGCGCAGCTAGGCGATGCGAACTCCTTGCTCAAATTCACCAGACAGGCGATTGCATTGCGCAAGGCGAACCCGGCCCTGCACCATGGCCACGTGGTGGAATGCAATCACGACGGCGACTTGCTGGAACTGGTGCGCGAAGCCGGCGGCCAGCGGCTGCGCTGCCGCTTCAATCTCGGCAGCAAGCCCGTTGAATGCGACGATTGCGAAGGCCGCACATTGCTTGCGATCAATGGGGCCGAGCCGACCGCCCTCCCCCCCTTCGCCGCCATCATCCTGGAGACCGACACATGATCCGCCATATCGCCCTCTTCATCGGTGCCTCGCTCCTGCCGATCGCTGCGGCGCAAGCGGAAACGGTCACCTCGCCCGACGGGCGTATCGCGGTAACGCTAGACGCGGACGGCGAAGGCATTCCCTATTACGAAGTCACGCGCGACGGCGTGCCGGTCATCGCCAAATCGAACCTCGGCTTCGCTTTCACCGACGCCGACCCGATGCGCCGCAATTTCGAAGTGGTCGCCTTTCGCGAGGAAAGCCACGCCAGCACCTGGGAGCAGCCGTGGGGGGAGCGCCAGTGGGTGCAGGACATTCACAATGAACTGGCCCTCACCTTCCGCCAGCGCGATGAAGACGCGCGCGAGATTACCGTGCGTATGCGTGTGTTCGACGATGGCCTCGGCTTCCGCGTCGAATTCCCGGAAACGGAACGCCAGCCCGTCTATCGCATCGCGGAAGAACTGACCGAATTCAACATCGCTGCCGATGGCACGGCATGGTCGATTCCCGCTGGCGACTGGAACCGCTACGAATATCTCTATTCGAAGACCCCAGTGAGCGCGCTCTCTACCGTGCACACGCCGGTGACGATGGTGCTCGACAACGGCCTGCACCTCTCTTTCCACGAGGCGGCACTGATCGACTATTCGGGCATGTGGCTGCGCCGCATCGACGACACCCGTTTTCGCGCCCAGCTGGCGCCATCGCCGCGCGGTCCCAAGGTAATCCGCGAAGGCGCCTTCACCACGCCGTGGCGCACGATCCAGATCGCGGGCGGGCCTAAGGGCCTGTTCGAAAGCAACATCATCCTCAACCTCAACGAGCCCAACAAGCTCGGCGACGTCAGCTGGTTCACCCCGCACAAGTACATCGGCATCTGGTGGGAAATGCACCTCGATGACAGCAGCTGGGCAAGCGGTGAAAAGCACGGCGCGACGACCGCAAACGCCAAGCGGCACATCGACTTCGCCGCAGAGAACGGCTTTCGCGGCGTCCTGATCGAAGGCTGGAACCTGGGCTGGGACGGCACCTGGTTCGGCAATGGCCGCGAGTTCGATTTCACCACCGCCTATCCCGATTTCGATATCGTCGAAGTCGCCCGGTACGCGCGGGAAAAGGGCGTGCGCATCATCGGCCACCACGAAACGGGCGGCAATATCAAGGTATACGAAGAACAACTCGAAGACGCGATGGCCTTCTATGAAAGCCTCGGCATCGATGCGGTGAAGAGCGGTTATGTCGCCGATGCTGGCGGGATCATCGCGCCTGCCGGTGAAGGCGGCATGGGCGAGACCTTCGTCTGGCACGACGGGCAGGAGATGGTCCGCCATCACCTGAAGGTCGTTGAAGAGGCAGCCGAGCACAAGATCGTCATGAATCCGCACGAACCCATCAAGGACACCGGCCTTCGCCGGACCTATCCGAACTGGGTGAGCCGCGAGGGCGCTCGCGGCGCTGAATACGATGCCTGGGCGGTTCCGAAGAACGATCCGGGCCATGTGCCGGAACTCATTTTCACGCGGATGCTGTCGGGTCCGATGGACTATACGCCTGGCGTGTTTTCGCTCGAAGGGCGCGGTGCGACCGCCCCTGACCTGCCGAGCACCCTTGCGCGGCAACTGGCATTCTACGTAGCGATCTACTCGCCGATCCAGATGGTCGCCGACCTGCCGGAAAACCTGGCGAAGTATCCGCGCGCGCTCGACTTCGTAAAGCGGGTTCCGGCCGACTGGGCAGAAAGCCTTCTCGTCGATGGCAAAGTGGGCGAATTCGCCATCATTGCCCGCCGCGATAGGGATACGCTGAACTGGTATGTTGGCGCAGTTACCGATGCAGAGGAACGTGTTGCATCGGTCCCACTGTCCTTCCTCGATCCCGGCAAGTCCTATGCCGCAACGATCTGGCGTGACGGCGCGAAAGCCGATGGACTTGGCGAGGATCGCCATGCGATGGAGGTCGAGACCATGACCGTAACCGCCGACCAGACGCTCGATCTCCGCCTTGCACCCGCAGGCGGCTTCGCGATCGAGTTCGTGCCGCAGGGGTGAGCACAGGCTCCGCTCCTCGCGTCGTCGTCCTCGGCGGCGGCAGCGCAGGATGGATCACCGCCTGCCTGCTGCACCACGAGTGGGCTGCACGCGGCGGCAGGGTCACCGTCGTGGAAAGCCCGGCGATCGGCATCATCGGCGTTGGCGAAGGCTCCACGCCGCAACTGAAGGCATTCTTCGACCACCTCGGCATAGAAGAGGCGGAGTGGATGGCGGCCTGCGATGCTACCTACAAGCTTGGCATCCGCTTCACCGGCTGGAGCGAGCGAGAGGGGTGCGAGAGCTATTTCCACCCCTTCCCGGGTCCGGTCGACCTCCATACCGAGCCAGGCTTCGTCAAGAATTGCGCCCTCCGCCGCCGGGGCATAGACGTGCCCGCACACCCCGACGCCTGGTTCCTGGCGGCACAGCTCGCCTCATCGAAGCGCGGCCCTGTGCCGCACGCGAACTTCCCCTTCCCGCAAAGCTATGGCTACCATTTCGATGCCCACAAGCTCGGCGCATTCCTGCGCGACTGGGCAGTCCCTCGCGGTGTCGTGCATCGCCCCCTGAAGGTGGAAGAGGTGGAGCTTGCACAGGACGGCGATATCGCGGCCCTGCTTTGCGAAGGCGGGGAGCGCATAGAAGGCGACCTGTTCGTCGACTGCTCCGGCTTTGCTGCCATGCTGGCCCAGCAGAAACTCGGTGCGCAGTTCCTGCCCTTCGCGGAGAACCTGTTCAACGATTCCGCCGTGGTCATGCCGACACCGCATACGCAGCCGATCGTTCCGCAGACCGAAAGCATCGCGATGAGCGCAGGTTGGCGTTGGTCGATCCCGCTGACATCGCGGGTGGGGAATGGATATGTCTATTCGTCACGCCACATCAGCGATGACGATGCCGCCACCGAACTGGCAGATGCTTTGGGCGTCGCCGCAGACGAAGCTCAGCCGCGCTTCCTGAAGATGAAGGTCGGCAGGTTAGAGAATAGCTGGGTACGCAATTGCCTCGCCACCGGCCTGTCGCAAGGCTTCATCGAGCCGCTGGAGGCAACGGCGCTGCATATCGTCATCGCGACCGCGCTCGATTTCGCCAAGGCCTACGAGAGCGCCGGATTCACCGATACGCATCGTGACACTTTCAACCAGAGGATCGCCGCGCGTTACGAAGGTATTCGCGACTATATCGTTGCGCACTATCGCATGAACCAGCGCGGCGACACGGACTACTGGCGACAGAACGCGGCGAACCAGACGCTATCGGACAACCTCAAAGCGATGATGACGGCCTGGTTCACGCATGGCTCGATCGAGGAGGCCAACGCCAAGGCATACGGTCCCGCCGCGCCATACGCCCCGATGAGCTGGCATGCGCTGTTCGCGGGCTACGGCACCTTTCCTCCGCCTGCCAAGATGCAGGCACCACCGCCCGGCCTGGACGTTGCGGATCGCGAGGCAGCCCGCACCTTGCTTGCTGCCTGCGCGCTCAATTTCCCGGAGTACGCTCCGGTTTAGGCAACCCTAGCGTTGCGGATCGGGCGTGTCGTCCGGCCCGGCCTGCGCCTGGCCCTGCACCACTTCACCCGACTGGAAAATCGGACCCTCGGTGGGCAGCGTCGACACCGTCTCTCCGGTCTCGTCGTCCTGCGTCGCTACGATGACGGGTTGTACGCCAGCAGACGGCGGAAGATCGACAGGTGCCTGTGTCTCTCCGGCTACCGTGACAGGCTGGGTTGCAGGCATCGAATTCACCAGGGTATCGCCCGGCGCGACGTTGACACCGGGGCTGAGCGGATTGGTGTAGCCCTGGACAGTCGTCGTGACGGTTGGCGGACCGTATTTCGAATCCCACGCGGCAAGGTTCACGCGGTACTGTTCGTAGGCGCGGTAGAAATCGTTGAAGACGCTCTCGATCCGCGGGAGTGCGACAGCGGCGAAGCTATCGAGCGTTCCGACCTCTGCGGTCAGCGCGTCGCGGCTGACTGCCAGCGCGGCATCGCAGAAATTGCCCATGGCGGGCGGCAGCGCGAAGTAGTTGTAGACCTGCGTCATGTAGGAATCCTGCACGTCGCGGTAGGTCGCACCGTACTTCTGGCGGAATTCCCCCTGCAGGGCGCGGTTGGTCGCCGAAAGCTGGCGCGCGTTGCGCTTCAGGAAGGCGCCGTAATTGTCGACCAGCATCGTCGCCTGCGGCTCGGGGCAATTGAGCGCCGCAACGTTCAGCGCGGAGCGCAGGTTCCACACGGTCTGTGCCGGGGTGAGGTTCGCGTTGACGGTCTGGCGCACGCCATCGACGGCTACCAGCGGAATAGTCATGCCGGTGGTTGCACCCATTGGCGGGACCGGACGCGGCGGGATCACAACCGGCGCGGGTGGCGGAGGGGGCGGCGGCGGGGGAGGAGGAGGAGGCGGTGTGGCACAGGCCGAAAGAGCGAGCAGGCCGCCAGCGATGGCAGCGAAGCGGATGTTTATGTGCGAATTGCGGCTCACGGCGCGCGTACCCTCCTCAAGGAATTTTCTGTCTTCACCATGAACGCGTCTTGATTGACCCGCGATGAAGCGTTTCACTCTCCTACCCCCTTGAGCGGACAAAGAAAATGCCCGGGGCGCAAGTTACGCCCCGGGCACGATCAAACGACTCGCTGCTGCGGTCGGTGGTGGGGATTACTCCCGACTGCCGAGGAACTGCAGCAGGAACATGAACAGGTTGATGAAGTCGAGATAGAGGCTGAGTGCGCCCATCACGATCGCCTTGCCCGCATATTCGGTGCCGCGGACATAGTGATATTCATTTTTCAGTCGCTGCGTATCGTAGGCAGTGAAGCCTGCGAAGATCAGCACGCCGAGAATATTGATTACGAGACCCATCGCGCCCGACTGGAAGAAGAACGCGTTGAGCAGCATCGCCACGATGATGCCGATCAGGCCCATGAGCAGGAAGCTGCCCAAGCCCGAAAGGTTCTTCTTCGTGGTGTAGGCGAACAGGCTCAGGCCCGCGAAAGCGGCGGCCGAAGCGAAGAAGGCCGAGGCGATCGATTCACCGGTGTAGGTGGCGAAGATCGTCGACATCGACATGCCGAACAGCACTGCGAAGCTCCAGAAGAAGACCTGGAGCGTACCCTTGCTGAAGCGCTGCGCCCCGCCGAAGCTCAGGACCAGGATGAAGGCGAGCGGCGAAAGCGAGATGATCCAGCCAAGCATGGTCGGCTGGATTGCTGCGCCGCGCTGCGTCTGCACGACCTGGTAGGCCGCTTCGAACAGCGCGGTGTCCACGAACAGCAGGGCGACGATACCTGTCAGCAGCACGCCCGAAGCCATCATGTTGTAGATCGACAGCATGTGCTGGCGCAGGCCAGCGTCGAAAGTGGTCTGGCGGGATACGGCGTCACCCGCACGCGGCACGGACGAGGTCGCCTGCCTCTGGTCGGTGTCGTTCCAATCGGCCATTTTCAAAAACTCCCAATTGCGGGGACAATTCACCCCGCCTCTTGGGGGAATATCGGCATTATTGCCGCCGATTTCAAGCGAAACCGGACGGGGTTTGGCTAATGGAAATCAACCATTTGCGCGCCGAGCGGCGACTTGGAGGCCTCAGGCTTCGCCCGCAGCGTCCACCATCGCGGCTTTCAGCGCATCTGCAGGGCTCTTGTCGCCCCACAGCACGAACTGGAAAGCGGGATAGAACCGGTCGCACTCCTCGACCGCGATTTCGACCAGCGATTGCGCCTGGCCAAGGCTCAGCAGCCCCTCGTCGCCCAGCATCGTACCATTGCGATAAAGCAGCACGCCGCCGTTCGACCAGATATCGAAATGGCCGAGCCACATCTGCTCGTTGACCATGGTGACGAGTTCCTGCGCAACTGCCCGTTTTTCATCGGAAATCCGGATTTCCGGAAGGCACAGCAATTGCAGCACCATGTCCTCGGGACGCCAGATCCCGCGCACCTGGTAGGTGGTCCAGCTGCCCTGCACTTCGCCGCTCATCTCGTCGCCGGTCAAACCGCACGGCCAGCCGCGCGCCTCGAACAGGGCAGTGAGCATTTCAAGCGGAGCGGCGTCCTCTTCTGCCTCAGAACGGCTTTCGGAGGTTCTCATCGTGGCGATCCCGTGGCTCTCATGTGAGGCCTTGTGCAGGTCGCCCCGCCCGCTTGGCAATCGAACGTCCCAAGCGGGTTGGGGAGAACGCAATAGGCTTGTGTAAAGCTTGTGCACAAGCCCAAATTACGGATAGGCCGATGCCCTAATCGAGCGGGGCGATTTCCTGTCCCTCATCGCTCGAGAAGGGGAAGCTGTCGATTTCGAGTTCGCGCAAACGGTTCACAACATCACGCGCTGCGTCGCGCGATTCGTATGGTCCGGAAAGCAGCCGGTTGGCCTCTCCCCAGGGCGTAACGAAGGGGCCCTTCCCATTCAGCAGCCCGTCGGCATTGCGGGCAATGCGGCGCCAGTCGAAACGTAGCGCGGAGGTATCGCGACCCGTCGCGACCTGTACCCAGTGGCGGGCAGGGTGTGCTGGCGGAGGGGGAGCAGGCGGCTCGGCGATTTCGCGGGGCGCCTGGATACGGGTGATGTCTACCGCACCCTGGCGCGGGGCCGCGCTCGCTTCTGCCAGGTCGAAACCGGCGAAGGCGTCGGCCACGCTTTCTTCCTCCTCGCGCTGGGGGAGCAGGGCCTCGGGCGGGGTCGTGGGTGAGACAGTTGCCACGGTGGTTGGCTGCGATGGCGGCGACGCTTGCGGCTGGGCAACTGGCGTGGCCTGAGTAGCTGCGGCCCGGACCGGCTGCTCTACCCTCGCCGGACGATCCGCACTGCGGGCAGGCCTGAAGATCGAACGGTCCGCGCTCGTGGTCGGCTGCTCCGCACGTTCACGCGGCGGTGTCGTTCGCTGGCGCGTGGGCCCTTCAGCCCTACGCGGTTCGCTCGGCTGTCCCATCGCAGGACCGGTCGGTGCGAGTGCCACGTCGGCAGAACGCACCGAGGGGCTGTCATATCGCGCGATCGCGGGATCGTCCCGCCCGATCGCCGCAGTGCGGGGGAACACGCCAAGAGTGCCGGCAGCTGCCTGTTGCGCAGCGGTGAGCTGCGGCATGTATCTAAGGTAGGGTTCGACCCTTGCGGCCATCGCACGCGGCATCATGTCGCGCGCGATCTGGATCGCCGCATCCGTTTCGCCAAGGACGGCAAGCCCGAAAGAGCGTGTGCGAAAAGCTGCATTGTCGCCCTGTTGCAAGAGCGGCAGCAGCGTAGCCTCGAAACTGGCCTTGTCGCCCGAAATTGCCTGGCTCAAGGCAAGGTTGCGGCGCACCTCGGCATCTTCACCCTGCTGAAGGGCGAGCCGGTAGAATGACTGCGCACTGGCGGCATCGCCAACCAAGTCGAAAGCAAGTCCCCGTGTCGCGGCCATGCGCCGTGGTTGCACACCAGCCCGCTCTGCTTGCGCGAACAATTGCAGAGCTTCGACCGGACGGCGCGAATAGGTATAGGCCTGCGCAAGCCCGAGGGTGACGCGGCTGTTGTTCGGCGAGATGTCCTGCGCCCTGCCGAAAAAGCCGATCGCGGCCGGAATGTCGCCCAGCTTGAGCGCCGCTTCTCCGGCATCGAGCAAGGCGCCGACATCGCCGGAATCACGGGCCAGCCGTTGCAGGGCGGAGTTCAGTTCGCTCGTGCCTTCGGGCGGAAGCGGCTGGACGATTTCCTGCGCGGCCAGTTGGCCCGGCACGCCAAGCGCAAGAGCGCAGGCAGCCAGGCGCAGGGCACGATGTGTCACGGAACTGGTCATGATCTCCCCTTGCAACGCCTGACGGGTCGCGAGAGTTTCAGGAGATTACTGGTTGTTCTGGCGACCGAGGAAACGCGGGATGTTGAGCGAACCGCTGCTGCTGTCGTCGCCATCCTCGTCTTCGTCGTCACTGTCGACTTCGCTTTCGGCAGAACCGGAACCGCGCGACAAATTGGCCATGCGTTCGAAGAGCGTGCTGCCCTGCGATGCGCCGCCACCTTCATTGCCGCCGCCGAGGACCGGCTGCTTCTTGCCGGGCTTGCTCTGCAGCGGGCTGTCGCTGTCAGCGAACTGGTCTGCACCAAGCTGAAGCTCGTCCTGACCCGCGCTATCTTCGAGCGGATCGGACAGGTCGAGCGGCGATCCCGATGCGCCTTCGCCTTCGTCGGTCCAGCCATCGCCGGTGCCGAACGAACCGTCGTCGGCCGGATCGGGCGCTTCGCTGCCGTAGGCATCGAAACGTTCGGTCTCATCGTTGCGCAGGCCGGCAAGCGGGTCGACGATGCCATCGACATCATCGCTTTCTTCGTCCTCGTCACCGAAATCGTCGATGCTCGCAGCCGAAAGGCCGGTCGAACTCACGTCGTTTTCGTGGGTCTCATCCTGCGGCTCGTCGTCGAGACCTGCGGAGAGGCCTTCGCTCAGTTCAAACGGCTCTTCGTCATCCGTGGCGCTGTCGCTCGGAAGGTCGAGGACCGGGCGCTGCGGCGCACGCGCATCGGACATCGAGAAGCTCTGCGACTGCGGAACGGCGCCGATACCGGTCTGTTCGATACCCGTGGCGACCACGGATACGCGGATCTTGCCTTCGAGGTCGGGGTTGAACGCGCTACCCCAGATGATGTTCGCGTCTTCGTCGACCAGTTCGCGGATGTGGTTCGCCGCCTCGTCGACTTCGAGCAGCTTCATGTCTTCGCCGCCGATGATCGAGATGATGACACCCTTCGCACCGGTCATGCTGACGCCGTCGAGCAGCGGGTTCGCAATGGCCAGTTCCGCAGCTTCGAGCGCGCGGTTGTCGCCTTCGCCTTCGCCGGTTCCCATCATGGCCTTGCCCATCTCGCTCATCACCGAACGCACGTCGGCAAAGTCGAGGTTGATGAGGCCGGGCATGACCATGAGGTCGGTGATCGAGCGGACACCCTGCTGCAGCACCTCGTCGGCGAGCATGAAGGCTTCCTTGAAGGTGGTTTCAGCCTTGGCAACCAGGAACAGGTTCTGGTTCGGGATGACGATCAGCGTGTCGACGTGCTTCTGCAGCTCTTCGATACCCGCTTCGGCAGCGCGCATACGGCGCGACCCTTCGAACAGGAACGGCTTGGTCACGACGCCCACGGTGAGGACACCCTTGCGGCGCGCAGCCTCGGCAATGACGGGCGCCGCACCGGTTCCGGTGCCGCCGCCCATACCGGCCGCGATGAAGAGCATGTTGCAGCCTTCAAGCGCATCTTCGAGATCTTCGACGGTTTCTTCGGCCGCAGCCTTGCCGACTTCGGGGCGAGCGCCAGCACCGAGGCCGCCGGTAATGTCGGGGCCGAGCTGGATGCGCTTTTCCGAAGCGGAAGTGGACAGTGCCTGCGCATCGGTATTCGCAACGAGGAAATCGACGCCCTCGATCTTGGCTTCGATCATGTTCGCGATTGCGTTTCCGCCTGCACCGCCAACGCCGATGACCATAATCTTGGGGCGGAGATCGTCGCTGGATGCCGGACCGATATTGATGCTCATTGAGCTTTCCTCGAAGTAAAAAGTCGCCTGAAAACGGTTATGTCACACCTAAGCGCAAAAGCGAATCGCTGTGACCTTGGTAAATAGCCTTATCCACAAGGGCTGAAGCAGGGGTTACGCTACGTATCACCCCCTAAAAATACTCTCTCACTGCCTGCATGACACGATTGACCAGTCCCAGCCCCGAATAGCGGCGCGTCGGTTGGTAGCCCGGGCCAATGGACCGGATGTCGACCGGATCTTCCGCCGCGTAGAGGCACAGGCCCGCCAGCGTGGCGAAACCCGGCGTCGCATGCGCTTCGGGCAAACCGCGCAGGGACGGCGGTTTTCCGATGCGGACGGGCATCCCTAGCGCCCCTTGCATGAATTCCGCAATGCCGTGCAGTTCCGCGCCGCCGCCGCTCAGCACTACCTGTCCGCCGCTCGCGCCGGAAAAGCCCATGCCCTTCAGGCTCTTGCCGACTTCGCTGGTCAGCGCGCCGAGACGATCCGTGACGATGGAAACGAGTTCTGCCCGGGGGATGCGATTATGTTCGTCAGCCCCGCGTGCAGGCTGTCCGCTGGGCTCTTCCTCGGGGGAATTGACGGGAATCATCTCACGGTGGTCGCTGGGCGTGGCGATGGCTGAACCAGAGACGCACTTCAGGCGCTCCGCCTGGCTGCGCCTGATGCCGAGCGAGGAGGCGATGGCGTCGGTGATGTCGTTGGAGCCGACGGGAATGGACCTCAGCCCCAGCAGCATGCCACCCGCATGGACGGAGACATTCGTGACCTGCGCGCCGATCTCGACCAGCGCGACACCAAGATCGCGCTCTTCCGCGCTGAGGCAGGCGTAGGCAGCGGCAAGCGGGCTGGCGACGACGCCTTCCACGTCGAGATGCGCGCTCTGGACCGCTTCGATGAGATTACGGACCGGCGCGCCTTCGGCCAGCGTGACATGGACATCGACGCCGAGCGATTCCGCGTGCAGTCCCGATGGGTTGGCAATGCCATGCGCCCCGTCGAGCGAATAGTGCGCCGGCTGCGCGTGAAGCACCATGCGTCCGTCCGGCTGGATATGGTCGCGTGCCGCGAACAGCAGGTGTTCGATATCGTCTTCGTCGATCCGCCGTCCGCCGATGGCGATCTCGACGCTCGCGACCTTGCTCGACAGGCCTGCACCCGCGCAGCCGATCCACACGCTGGAGACCGAGGTGTTCGCGTTCGCTTCCGCCTTTTCGACTGCATTGCGGATCGCGTGGGTCGCGGCGCGCATGTCGGTGACATAACCGCGCTTGATGCCTTCGCTCTTGCGGTGGGAGGAGCCGAGCACGACCATCTCGCCATCTTCGGCCTGGCCCATGATCATGGCGGACACGCGGAACGAGCCGATGTTGACGGCACCGAAAACGCGATTGACGCGCGGGAGGGGAGCTGCGGAGGCCATTACTGAGCGTTCATCCCCCTTGGGCACGGACCGTCCTGACAGCGCAGATAGGCGCGGTCGGGCACACGCATGTCGATCGCCACGGCCTTACCCCCGATCAGGCGGTTGCGCCCGTCCATTTCGGCGAATTTGACCAGCGCAGCCGGGCCCTGGTCGCCTTCCGGCAAGGCCAGCAACTGGCCGGTCTTGAAAGTCAGGTTCCAGCGGCGATTACCGATCCATTCCGCCGACACGATCTGCGGCTTCAAGGCAGGCGCCGCATCCAGCAGCTTGCCGAGTTCGGCCACTTGCTTCTGTGCACCGGGACCGGAAATCAGCAGTTGTCCCTTGGCATCCGCAGATGACACCGGCTCCAGCTCGTGTCCTTCCGGATCGACGAGCACGAGGCGATCTGGCTTCACGAGCACCGCGTGGGGCGCACGTTCGACGATATCGATCCGGAGTGTTTCGGGCAGCTGGCGCGAGACGCGCGCGTCCTTGACCCACGACAATTCCATCAGACGTTCGCGCACTTCTTCGACGTCGACCAGCGGCATCGGGCGATCGGTTTCTCCAAGCACGCGCTGATAGACCAGTTGTTCGCTCATCCGCTCCACGCCGGTGACGCGCACGGTGCGCACTTCATAGCCTGCGCGGCTGGCCGATTTTGCCAGTTCCGTCCGGGCAAGTTCCGGAACGCCGGCATAGCTCGCCACAGTCCAGGCAATGCCTAGCCCGGCCGCCACGATCAGGAACAGGAAGAACTTGTGCCACTGCTCTTCGGTGAAGGGCAGCGCCGCCATTGCGCGGTCGAGGAAACCCGACGTGTGCCGCTTGGCCGCGCGTGCCTTCTGGCTGCGGTTACGGGCGGCGGCAGAGCGCCGAACACCCGTCGGCTTACGCTTGACCTTAGCCATCGCCGCCCCCCTTGCGCGTGGCGAAATCGCGCAGCGCGGCGGCAATGATGGTCTCGACCAGCTCGCCATATTCCATTCCGGCGAAGCGGCCCTGTTCGGGCACCAGGCTGAGCGGGGTCATGCCCGGTTGCGTGTTGGTTTCCAGCACGAACAGGCCATCTTCGCCTTGCGTATCGTCCCAGCGGAAGTCGGTGCGGCTCGTGCCCTTGCAGCCGAGCAGCTTGTGCGCCTTCAGGGCGATTTCCAGGCACAGCTTCTCGATCTGCTCCGGGATTTCGGCGGGGCAGATGTGATCTGTCATCCCGTCGGTATATTTCGCGTCGAAATCGTAGAACCCGCTCTTGGGCTTGAGTTCGGTCACGGCCAGTGCGCGCGGGCCGTCCTCGAAATCGACCACGGCGGAGGTCAGCTCCAGCCCGCGAATGAACGGTTCTGCCAGCAATTCGTCGAAATCCTGCCACGGACCTTTTGCGTCTCGCGCGATCGGATTGCCGTAATTGCCGTCATCGGTGACGATCGCGACCCCGACCGAGCTGCCTTCGTTGACGGGTTTCAGCACATAGGGTCGCGGCATGGGATCGCGTTCGAACAGGTCCGCGCTTCTGACGATGCGTCCGCCGGGCATCGGGATGCCGTGCGGAACCAGCGCCTGCTTGGTAAGCTGCTTGTCGATGGCCACGACCGAGGTGGCGAGGCCCGAGTGCGTATAGGGCACACCCATCAGGTCGAGCATGCCTTGCACCGTCCCGTCTTCGCCCGGAACGCCGTGAAGCGCATTGAACACCACGTCGGGCGCAGCCTCGGCAATACGCGCGGCAACCTGCCGGTCCATGTCGATACGCGTGACCGTGTGACCGCGCTCTTCCAGCGCTTTCGCAACCCCTTCGCCCGACATAAGGCTGACTGGTCGTTCGTTCGCCCAGCCGCCCATCAGGACGGCGACATGGAGTTTGCGGTCGAGAATGCTCATTTCCTCAGGGCCTTCCTACCCGCTGGATTTCCCATTCGAGCTCGACGCCCGAATGCTCGTAGACGCGGCGACGGACTTCTTCGCCCAGCCCTTCGATATCGGCGCTGGTGGCATCGCCGGTGTTGATCAGGAAGTTGGTGTGCTTTTCGCTCACCTGTGCGCCGCCCATGGTGAGGCCGCGGCATCCGGCCGCATCGACCAGTTCCCACGCCTTCTTGCCCGGCGGGTTCTTGAAGGTCGATCCGCCGGTCTTGGTGCGTAGCGGCTGCGAATTCTCGCGCGCTTCCGCAATCCGGTCCATCTCCGCGCCGATGTCTTCGGGATCGCCCGGGTGGCCCTGGAAGCGGGCGGAGACGACCACCGCGCCTTCCGGCAGGGCCGAGTGGCGATAGGTATATTCGAGGTCGGTCGCGGGCAGTGTCACCAATTCGCCGCCCGGCAGGATGACGTCGCAATCGATCAGCACGTCGGACACTTCGCGCCCGTAGGCGCCGCCGTTCATGCGCACGAAACCGCCGACCGTGCCGGGGATGCCGCGCATGAATTCCAGACCTGCAACGCCTTCATCGCGCGCCGCGCTGGCGACGAGGATGCCGTGTGCACCGCCGCCGCACGACACGACCTCGCCGTCGATGGAGACATTGGCGAACGGCTTGCCCAGCTTGATCACGACTCCCGGCACGCCGCCGTCGCGGATGATCATGTTGGAGCCGAGCCCCAGTGCCATGACGGGCAGATCGCCGCCAAGGCGTTCGAGGAACAGCCGCAGATCGTCGAGGTCTTCCGGCTCGAACAGCCAGTCCGCGCGGCCGCCGGTCTTGAACCACACCAGCTTCGCCAACGGGGCCTGCGGTGTCAGCTTGCCGCGCAGCCCATCGGTCGAAACCGGCGCTGCAACGCTGCCCTCGACCTCGCAGTCGGGTGCCATGCCGCTATCCCAATTGGGTACGTCATCGGGCTGCTGCATCACGCGCCGCGCTCCTCGATGATCGCGTCGGCGAGGCCTGCGGCCCATTTCGTGATGTCGCCTGCGCCGAGGCACACGACGATGTCGCCCTGCTCGATCTCTTCGGCGAGTTTCTTCGCAAGATCGCCCTGGTCCTCGACCGTCGACACGGCACGGTGTCCGCGCGACTTGATACCTTCGACAAGCGCGTTGGCGTTGATGCCTTCGATCGGGTCCTCGCCTGCGGCATAGACCGGGGTGATGTAGACGACGTCGGCTTCGTTGAAGGCGCTCTGGAAGTCATCCATCAGGTCCTGCAGGCGGGTATAGCGGTGCGGCTGCATCACGGCGATTACGCGGCTCTTCGTCGCTTCGCGCGCTGCGCCAAGGACCGCACGGATTTCGACCGGGTGGTGGCCGTAATCGTCGATGATGGTGACCTTGCCTTCGCGGCACGGCACCTCGCCCACCTTGGTGAAGCGACGACGCACGCCGCCGAAGCTGGAAAAGCCGTTGCAGATGACCTCGTCGGGGCAACCCATTTCGATCGCCACGGCAATCGCGGCGAGCGCGTTCTGCACGTTGTGGCGGCCCGGCATGGGCAGGGTCACGTTCTCGATCCGGCGGTCCTCCTCGCCGCGCTGGCGGACGATCACATCGAAGCGGTTGCCGCCTTCATGCGGCTGCACGTTCACGCCGCAAATATCCGCCTGAAGGCTGAAGCCATAAGTCATCACGCGGCGGTCGCGGACCTTGCCAATCACCGCCTGCACTTCGGGATGGTCGATGCACAGGATCGCCGCGCCATAGAAAGGCACGTTGTGGATGAACTCGACAAACGCGTCCTTCACGCCGTCGAAATCGCCGTAATGATCGAGGTGCTCGGGATCGATATTGGTGACGACCGCTATCGTCCCGTCGAGCCGCAGGAAGCTGCCGTCGCTTTCGTCGGCCTCCACGACCATCCAGTCGCTGTCGCCCAGCCGCGCATTCGAGCCGTACTGTTCGATAATGCCGCCATTGATGACGGTGGGATCGACATTGCCTGCATCGAGCAGGGCCGCGATCATGCTGGTGGTGGTGGTCTTGCCGTGCGTCCCCGCGACGGCGACCGTCGATTTGAGACGCATGAGTTCGGCCAGCATTTCCGCGCGGCGCACTACGGGGATGCGGTTTTCAAGAGCGTGGGCGACTTCCGGATTGGTCCGGCGCACGGCAGTAGAGGTGACGACGACGGCCGCGCCTTCGACGTTTTCCTTTTCGTGGCCGATCTTCACCGCAATGCCTTGCGAGCGCAGGCGTTCGACAGTCGGGCTTTCGTTGATGTCGGAGCCCTGCACCGTATAGCCGAGGTTGTTCATCACCTCCGCGATGCCCGACATGCCGATGCCGCCGATGCCGACGAAATGGACCGTTCCGATGTCGGTTGGGACACCCTTCATTCCGCGATCTCCCTGCTTGCGCCCTGCCCGGCGGGCGCGCCCTGCGTTGCGCCGCGGGCATTGTTTCCGCCGACGCGGATGACGTCCATCATGTCCGCCCCGCCGAAGCTTTCGACGAGGTCGGCGAGGTCTTCGACCGCACGCGGACGTCCGCAATTCCACGCAGCATGCGCGGCATTGGCGAGACCCTTGGGATCATCGGCCAGGACGCGGATCTGCTTGGCCAGTTCCTTCGCTTCGAACCTATCCTGCCGGATCATGCGCGCGCCGCCCGCCTTGGCCATTTCGCGGGTGTTGGCGGCCTGGTGGTCGTCGGTCGCGATGGGGAGCGGGATCAGGATGCCCGGACGGCCCACGGCGGTAAGTTCCGCAATGGTCGATGCGCCCGCGCGCCCGATGAACAGGTGCGCATCGGCAAGGCGCGTCGCCATGTCTTCGAAATAGGTCGCCAGTTCGGCCGGAATGCCGTGGCTGCGATAGCGTTCGCGCACGATGTCGAGATCTTCGGGACGGCATTGCTGGGTGACCTGCAACCGCTCGCGAATGGCGGGAGGCAACATGGCCAGCCCGTCGGGCACGATTTCCGACAGGACGCGCGCGCCCTGGCTGCCGCCGGTGACCAGCACCCTCAGCAGGCCGTCTTCGCCATAGGAGGGGAACGGCTCGTCGCGCAGGGACAGCACTTCCGCACGCACCGGATTGCCCACGAGGTGCACCTTGTCGCCATGCTTGGGCTTGAGCCGCTGCACATCGGGATAGGCGGTGGCGATAGCCTGCACGCGGCTCGACAGCAGGCGGTTCACGCGGCCAAGCACGGCATTCTGTTCATGCAGCACTGTCGGGATCTTGGCCGAGGTGGAGGCGAGCACGGCCGGAAGCGAGGGATAGCCGCCGAAGCCGACAACCGCACTTGGCTCGAAACTTTCGAACAGGCGAAGCGCCATCTTGCGGCCTTCCAGCACCGCCTTCGTGCCCTTCACCCATTGCAGCGGGTTCTTGCCGAAACGCCCCGCGGGCAGGACATGGGCGGGCATGAAATCGGGCTTGCCCGGGATTTCGGCCCCGCGCTCGTCCGTGATCAGCGCGACGTGATGGCCACGCCGGTCGAGTTCGGCGGCCAGCGCGAAGGCAGGCAGCAAGTGCCCTCCGGTGCCCCCGGCGGCCAGCACGTAATGTCGGTTCGATGTCGTCATTGGTAGATATCGCGCGACAGAGGCGATGGTTTATCGTTCATCCGGTCCGCCTGCCCGAAACCGATGAGGTCGCCAAGCCCCCGGGTGGTCCTTTTCAGATAGGGATTGCGCCGTGTGATCGCGATCAGCAGCCCGACGGCAAGACACACGGCAATGGTGGAAGAGCCGCCATAGCTCACCAGCGGCAGCGTCATGCCCTTGGACGGGAACAGCTGCAGGTTCACCAGCATGTTGATGAAGGCCTGTCCGCCGAGCAGCGACACGAGGCCCGTCCCGGCCAGCAGCGCGAACAGATCGTCCTCGTCCACCAGCCGCATCAGCACGCGCACCACGATGGCGAGGTATAGCAGCACGATCAGCGCACAGGCGATGAGGCCGAACTCTTCGCCGATGACCGAGAAGATGTAGTCCGTATGCGCTTCGGGCAGGCTCATCTTGCGAATGCCGAGCCCGTATCCCGCCCCCGTCCAGCCGCCAGCAAGCAGCGTACGGCTGGCAAGGTCGACCTGGTCGAAAGCCGTGCCGCCGCCGAAGAAAGCGTCGATACGGTGGCGCGCGTTGTCATAGAGGAAATAGGTCGCGGTAATGCCCGCAATCCCGCCGCCAATGACCGCACCAAGGCGCTTCACCGGCACGCCGGACAGGATCACCATCACGAACCATACGCCGCCGAACAGGATGGTGCCGCCGAAATTGGGCTGGAGCATCATCAGTGCAGCAATGAGGACCACCAGCGAAGTCGCGATCAACAGCACCGGCAGGTTCGGGTCGCGCATCCGCCAGGACAGGATCCACGCCATGGTGATCGCGAAGCCGGGTTTCAGGAACTCGGACGGCTGGAACTGCATGCCGAGGTTGATCCACCGCCGTGCGCCGTTGATCTCCACCCCGATAAACGGAACGAGGAACAGGAGGCCGATCATGCCTGCCGCCAGCACCACGCCGAGACGGCGCGCATTCTCGCGGCTGAGCATGGAAACGCCCAGTAGCACGCCCAGCGCCAGCACTTGCCACACGATATGGCGGTAGAAGAAATAGAGCGGATCGAGCGTGGTGCTCGATGTGGACAGGCGGTCCGCGCTGGCCGGACTGGCCGCGGCAACCGCGATCGTGCCCAGCGTCATGACCAGCAGGACAAGGCCGAGCAGTACGCGGTCGATCTCGCGCCACCAGATCTTGACTTCGCTCCAGCGGGACATCTTGCCCGAAGGAATATGCGCAGGCTTGCGTTTCGCGCCGGGGACATAGGGCTGCATGGTGCTCATTCCAGCCCCTCCACCAGCGCGCGGAAATGCTCGCCGCGTTTCTCGAAATCGGAATATTGGTCGAAGCTTGCACAGGCGGGCGAAAGCAGGACGGTGTCGCCTGCCTCTGCCTTGGCGGCGGCGGCCGTGACGGCTCGGTCGAGCGTCTCGCACTGCTCCACCGGCACGCGGCCTTCGAGCAGCGCTGCAAAGTCCGGCCCGGCCTTGCCGATGGTATAGGCGGCCTTCACATGAGCGAGCTCGGCCTCGCACTCGCCCAGCCCCGGCTCCTTGGCGAGCCCGCCGAGGATCCAGTGGATGTTGTCGAACGCCGCGAGTGCGGGTGCGGAGGCGGCGGTGTTGGTGCCCTTGCTGTCGTTTATGAAGGCGACACCGGAAATTTCGGCGACACGCTCCATGCGGTGGGGGAGGCCGGGAAACGATTTTAGCGCGGGTCGAATGGTTTCCACGTCCAAACCCAGCATCTGGCAAGCGACGACGGCGTCCTCCGCATTCCGCATGTTGTGGGTGCCCTGCAAGGCAGGCCATTGGCTGAATTCGGCCAAAGCATGCCCCGCTCGATCAGTATTGAGATAATTGCGAGGAAAGTCTGGCGCCCTTATCCCGGCAACCTCATCGTACAAAGAAGTGTTGGGCGACACGATTGCGCGGCTTTTGGCATTCTGCAATCGGAAGAGACGAAGCTTGGCCTGACGATAAGCTTCGAAGTCCCCATCATATCGGTCGAGATGATCGGGCGTGATGTTCAGCAGGACCGCCACTTCGCAGTCGAGCGAATAGGTGAGATCGATCTGGTAGCTCGACAGCTCCAGCACATAGACCCCGCCTTCCGGCAGAGGCTCCTGCTCAAGGATCGGCAGGCCGATATTGCCGCCCATGGTGGTCGGCACGCCAGCTTCCTTCAGGATGTGATGGACCAGTGCTGTGGTGGTCGATTTGCCATTGGTACCGGTGATGCCGACGACCCGATGCGGCGGCAGGTCGGCCCTTGCCTGCGCGAAAAGCTCGATATCGCCGATCACCGGCGCGCCGAAGCTGTCCGCATGTGGCTTGATCGGGTGGGTGTTGAGCGGGACGCCCGGGCTGACGACCACGCCGGCATAGCCTGTAAGGTCCGCTTCGAGCGGATCGCCAATTGCGCAGCGCCCGTTGTAAGGCTTGCGCGCTTCGGCGCGGTCGTCCCACACCAGCACGTCGGCTCCGGCAGCCAGCAGCGCCTCGACCGTCGCCCGGCCGGACCGCGCGAGGCCGAGCACCGCGTATTTCTTGTCCTTCCAGGCGGGCGAGGTGATCATCTGAGCTTGAGCGTTGCCAGCCCCAGGAGTGCGAGCACGATGGCGACGATCCAGAAACGGATCACGACCTTGCTCTCGGACCAGCCGAGCTGCTCGAAATGGTGGTGGATCGGGGCCATGCGGAAAACCCGCTTGCCGGTGCGCTTGAACCAGACGACCTGGATGATGACGCTCAATGCCTCGAACACGAACAGGCCGCCGACGATGCCGAGCACGATTTCATGGTGCGTCGCCACGGCAATCGCGCCAAGTGCACCACCGAGCGCCAGAGAACCGGTATCGCCCATGAAAACCGCGGCAGGCGGCGCATTGAACCACAGGAAGGCAAGGCCCGCCCCGATAATCGCCGCGCACATGATCGCCAGCTCGCCAGCGCCCGCAACGTGCGGAATGCCGAGATATTCGGAATAGTCCACACGGCCGACGAGATAGGCGATGAGCGCGAAGGTCCCGGCAGCGATGATGACCGGCATGGTGGCAAGACCGTCCAGCCCGTCGGTCAGGTTCACCGCATTGCCCGCACCCACGATCACGAAGGCGGCAAAGACGTAATAGAACGGCCCAAGCTCGACCCCGAAATCGTTGATGAAGGGGACGTAGACGAAGGTGTTGATCTGGCTGACGATGATATAGCTCGCCGCACCGGCGACGATGAATTCGAACAACAGGCGGGTGCGACCGGACACGCCCTTGTGGCTGGCCTTGGACACCTTGTCGTAATCGTCGAGGAAACCGATCAGGCCGAACCCGCCGGTGACCGCAAGGCAGGCCCAGATGAAGGGGTTGGACAGGTCCATCCACAGCATCATCGAAATGAACAGGCTGACGAGGATCATCAGGCCGCCCATGGTCGGCGTGCCGCGCTTGGCGAGGTGGGTTTGCGGTCCGTCTTCGCGGATCGGCTGGCCCTTGCCCTGTCGCACGCGCAGCATGTCGATGAAACGGGGGCCGATCAGCAAGCCGATCAGCAGCGCGGTAAGCAGCGTCGCGCCGGCCCGCGCCGTCTGGTAGCGGACCAGGTTGAACAGGCCTTCGAAATTGAAATACTCGGCGAGGAGGTAGAGCATCGGGCCGCGCGGGGCCTCCTATTCAGGGCGGGTGAAACGGTCCACGAGCCGGCCGAGCCCGACCGAATTGGAGCCTTTGACCAGCACCGCGTCGCCCGCCACGATGCCGAAATCCTCGAGCAATCCGATCGCCTCGTCGGCAGTCAAGCAATGCTCCCACTCGAGCGGCTTGCCAAGCGAGTTGAGAACGGGTTTCCCCAGTTCGCGGGCAAGAGCGCCCATCTCGTCGCCCACCAGCACCGCATAGTCGATATCGGCTGCGATCACATGCTCCGCCAGTGCGGCGTGGAACTTGGGAGCAAAGTCGCCCAGCTCCTTCATCGCGCCGAGGACGGCGATGCGACGGGTCGAGGGGGTGGTGCCGAGCTGCGCCAGCGTGGCACGCATGCTGGCGGGATTGGCGTTGTAACTTTCGTCGATCATCAGCGCCTTGCCGCCGGGCGCATCGATGCCATGGCGTTCGCCCCGGCCCTTCAGGCCGCCCATTTCCGCGAGCGCAAGACCGGCTGCGGCCATATCGCCGCCCGCCGCGCGCACTGCCGCCATGACGGCAAGCGAATTGGCGACCCAGTGCTCGCCCGGTTCGGCCACGGTGTAGCACAAGCGGCCGGTGTCGAATTCGCAGGTCACGAGGCTGCCGCCATTGGCGCTCGGGATCGCGTCGAGGAGGCGCATATCGGCATGGCGCGCCTTGCCGAAGCTGACGACGTGCGCCCCGGCACGCAGCGCGGCGAGCTTGAGCTGTTCGTAATGTTCGCTGTCGGCGGGGATGACTGCCGTGCCGCCCGGTTCGAGGCCGGAAAAGATTTCCGCCTTGGCGTCGGCAATCGCCTTCATCGAACCCAGGTTCTCGATATGCGCGGGCGCGATGGTGGTGATGACGGCGACATGCGGCCGGACCTGCGCGGTTAGCCCTTCGATTTCGCCAGCATGGTTCATGCCCATCTCGAACACGCCGAAGCGGCTACGCGCACCCATCCGGGCCAGGCTGAGCGGGACGCCGACATGGTTGTTGTAGCTGCGGGTCGAACGATGTGCCGCACCGCGACTGGCACGTTCCAGCGCTGCAAAGATCGCTTCCTTCACGCCGGTCTTGCCGACCGAGCCGGTGACACCGATAATCCGCGCCTCGGTCCGGCTGCGCGCCGCCCGCGCGAGCGCTGCGAGAGCTTCGGTGGTGTCTTCAACGAGCACGTGCGGATAGTCGACCACCCGATCCACAATGGCTGCTGCGGCGCCGTTTTCGAAAGCCTTGTCGATAAAGCGATGTCCGTCCATCGCTTCGCCCTTCAGGGCTACAAAAAGGTCTCCGTGCACTACGTCACGGCTATCCATCTCTACACCGGAAACCTGGAAATCGCAGCTTGCCGTGCCGCCCGTGACCTCGGCTATCGTATTGGAATCCCACAGGGTCAGGGGCAAGCGATCGCGCGGATCGCTCGTCCATTCGACATAGGCGGGGTGGCGCAGGATAGCCGCGCTCATGCATCACCTCTGGCGATGGCAGCCGCACATTCGCGGGCGACTTCCACGTCGTCGAAGGGAAGGACCTTCATGTTTTCTCCCGATCCGATGATCTGACCCGTTTCATGACCTTTGCCCGCGAGAAGCACGATGTCGTCGGGTCCGGCTTCTGCAATGGCGGCATGTATTGCTTCGCGACGGCCGCCTATTTCTCTGGCTTCGGGCGCGCCTTCAAGCACGGCGCGGCGGATATCCGCAGGATCCTCGCCGCGCGGGTTGTCGTCGGTGACGATAACCACATCGCTGGCCTTGGCCGCAGCTTCGCCCATGGGCTTGCGCTTGCCGTGATCGCGGTCGCCGCCGGCACCGAACACCGTGATGAGCCGCCCGCCGACATGGGGGCGAAGCGCGGCGATGGCCGCTTCGATCGCGTCCGGTGTATGCGCATAATCGATATAGACCGGCGCCCCGCTCGGCGCGATGGCCGCCCGCTCGAGACGACCGCGAACCGGTTGGAGCCGGGCGACGCCGTCCCATACGCGGCCCGCATCGATACCCGTGGCGAGGGCAAGGCCCGCCGCGGTCAGGGCATTCGACACCTGGTAGGCACCGATCAGCGGAAGGTTGATCGTGCGCTCGGTCCCTTCGTGCGAGACCTTGAGCGTCTGGCCAAGCTGCGTGGGCTGGCGATCGAGGAGGCAGATATCCTCACCCTTTTCGCCGACCGTCAAGACCTTCAGACCGCGAGCCCTGGCATGCTCGACCACGCGCGCATTCCAGTCGCTGCCGTCGAGCCAGACAACCGCTGTCGCTCCATCCGATACTACTTCGTCGAACAGCCGCATCTTGGCCGCGAAATAGTCTTCCATGTCCTTGTGATAATCGAGATGGTCGCGGCTGAAGTTGGTGAACGCCGCCGCTTCGACGGGAACGCCCTCATTGCGCGATTGCGACAGGCCGTGGCTCGATGCCTCGTAGGCGACATGCGTGACACCCTCACGCGCGAGGCCGCTCATGTTCGAAAGGAAGGTTACGATGTCGGGCGTAGTGAGGCCGGTCGACACGCTTTCGTCGGGGGTCGTGACGCCGAGCGTCCCGATGCTGGCCGCACGTTCGCCCGCCATGCGCCAGATCTGGCGCGTCATCTCGACGGTCGATGTCTTACCGTTCGTCCCCGTTACCGCGACGATATGTTCCGGCACAGGCGTGAAGAAACGCGCACCGAGCTTCGCGAAATCCTTGCGGGGTTCGTCGCTCGCGATGTGGATCGCGCCTTCGACCTTTGCCTGCTGCCGGGCGACGACGGCAATGGCGCCAGCCTCGATCGCGGCGGGAATGAAGTCCTCGCCATTGACCACGCTGCCCTGGAAAGCGCCGAATACCGTACCGGGCGCGACCTTGCGGTTGTCGATGGCGAAACCGGTGACATTGGCGCTGCCGTCACCCGGACAATCGATGCCCGCTTTTTCGCAAAGCTTGTCGAGCCTCATTCCATGGCTCCCGGGATAAGCGGCTTGATTGCTGAGATGTCGATGTCGCGTGTGTCGTCGGGGCGCACGCCGATCAGCGGGCCGATCCGCGGGACGAGACGACCAACGATGGGTGCCGCGTTCCAGGCGGCAGTGCGCTGGTAGGAACTGGCGAGCGTACCGCGCGGCTCGTCGAGCATGGCGATGATGACGTAGCGCGGACGGTCCATCGGGAAGGCCGCGGCGAAGGTCGAAACCAGCGCGGTCTTGCGATAGCCTGCCTTGCCGCCCGGCTTTTCGGCCGAACCGGTCTTGCCGCCGACGCGATAGCCCGGAGCGTCCGCATTGCGGCCCGTCCCGTAGATTGCCGTTGCCCGCAACATCTGGCGCATGCGGCTGGAGGTCGAAGCCTTGAACACGCGGCGGCCCTTGGGCGCTTCGCCCGCACCCAGCTTGTGCAAGGTGGCCGGGCGCCACACGCCGCCGTTGACCATCGCTGCATAAGCGCTGGCGAGGTGGAGCGGGGTAACCGCGATGCCGTGCCCGTAGCTGACCGTCATGCTGCGCAAACGCGGCCAGTTATCGCCCGGCCAGATGGGAAAACCCTTGGCCGGCAATTCGATATGCGGGCGCTCATTCATACCCATGTCTATCATGTAGCGGCGCAGGCGTTCCGGACCGAGTTCATCGGCAATCCGCGCGGTCGTGGTATTCGACGAATGGATGAGCGTTTCGACCACATTGAGGGTCGGGCCCATCGCGTGGCTGTCCTTGATCGAGAACCTGCCAACCTTCACCGGCGAGGCATCGTAGCGCGTGCCCAGGTCGCGCACGACACCCGCATCGATCGCGGCTGCGACCGACAACGGCTTGAACGTCGAACCGAGTTCGTAAACCTGGTTGGTCACGCGGTTGAACATCAGCGCCTGGCCGTCCTTGTCGATCTTGTTCGGATCGAATTCGGGCAGCGATGCGAGCGCGAGGACTTCGCCCGTATCCACGTCGAGCACGATGCCCGCCCCGCCCTGCGCCTGCGTCAGCTTCATGCCGCGGCGCAGCTCGTCTTCGAGCGCGCCCTGCACGCGAACGTCGATCGACAGTGCAACAGGCGTTCCGCGCGTATCGGGGTTGCTCAGGTGTTCGTCGAGCACCTGCTCCATGCCGACGCGGCCGCTGCCATCGGCGGCGACATAGCCTAGCACATGGGCCGCCATCTTGCCCTGCGGGTAGTGGCGGTCTTCCTCCATCGGGATTTCGAGAGCGAGCTCGCCGATTTCCTGCACCCGGTTTGCTTCTTCGGGCAGCAAGCGGCGACGCAAATAGCCCTGTTTGCCGGCAGCGAGTTGCCGCGCGACCTTGGCCTGATCGAGATCGGGGAAGATTTCGCCCAGTTTCGCTGCGACTTCTTCGGGTGCACGCACCAGCGGTTCGCCATCTTCGCCCAGCGCCTTGGGATTGAACCACAGGGCATAGGCAGGGAAGGCACGGGCCATCGGTACGCCGTTGCGATCGGTGATTTCACCGCGCGGGGGCAGTAGTGCGTCGGCCAGCGTGGTCGCCCGCGCCTCGGCACCGTTCATGCCGAGGTAGGAAATGCGCATCACCGCGATCAGCGCGAGGAACGCAAATGCCGCCACGATCCACAGCACGCGCCAGCGCGCCAGGTCGAGCGAGCGTTCACGAAGAGTGACCAGTTGAACCCGGCCACTTGCAACGGCCATGCTGACAGCGCCCGGTCCGCCATTGATGGCGGAAAAAGCGTTCACCGCGCCACCTCTGCAGCGGCGAGGGAAGCGTTGCCCGGCTCGGCGAGGCGCTGCGCCAGTGAAGTGGCGAGGCCCCGGGCAGGCGTAGTGCTGGCGACGGCGGGAGGTTGTTCCTCCTCGCCGAGCCAGTCCCCGAAGAGGCTCTCTTCGCCTTCACCCTGGCTGACAGGGCGCAGCATCGCGACACGAATGGGCTGCGGGGCGTCTTGGCCACGGGGTGTTCCCAGCACGGCCAATTGGCGCTCCTGCTCGACATACTGGTCGGCACGGGGCGCGGAATATCCGAATTCGACCTGGTTCCAGGCCGCCAGCTGGTGCTGGCTGGCGCGCGTCTGGAATTCGGTTTCGAGCATGAGCTTGGAGCGTTCCGCAGCGATGATCTGGCGTTCGACAAGGCGCACGTCGCTCTTCACTGCATTCACCTTGAACGTGAGCGCGAGCAAGGCTGCGAGGCAAGCGCCGAGCGCGAGCAGCCAGCCGATCTGGCGGAGGCGGGAAGAACGCACCATCACGCGGCCTCCCTTGCCGGGGTGGTGGTGCGCGTGGCGTGGCGCAAGACAGAGGACCGGGCGCGCGGGTTGCGTTCGAGCTCGGCCTTGCCGGGCTTGATCGCCTTGCTGACTTTCGAAAAAACCGGATCGTCCTGCGTCACCATTGGGACGTGACGCGAGGCGCTCGGGGTTGAGGAGGCCTCGCGAAGGTAACGCTTGACGATCCGGTCTTCGAGGCTGTGGAAGCTGACCACCGCTAGGCGGCCCCCTTCGCGCAGCAAGTGTTCGGCGGCCGACAACCCTTGGGACAGTTCGTCGAGTTCGCCGTTCACGTGAATTCTGATGGCCTGGAATGTGCGGGTGGCGGGGTCCTTCTTGTCATGCGGCTTGTGGCCCAGAGCCTTGCGCACGACCCGCGCCAGTTCACCGGTGGTCTCCAGCGGACGCGCAGCAACGATCGCCCGGGCCACGCGGCGCGATTGGCGCTCTTCACCGTACTGGTAGATGACGTCTGCAATCGTGCTTTCGTCGGCCGAATTGAGGAAGTCGGCAGCGCTGTCGCCGTCCTGGCTCATCCGCATGTCGAGCGGCCCGTCGGACGAGAACGCGAAACCGCGCTCGGCCTGGTCGAGCTGCATCGAGGAAACGCCGATATCCATGACGACGCCATCGACCTTGGCGACGCCAGCCGACGTCATGACGTCGAGCATCTCGGAGAAACGATGCGGGTGAAGAATTAGGCGGGGCGGAGTTTGCTCCGTCTCCCGCCATGTGCGACCCGAGGCAATCGCGTCGGGATCCCTGTCGAATGCGTGCACGGTCGCGCCGCGCTCCAGCAGCGCGCGCGTATAGCCGCCAGCGCCGAAAGTCGCGTCGATGATGACGTCGCCGGGCTGCGGATCGAGCGCTTCGATCACTTCGTCGAGGAGGACGGGGATATGGGGCGCGGCGCTCATTTGCCCTTCGCCTTTGCATCGGCAAGGAAACTTTCGCAGGCGGCTTTCGCGCCGGCCCAGTCGTCGCCCATCTTGGCGAGTTCGGCGGGGTTCCACAGCGTGAAGAAGCGTCCACCGCCCTGGAAGTAGAGCCCGTCCTCGATCTTGCCGAGTGCGCGCAAATGTTCGGGCATCACGAAGCGACCGCTGTCGTCGAAGGGCATTTCGAGGAAACCGAAAAGCTGGCTGGCGCGCGTGTCGCGGTCGAATTCCTTGCCGAGACGAACGGCCAGTTCTTCTTCGCGGTCGAGCTGGGCGTTGAGTTCTTCCTTGCGGGACAGGCCGAAGCCGACAAGGCAATTCCAGCTGGTGTGCTTCATCAGGCACAGGACGCGGCCGTCGCTGGATTCCTTCAGGGCCTTGCGGAAGATCGGCGGAAGCACAAAGCGGCCCTTGTCGCCCGCAGGCGAATAGGCTTGTCCGCTATACCCTCCGAATTGCAACGCCTTGTCCCCGGCTTGTGTTCAAATCCCCCACGGACACACCCTCCCTGTCCGCCCGAGCGCGTGCTCGACCGGCTCGCCATCCCGATTGGGAGGGCGCGCAAAGACACTGGCTGTCCGATGTGAGAAAGATTTATCGCGGGAGACGCGGGGATGGAAGGGAAAATTGCGGGATTTTACGGGATAAACCTGCAAGTACCTGATTTATAGCGATTAATTTATCTTCACAGCACCTACCAATCTTACCATCATCCTAACGCAAGTACCGGTTTTATACGGGGAATCGCCATCCGGCCCGTGTTTTCCCGCAAGGCATCCCGTTAAATCCCGCAAGGAATCGATTAGTCGAGTCGGTTCAACAAATCGGAGAGCGCGGCCTTGCGCTGAGAAGTGCAATTTTCCGTGTCGAGCATGGCGGCATCGGCAATCAGGACGACCTGCCCTGCACCAATCGCGCAGTCCGCGATCAACGCGTCCGCCGACAAGCTGCAACGCGCGTCCTCGCCTTCTTCGCCCAGCGCGAAACGGCCCGCCAGTTGCACGGGAAAATCGCCGTCCGGTCCGACTATCACCCGCTCGTCCTGGCTCTGCGTATCGTCGAATTCCAGGCTCAGACCCCAACGTGCCAGGATCGGTGAGATCAATACTACGTCAAATGGCCGGCGCGGATCGCCGAGCGCGAATTCGGAATGCTGGGTCAGGAACGGGTCGGCAAACACCAGCGCCTTGCCACCGCCCCGCACCCATTCGTCGAGTGCGACATTTTCCGAGGGCGCCAATGCACGCGGCTGCGCGATAATGGCTTGATCCAGCCCTTCAAGCGCTTCGCTCTCGAGCGTGTCGAGAGGTGCAAGTTCGAATCGCTCTTCCAGCATGGAACGCACCCAGCTCGAATCTCGCGAATTGCTTTCCAGCATCGCGGCGATGTCCTGCCCTTCCGCCCAATAGATCGGAAGCGAAGTGAAGAGGCCCATCCGTTCTTGCGGCTCCTGCGCACTGCCGCGCGCCTCCTCCCCGCCGGAAGAACAGGCGGCAAGCAGGAGCGCGACGGTAAGAAGAGCCGGTTTAATCGGCAGCGGCTTTCGGATCGCCAGCGCCCGTTTCAGGCATCACGGCAGGGCTTTGAGTGCTCGAAGGCGAAGGTTCTGCGGGAAGGTCCGGGACCACGCCAGCTTCCACCAGTGGATCCGCCTGTGTTGGCTTTGCGCTCGGCTCAGTGGTCGCAGCGGCCTGCGGCACCGAGGAGGCATCCACTTCGCGCGCCCTGTCCTGCACCAGGCTGGCCAGGCCCACGAGCAAAACCATCAGGACCACCCCGGCAATCCCGATCTGCAGGCGATGGACCGCCTGGGCTCGCGAACCGCCCAGCGGTGCCTCGGGCAGGCCGCCAATTTGAGGCTTGCTGGAAGAAAGATCGAAATAGCGCGGCATTTTCATGATTCTGCGCCCCTTCGCGGCTGGCGTCAATCGGAAGCCTTCAGCCAGTCGAATACCGGCAGGCCTTTCGCCTGCAGCCACTCGGCGTTGTAGAGGCTGGAAAGGTAGCGGAATCCGGTGTCGCAAAGGATTGTGACGACTTTCGGACTTTCGCGTCCCTCTGCGACGAGCTGCTTGCCGAGCGCGACCGCTCCTGCGACATTGATGCCGCTGGAAAGGCCGAGGCACAGACCCTCCTCGCGCAGCAGGCGCGCCACCCAGTCGAGACCTTCTTCGTCCGAGACGCGGAATTGCGTGTCGATCGGCGCGCCTTCCAGGTTGCCGGTGATCCGGCCCTGCCCGATCCCTTCGGCAACCGAAGAGCCTTCTGCCTTCAGTTCGCCTGTCGCGTAATAGCTGTAGAGCGCCGCGCCGTGCGGATCGGTCAGGGCGATGACGACGTTCTCGTCCAGTTCTTTCAAGCCCATGCCCACGCCCGCAATGGTCCCGCCGGTGCCGGCCGCACAGGTAAACCCGTCGACCTTGCCGCCGGTCTGTTCCCAGATTTCCTTCGCCGTACCCTCGATATGGGCTTTACGGTTGGCGGTATTGTCGAATTGGTTCGCCCAGACCGCACCTTCGGTTTCTTCTGCCAGCCTACGGGAGGTGTGAACAAAGTGGTTGCTGTCGGCGAACTTCGTCGGCGGGACAGTGACCAGCTCCGCGCCGAGAGCGCGCAGCGTGTCCATCTTTTCCTTGGACTGGTTGTCCGGCATCACGATGATCGTGCGGTAGCCGAGCGCATTGGCCACCAGCGCGATACCGATACCGGTATTGCCAGCCGTGCCTTCGACCACGCATCCACCCGGCTTAAGTTCGCCGCGCGCCTCTGCATCACGGATGATGTAAAGCGCAGCCCGGTCCTTTACCGAAGCGCCCGGATTGGCGAATTCGCACTTGCCGTAGATGTCGCAGCCGGCTTCCGCGCTCGGCCCTTCGAGGCGGACGAGCGGCGTGTTGCCGATCAGGTCGAGCGCATGCTCGCGAATGGGAATTTGTGTCATGCTGCGTGAGGTAGGCGCGGTCGCCCTACCTCGCAAACAACATCAATCTTCAGGGGCGATAGTAACCTTCAACCCGTCAAGTTCGCCGGTGAAGGGAATCTGGCAAGACAGGCGCGAAGTCTCGACGCGGTGCTCGGTCGATTCCAGCAGGTCGTCCTCGTCTTCGCTCATCTCGGGAAGCTTGTCCTGGAAGGCCGGATCGACATGCACGTGGCAAGTCGCACACGAACAGCAGCCGCCGCACAGTGCCAGCAATTCGTCGAAGCCGTTGTCGCGAATAGCTTCCATGACGGTCAGGCCGTCTTCGACTTCGATCTCGCTCGTCTCGCCTTCGCGGGTGGTGACGATCAGCTTGGGCATCGATTGCGTATCCTTGTTGCCTCGCCCGCCAAACGGGCCCTATGCGTTGCGCTGCTATTCAATAGGGAGCGGAAGCGCAAGGTGGGCCTGACCAATTCGCAATTGCGCGAGCATCTCGATGCCGTAGCCGAAAAGGACGCGGTGGTGGCGGCGGCGCTTGATCGCTGCGGCTATCCCGAAGAACGCATCCGCCCGACCGGCTATCGCACCCTGCTGCGCACGATCGTCGGCCAGCAGGTAAGCGTCGCTGCGGCGGCCTCGGTTTGGAACCGACTGGAGGCGGAACTTGGCGAGGAGATGGCGGCGCGCGAACTGCTCGACCGCGACTTCGATACCTTGAGGGCGTGCGGGCTTTCGCGCCAGAAACAGGGTTATGCCAGATCGCTGTGCGAACTCGTCGAGAGCGGCGAACTCGACCTGGAGGGCCTGCCGCAAGACGACGAGGAAGCCATCGCCGAACTGGTCCGCATCAAGGGCATCGGACGCTGGTCGGCCGAGATATACCTGCTGTTTGCCGAAGGCAGGCAGGACATCTGGCCGGCAGGAGACCTGGCGGTGCAGGAGGCTGTCGGACGCCTGCTAGACCTGCCGGAACGCCCAAGCGAGAAACATACCCGAGAACTGGGCGAACAATGGCGTCCTTATCGCGGCGCCATGGCCATTTTCACGTGGCACACCTACAATAATGCCGCGCTTTGATGGGCGCGCGAGGGAGAGAGACATGAGCGAGCGGAAAGCGATTTTCATCACCGGCGGGGGCTCGGGCATCGGCCGCGCGATCGCGCTGAAATTCGCGGATGAAGGCTGGTTCGTCGGCCTTGGCGATATTGACCAGGCAGGCATGGACGAGACGCTTTCCCTGATCGAGAACGGGTTCACCTTTGCTCACAAGTTCGACGTGCGCGACCGCGAGGCATGGGACCACGCACTCGACGGCTTTGCCACAGCCAGCGGCGGCCGGATCGACGTGCTTGCGAACAACGCGGGCATCCCGCTCGGCGGATCGCTAATGGACAACTCGACCGGTGAAATCGAGCGCTGCCTCGACATCAATTTGAAGGGCGTCCTGTTCGGCGCGCAGGCAGCCTATCCGCATCTAAAGAAGACCGCGCCGGGATCATGCCTGCTCAACACCGCCAGTGCAGCCGGGATCTACGGCACGCCCGGCGCGAGCGTCTATTCCGCCACCAAGTTCGGCGTGCGTGCGATTACCGAAAGCCTCGACGGCGAATGGGCGGAAGACGGCATCAATGTCCGCTCGATCATGCCCAGCTTCATCGACACGCCGCTGCTCGATCATACGCCCAATGCACAAAGCAATGAGGGCATTCGCCAGCGCGTGAAGGATGCAGGGCTTGAGATCACGCCGGTAGTTGAAGTCGCGCAGGCTGCATGGGACGCGGTGCACGGCGACAAACTGCACACCACCGTCGGCAAGACCGCAAAACGGATCGCTTTCGGATCGCGCTGGATGCCGGGCCGCGTGCGCAAGCAGACACGCCAGTCGGCCCGCCCTCTCGGCCAGTAAGGACCCACAACATTATGCGAATTATTCTGTCGCTGGCAGCGCTTCTGCTTGCCGCGCCCCTAAGCGCCCAGCTCACCGAGGCCGAACCTTATGTCCTTGGCCAGACCTACACTCTCGAAAGCGCGATACTCAAAGAAGGCACGCGCAAGATAACGGTGCGCCTGCCGGCCGAGTACGAAGCCGAGCCGGAGCGCGCCTTTCCCGTCGTCTATTTGCTGGATGGCGGACCGGAGCAGGACTTCGCCCATATCGCCGGCATCGCGCAGAGTCGCGAGATGAATTACTCGTTCGAGCCCCTTATCCTTGTCGGCATCCAGAGCGTGAACCGCAGGCACGAACTTTCGCCGCCCGCTGCCGATCCCGCGCCATATGAAGAGGCCTTGAGAGCCACGCCTGGTGGCTCGGCAGATTATCGGCGCTTCCTGAAGGACGAGCTCAAACCGATGATCGAGGCGCAGTTCCGCACCGATGGCCGCGATGCAATCATGGGAGAATCGCTCGCCGCGCTATTCGTGATCGAAACGCTGCTCAAAGAGCCGGAGTTGTTCGACGACTACATCGCCATTTCGCCAAGCATGTGGTGGGAAGAGATGAAATATGGCCGCGAAGTCGAGGCCTATCTCGAGAAAATGGGTTCAGGCGCGAGACGGCTTTATCTCTCGACGGCCAATGAAGGCGACTGGCACCGCGAGGGGACGGAGCATTTGATCGCCGCATTACGGCTGCACGCTCCCGAAAATCTGACATGGACCTTTGTGGACGCTGGTGAGAGCGAAACCCACGGAACACTTTATCACCCGATGGCCCTCGACGCGTTCCGCGCCCTCTACGGCACGCCCAGCCGCGAATATCGCAGCTATCCGCTCATTGGCGGCCCGGAAATCAGGGAGCGAAGTGCTGAGGAAAACGCGCTCCTCGAACAGGAATGCACGCGCGAAAACAGCATGTTGATGACGCCAGGCACTGCGGAGCGGGCGCGCGAGGCGATATATTACCGCTGCCTGTTGCTGGAGCTTGGCCCGACGCCGCGGGAAGGCAATTTAGGCGAGTAGAGCGTCGATCTTGCGGGCCATCTTCACGTCGCGCAGGCTCAATCCGCCTGCGTCATGCGTGGTCAGCGTGATCTCCACACGGTTGTAGACGTTGAACCATTCGGGATGGTGGTCGCGCGTCTCGGCGATCATTGCGACGCGGGTCATGAAGGCGAAGGCCTTGGAAAAGTCGTCGAATTCGAACTTGCGCTCGATCGCATCGCCGTCACGGGCCAGCGACCATTCGGGCAAGGCCCGCAGCCAGCTGTCGCGTTCTTCCTGGGTGAGCTGTTCGACGGAACCCATTTGCGAATCTCTCCTGCTTGTCGCTGGCAGCGCTTTTGCCTATCGCTCCCGCCCATGCAAGCGCGCCTAGCAGCATCGGACCTCGCCTGCCGCCGCGGCGAGCGGCTGCTGTTCCGTGGCCTTTCCTTCGAAGCCGCGCCCGGCAGTGCCATCCACATCGCGGGCGCGAACGGGATCGGGAAATCGAGCCTGATCCGCATACTCGCCGGACTGCTGCGCCCTTTTGCCGGGGTCGTGGAGAGCGATGGGGCGATGGGGCTGGTCGACGAGCGGCTGGCCCTCGATGCGAACCTGCCCTTGGGCAAGGCACTGGCGTTTTACGAGAAGCTCGACGGCTGCCGCGATCCGGGACGGGCCTTCGACCTGCTGCAGCTGGGGCCACTGATGGACGTGCCGGTCCGATACCTGTCAACCGGGCAGAGGAAGCGCGCGGCCCTTGCCCGCCTGCTCAATCGCAACTGCCCCATTTGGCTGCTGGACGAGCCGCTGAACGGTCTCGATGCGCAGGCGGCGGCGAGCATGGAGGCGCTGGTAGCGCAGCATTGCGGTAGCGGGGGCATTGCGCTCGTCGCTTCACACCAGGCGATGGCAATGCCGGACGTTCGAACCATCGACCTGGCGGGTTATGCCGCATGAGCACTCTGGCCACCCTCCTTCGCCGCGATCTCGGCCTGCTTCTGCCGGGCGGGCGCGGCGGTGCAGGCGTCTTGCCGCTGCTGTTCTTCCTCGCGGTAGCAATGCTGTACCCCTTTGCAGTCGGCCCCGATGCGCAATTGCTGGCCCGCACCGGTGGCGGCGTCATCTGGGTCGCAGCCTTGCTGGCAGCGATCCTGCCGCTCGAGAAGCTCGTGTCAGACGATCTGGAAGCCGGGGTTTTCGACCAACTCGCGTTGCGCGGAGTGAGCGAGGAATGGGCCATGCTGTCGCGACTGATCGCGCACTGGCTGGCTTTCGCACCCCTGTTGCTGGTCGCCACCCTGCCCGCCGCAGCCCTACTCGGCCTGTCGGGAGAGACAACGCGAACCGTGCTTTTCGGCCTGCTGGCGGGGACACCCGGCCTTGCCGCGGTCGGTCTGGCAGTCGCTGCACTTACGGCCAGTCTCAGGGGCGGCGCCGCACTGGCCGGGCTGATGGTAATCCCGCTGGCTGTCCCGATTCTGATATTTGGCGCAGGCTCGCTTGCCCGCCCCGATACGAGCGGCCTACTGCTGGCGGCCGCGATCAGTCTCGGACTATGTGCGCTCGCCCCGCTGGCGGCAGGTGCCGCGATAAAGGCTGCGCGGGAAAGCTGACCGCTTACGAATAGGGCGGCTTGTGGAGGCCCTTGGGGCTTTCGGTAAAGATCTCCACCCCGTTTTCGGTAATGCCGATCGAGTGTTCGAACTGCGCCGAAAGCGACTTGTCGCGGGTCACCGCAGTCCAGCCGTCGCGCAGCAGTTTCGCATTCGGGCGGCCGAGGTTGATCATCGGTTCGATCGTGAAGAACATGCCGGGCTTCAATTCCGGACCCGTACCCATGCGGCCGGTATGGATCACCTCGGGCGCGTCATGGAACAGGCGGCCAAGGCCATGGCCACAGAATTCCTGCACGACGCCATAGCGGTGCTGGCGCGCATGCGATTCGATGACCGCGCCGATATCGCCCAGCCGTGCGCCGGGCTTCGACGCTGCTTCGATCCCGAGCATCAGGCATTCGTACGTCACATCGACCAGCTTGCGCGCCTTGAGCGGCACGTCGCCGACGAAGAACATCCGGCTGGTATCTCCGTGCCAGCCGTCGAGCAGCGGGGTCACATCGACGTTCACGATGTCGCCGTCTTTGAGCGCCTTTTCACTCGGAATCCCGTGACAGATCACGTGGTTGATCGAGGTGCAGCAACTATGCGCATAGCCGCGATAGCCCATGGTTGCGGGCACCGCGCCGCCGTCGAGCGTCATCTTGCGCACGAGGTCGTCGATCTCTCCGGTGGTGACGCCGGGCTTCACAAAACCGGTCAATTCGTCGAGGATTTCCGCGGCCAGCCGTCCGGCCTTGCGCATGCCCTCGAAGCCGTCCGCTCCGTGCAGCTTGATCGTGCCGTCACGATAGACGGTCTGGTCGCTCTCGATTACCTGATATTCGGTCATGCGCGCCCATGTAGCGATCATGCGCGCAAATTGCGAGGTCCGTCAGTTGCGGACGCGAAACGCTCCGGCATAGGCGGGCTTCACTGCGTCGAGCACCGATGCGCTCACGAGAAAGTCGAGCTCGTAGCTACCTTCGGCGTATGGACCCGCGACATAGGGTCCGAAATAGATACCGATACGGTCGAAATGCTTCCCGTCGGACGAGCCGATGAAGATGCTGCTTTCATCAAGACTGGGGCAATCCTCGAATATCGCATCGCTTTGCGGATCGACCGGAATGCCGCGCCGCTCTTCGCGTTCCTTGTTGAGGGTCGCGCACAGCTTCGCACCGAGCGCGTTTTCAAGGGCCACTGCGGATTCGAACAAGTCTGCACCTGCAACCCCCACGCCCTTTATGCGGTCCCAGACCAGCGAGGTGCGGCCGGACATTCCATGTGCGCCGCCGGTATAGAGATACATGTCGCGGGTCAGGCTGAGCCAGCCGGGAATGTCCGCGGCCACCTTCCACGTGACTTCATAACCCCTTCCAACGCAGCTCACGCAATCCTCACCGGCGAAATCGGCCAGCGAGCGCCCCCACTCTGCCTTTTGCTCGGCCAATGCTTCGTCACGCTCGCTGCGCAGGATTTTCTCCAGGGCAGGGATTGCGGTCACCTCCGCTGGCCAACTGTAAGCAAATTCGCGCACCGCGTCCCCGTCGCGCGCGTCGTCCTCAAAGGTCACCTCGGCAGGAGCGGCGTCGCTGGCCGACGCGGCATCGGCGCTGGCACTGGCCGAAGCCGCAGGCGCATCGTCCTGGACCTCGGTAAAGGCGGGCGATTGCGTACAAGCAGCACTCGACAGGGCGAGTGAAATCAGGAACAGGCGGTGTCGCATCTCATTTCCATGCCCGAGATCAAATTAGTACGGGGTGAATACCAATGGCCGAAACCGCAGCTCTCATCCAGCCCGACCAGGGCCAGGACGCAACGCTTATCCACCTTGTTAACAAGGACGGGTTCGAAAATTGGGCGAAAAAACTGTCCGCAGGCCAGCGCGAGGCGCTGAAGGCGCAGAAATTCGATGGCGGCGGTTACCAGACCGCGATCGTGCCCGATGGTGACGGATGGTTTGCCGTCGGCGGCGTCGCGAACCCCGACGATCTATCGAGCTGGTGCATGGCCAAGCTGGCAGAGGTCCTTCCGGAAGGCACCTATCGCCGCGCCGGAGGAGAGCCGGGTCCTGCAATGCACGGCTGGCAGACGGCGCAATATACGTTCGAGCGCTACAAGAAGCCGGAAAACCCGACCGGACCGCGCATCCTCCTTACCAAGCAGGCGGGCCGTATCGAAAGCGCGATCGCGGAAGCCAAGGCCGTGTGCCTCGTGCGCGATCTGGTGAATACGCCTGCCGAGGATATGGGGCCCGCTTCGCTGGAGGCACAGGCGGAAAAGCTCGCCAAGGCCCATGGCGCAGACCTCAAGGTCGTCCGCGGGGATGCGCTGGAGCAGGATTACCCCATGGTCCACGCAGTCGGCCGCGCTGCCGAGCGCAAGCATGCACCGCGGCTCATCCACCTTACTTGGGGCAAGGAAAGCGATCCGGTTCTGGCCATCGTCGGCAAGGGCGTCTGCTTCGACAGCGGCGGCCTCGACGTTAAGAGCGCAGCCGGCATGAAGCTGATGAAAAAGGACATGGGCGGCGCCGCCCACGCGCTGGCGCTCGGCGGGCTGATCATGGGCGGCAAGCTGCCCGTCCGCCTGCACCTGCTGGTGCCCGCAGTCGAAAATGCCATTGCGGGCAATGCCTTCCGTCCCGGCGACGTGCTCTCGTCCCGCAAGGGACTGACGGTGGAAATCGGCAATACTGATGCCGAAGGCCGCCTGATCCTGGGCGATGCCCTGACGCGGGCAAGCGAAGAGAATCCCGACCTGATCCTCGATTTTGCGACGCTGACAGGCGCCGCGCGCGTGGCACTCGGCCCCGATTACCCGGCCCTCATGACCCGCCGCGACGAGACGGCAGACGCGCTTATCGAAGCCGGACGGGGTGTCGACGACGAGCCATGGAGGCTGCCGCTCCCCGATGCCTATAGGGAATGGCTGGCATCCGACATCGCGGACACGAACAATGCGCATGGCAATTCTTTTGCAGGTGCGAGCGTTGCCGGTCTCTTCCTCGACAAGTTCGTGGGCGAAGGGCTGGATTGGGCCCATTTCGATACATTCGCCTGGCGCCCTGCTGCCAAGCCCGGACGCCCCAAGGGCGGCGATGCCTACGGCCTGCGTGCTGCGTGGCACATGCTCAAAGCGCGCTATACGGGGACATGACAGGCGCATGTCTTGCGAGAATGGGCGCGCGCGGCTAAGCGCCCGAGCTTGTAACAAATATCAAGCCAGACAGGTTTCGTGAGCGAAGACGCACAGTATTCCCTGCCGGACGGTATCGTCGGACTGAAAGGTCCGGTGGATCGGCCTGCGACCGGCACCCTTCCGCTAAGAGGCGACCTGGCGCATGTCGCGCTGGCGGGACGCTATCTGGCAGCGCATTATGTCGTCCCTGTGAAACGGACGATCGGCGGCAGCGACGCCGTGCTGAAGCTGGCCATGCGCGACGATGCGGACGAAGGCTCCACACTCGCGGCGAACAGCGAGATAGAGTTGCTCGATGTCGCGGGAGACTGGGCATGGATCACCGAAGGACCCGAAGGTCCGAGCGGATATGTACGCATGAACGCCCTAGCTCCCGACACCAGTGCATAAGGTCTTCATCGACGGCGCTGCCGGGACCACCGGCCTGGAGATCGCCGCGCGTCTCGAAGGTCGCATCGAATTCGATCTGATCACGCTCGACGACGACAGGCGCAAGGACAAAGCTGCGCGGCGCGAGGCGCTGAACGAGGCTGATGTTGCGATCCTGTGCCTGCCTGACGATGCCGCACGCGAAGCAGTGGGCCTGATCGATCCGGCTGGCGGCACCCGCGTCATCGACGCTTCCAGCGCCCATCGCACCGCCGAGGGATGGTGTTACGGGTTTCCCGAACTCGTCGGCCGCGAACGCGTTGCCGACGCGCGGCGGGTCAGCAATCCGGGATGTTATCCAACCGGCTTCCTCGCGCTCGTCGCCCCGCTCGTGAGGGAGGGCCTGCTGCCAGCCGACTGGCCCTACACCATCAACGCGGTGAGCGGATATTCCGGCGGCGGCAAGGCCATGATCGCCCAATTCGAGCAGGATGGCGCGCCTGCCTTGCAAAGCTACGGCTATTCCATGGCGCACAAGCATCGTCCCGAAATGAAAGCTCATGCCGGTCTGCAACACGGCGTGATTTTCGCCCCTTCGGTGGTCCCGGCCTATCGCGGCATGATCGTGGAGGTGCCCCTGCACCTTGGTGCAATGGACGGTGATCCCACCGCCGACGGACTGCGCGAAGCGCTACGCGATTTCTATGCCGACAGCGCGATCGTTTCGGTGCGTGACAGCACCGGGGTCGACAAGCTCGTCCTCGAGAAAAATGCCGAGCCGTCCGACGCGATGGAACTGTTCGTCTTCGGCAATGAGGGCGGCTGGCATGCGCGGCTCGTGGCGAAGCTGGACAACCTCGGCAAAGGTGCGAGCGGGGCCGCAGTGCAGAACCTGAACCTGCTTTGCGACCTCCCCGAGACTGCAGGGCTCGCCATTCCGCCTGCCTAAAAATTAGGCAACGCCAGGCTGCGCATTGGGCACCATTTGTGGGCGGCCGATTGTCCGCTCATGGCGAGAGCACGCATTTGCGCGGTTCCGCTCGTCTCCTCCTCACTTTTCCCGCTTGGCACGATTCTTGGAACACCGCGCGCAGAGGCGCATTCGTTTATCGAGGGCGCACTCACACAAGCAGGCGGGAATCGGATAGACGTGAAAAAGATCGAAGCGATCATCAAACCCTTCAAGCTCGACGAGGTGAAGGAAGCGCTGCACGAAATCGGCGTGTCCGGCATTACCGTGACCGAGGCCAAGGGTTTCGGCCGCCAGAAAGGCCACACCGAACTCTATCGCGGCGCCGAATACGTCGTCGACTTCCTGCCCAAGGTGAAACTCGAGGTAATCGTTTCCAGCGATATCGCCGAACGCACCGTCGAGGCCATCGCCGCAGCCGCCCAGACCGGGCGCATCGGCGACGGCAAGATTTTCGTCTCCGCCATCGAGAGCGCATTGCGCATCCGCACCGGCGAAAGAGACGAAGACGCAATCTGATTTTCAAACCGGCCAGCAGCCGGGACTAACACGAACTACCCCTACTGGAGGCAATCTAATGGCAAATGCGAAGGACGTCCTGAAGCGTATCAAGGACGAGGAAATCGAATGGGTCGACCTGCGCTTCACGGATCCGAAGGGCAAGTGGCAGCACCTCACCATGGTCGCCAAGACGCTCGACGAAGACCAGCTTGAAGACGGCCTCATGTTCGACGGCTCCTCGATTGCCGGCTGGAAGGTCATCAACGAAAGCGACATGATCCTGAAGCCCGACCTCGAACGCGTCTATGTCGATCCGTTCAGCGCCGAACCGATGCTGATCATGTTCTGCGACATCGTCGAACCTTCGACCGGCGACTGGTATTCGCGCGATCCGCGCACGACCGCCAAGCGCGCCGAGAACTATCTCAAGTCCACCGGGATCGGCGACACCATCTATGTCGGACCCGAAGCCGAATTCTTCATGTTCGACGACGTGCGTTTCGAAGACGGTTATGCCGGTTCGGGATATACGCTCGACGATATCGAACTGCCGACCAACAGCGGCCGCGAATACGAGAGCGGAAATCTTGCCCACCGTCCGCGTGCCAAGGGTGGCTACTTCCCCGTTGCCCCGGTCGATAGTGCCGTCGACATCCGCGGCGAGATGGTTTCGACTATGATCGAAATGGGCCTCAACTGCGACAAGCACCACCACGAAGTGGCCGCAGCGCAGCACGAACTCGGCCTTACCTTCGGCACGCTCGTCGAAACCGCCGACCAGATGCAGATCTACAAGTATGTCGTGCACCAGGTCGCCCATATCTACGGCAAGACCGCGACCTTCATGCCCAAGCCGATCAAGGACGATAACGGCAGCGGCATGCACACCCACATGTCGATATGGGACGGCGGCAAGCCGACTTTCGCTGGCAACCAGTACGGCGGTCTTTCGGAGAACTGCCTCTACTACATCGGCGGCGTCATCAAGCACGCCAAGGCCCTGAACGCTTTCACCAACCCCACGACCAACAGCTACAAGCGCCTGGTTCCGGGCTTCGAAGCGCCGGTCCTGCTTGCCTACTCGGCACGCAACCGTTCGGCCTCCTGCCGTATTCCCTACGGCACGGGCGACAAGGCGAAGCGCGTCGAGTTCCGCTTCCCAGACGCGATGGCGAACCCCTATCTGGCCTATGCTGCGCTGCTCATGGCCGGCCTCGACGGGATCACGAACAAGATCCATCCGGGCGAAGCCATGGACAAGAACCTCTACGATCTGCCGCCGGCAGAATTGGCAGAAGTGCCGACCGTTTGCGGATCCTTGCGCGAAGCTCTCGAAGCTCTGGAAGCCGACCACGACTTCCTGCTCAAGGGCGAAGTGTTCACCAAGGACCAGATCGAAGCCTACACCGAGCTCAAGTGGGAAGAAGTGCTGCGTGTCGAAACCACGCCGTGCCCGGCCGAGTTCGACATGTACTACAGCGCCTGATCCGCGCAGAGTAACCGGTACATAAGCGCTTAATCCTTCAGCATTATAGCGCAGTGATCACCGAGTGGGCGTCCGGAGAAATCCGGGCGCCCTTTATTTTGCCCGCAAAATTCGTCCGGCACTTCGGCAGCGCTCCGCTCGCTATTTTCCTACTCGGCTAGAATCTGCCTAATCCGTCGGCCTCGATAATCTACGAGGTACGAGAGAAATGAACCGCAAACCGATATTCGATCTTGTTCGCCGCCTGCTCGGCCGGAGCTTTCGTCAATCCGAGGTCGAGGCTCTCGATCATGCGATCGACGGGTCATCAGAAATTTTGTCCCAGGACCGTGTTCCACCCGTTCCACTCTGTCGGACCGGCGAAGCGGGAATCCAATTGATCAAGAGTTTCGAAGGCTGCGCGCGCTTGCGTCGCGACGGCATGATCGAAGCCTATCCCGATCCCGGAACCGGCGGAGCCCCCTGGACAATCGGCTGGGGCGCGACAGGCCCCGATATCGGACCCGATACAGTCTGGACAAAGGACCAATGCGACGCCCGTCTGGAAGCCGACCTCAAACGCTATGCGGCAGAGGTGGCAGCTGCGGTCGGGGACGCTCCGACAACGCAAGGCCAGTTCGATGCACTCGTCAGCTTTCACTACAACACCGGGGCGATCCAACGCGCCACCCTCACCCGTCTCCACTGCGCCGGTCGCCACGACGAGGCCGTTCTGGAATTCGCCCGCTGGAAGCATGCTGGTGGCAGGGTTCTGAAAGGCTTGGTCCGGCGGCGTGCGGCGGAAGCCCGCCTTTATCGCTCCTGAGCTTCGCGATTGAAAAACTTGCCAAAAAATGAACCGGAACCGGATGGGGCGGCCCTCCGTTGAAGCTGGCAAAGGAGATTAACAAATGCGTATTTTGCTGGCAGGAGCCGCCGCTGTCGCGCTCGCCGCGAGCGGAGCCTACGCCCAGGGTAACGGCAAAGGTAACGGAAATGACCGCGGAGGGGGCAAGCCTGCCGCTGCCCAGAACAAGGGTGGCGGCAACGCCAAGGCCGATCGCGGCCCTCAGGGCCAGGAAGCCCGCGGCAACGGAAACGGCAACGCGAAGGCAGACCGAGGCCGCGACCGCCGGCCGGTGCAGGCCGGGAATCCCGAGCGCGGGAACGGCAATGGTAACGGCAACCGCAATGCGGCGCGCACTTACGATCGCGGTAATGGTCAAGGAAACAACGGGAACCGCAACGCGGACCGCGTCCGGTATGAAGACCGCGGCAATGACAACCGCGATGTTCGTATTGCCTACGACGGGCGCGGCTTCTGGCTAACCCGCGAACAGCGGGACCGCGGCCTGGTTGACGGGTGTCCTCCCGGCCTTGCGAAGAAGCGCAACGGCTGCAATCCGCCAGGACAGGTGAAGGACGACTATCGCCGCAGCCTTTTCGGCAGCGATTATCGCCCCAGCCTATTCGGCCTGACCAATTACGGCCGCGGGGACTACTACTACCGCGACGGCTACCTCGTACGATACGGAGACAGCGGAATTTCCGGCTGGCTTCCGCTGCTCGGTGGTGCGCTGGGCATCGGTAATGTCTGGCCGAGCGGTTATGCGAGCTATGACGTTCCTGACTACTATGTCGATTACTACGGTCTCGGCAGCCGCGATCGCTATCGCTATGCCGACAATGTGATTTACCGCGTCGATCCCGAGGACGCCGCGATCATGTCGGTCGCTGCGTTGATTACCGGCGACGAATTCAGCGTGGGCCAGCCCATGCCGCGCGGTTACGACGTTTACAACGTGCCGGCTCCATATCGTGACCGTTATTACGATACGCCGGACTCCATGTACCGGTATTCCGATGGCTACGTGTACCGGGTCGATCCCGAAACCCGCCTTGTTGCGGCCGTCATCGATCTGCTGACCTGAGGAAATCCAAAATGACGAAGACATCCAATCGCTTCGCGCTCGCGCTCGCCCTCGGTGGACTAGTGCTCCTCCCGGCATGCGGCGAGACCGCAGACGAAACCGAAAATTCGGGTGCAACGCTCTCCAACGGGAGCCAGACCATGGCAGCCACCCTGGGCGACGCTTCCGATCTATCGACCATCAACGATGCTCTGGTGAGCAGCAACCTGATGGGCGTGTTCGATGGCGTTGGAAGCTACACGCTGCTCGCTCCTAACGACGCGGCATTCGAAGTTCTGGGAGAAGCAGGCGAAAAGCTCCTCACAGAAGAACAGCGTCCCCTTCTGGTAGGCCTGTTGCGCGATCACATGCTGCCGGGCTACCTGCGCCCCGAAGACATCCTCTCGGCTATCGAAAGCCAGGGGGGCGAGGTGACTGTCACCACCATGGGCGGCAGCGATGTCGTATTCAGCAGTGAAGGCGAAACTCTGACCGTGGCCCGTGAAGACGGGAAAAGCGCGACGTTTGTCGGCAACGCAGAAGCTGCGACGAACGGGGTAATAATCCCGATCGACAGTGTCCTCGCCCCTCAATAGTCGCGGCTTACCTCGGCGACGATGCTCTCGCGCCCGATCGTCGAAACGCTCGCTAGAAGTGAGAGCCAGCTGGTGACGCGGAACTCCAGTTCCGTCGCGCTATAGCCGCGTCCGTCGGTGATAATCTCGACGTAGAAGCGTCGTCCGATGTTCTTGCCAAGAGCGACGCCGGTCCCGCGGCCAAGCGCGGCGTCGGCGCCCACGATGCGGAGCCGGTCGAGGCCGATCGCCGAGCGCAACTGGTTGATCGGGTCCATCCCGCCGCCGCCGCGCAAGCTGGCAACAGCCGCGCCGAGCTGCAGGGCGTCGGTGGCTGAAAGTGTGGTGATCGAGCCGCCGAACAGCAGACGTGCGAGGATTTCTTCCTCCGGAAGTGCCGGATCGGAATTGAAGGCAACCTCCGGCTGCGTCGCGCTGCCCGTGATCGTGACGATAACGTTCACGCCGTTCGCTTCCGTCTCGGCGCGAATGTCGAGGCGGGGATCGACCGGCACGTTTTCATCGAAATCGATTTCGCCGCGGGTGAGTTCGAACCGCGTCCCGGCAAAAGTATAATCTCCGCGGACCACCTGTGCGCTTCCCCCGATCCGCGGATCATCGGTGGTGCCGCGCAGGATAATGTCCGCGCCCCATTCGCTATCGAGGCCCATTCCGTCGACGTCGATCCGGCTGTCGGCTTTTGCATCGATGAGGTAACGCCAAGGTCTGCTCGCCGCCACCGTGCGACGACGGTCCGCGGGAAGGTTTACCTCACGCGTGCTGATACGCGGCAACCTGAGATCGTCGCTTGCCGTGCCCAGCTTCCAGCTTGCCCGGTTGACCAGAACGCGGCCGGCGATGGTCCCGCCCAGTCCGTTGGAAACGATGCGGAGCGGACCGGTAATTGTGGCCGAAAGGCCGTTGGCATCGAGCAATTGTGCGTTACTGGCAGCAGCCCTCAAGTCGAGCGTCGGACCGCGGATTTCAACGAAACGTCCTTCGACACGTTCACCCAGCCCTTCGAGGTCAACGATCCCGCTACCGGAAACCCGACCACCATTGGCGGTAGACCCGGCAAAACTGGTCAATCGCAGGAGCGAGCCGGCAAAAGAGCCGCGCATGGTCACATCGCGAATGTCTGTGCCCGAAAGGGGACTGCGCACCCGCAGATCGTCGCTCGACACCGTACCCCTGACGCGCGGTTCCGCGAGCGAGCCGGTCGCATTCGCCGCGATGGACACCGGCCCGGTCAGGTCGAACGCATCGATTGCCGCCAGCCTCCACAGGCTTTCCGCAGCGCCTTCGAAGCGAAGCTGGCCGTCGAGCCGCCCTGCCCGCAGCCGCTGGGTGACATTGCCTTGCGCAGGCAGATTGGTGATCAGCGCCTGGACCCTGCCGCGCCGGATGTCCTCATTGTCGAGCGTGGCCCGCGCCTGGAAACTGTCGCGCTGAAGGCGCGCAACGAGCGCGAGATCGAGCGGCTTGGACGTCAGTACGAGGCCCGACCTGCTCAGATTGTCGACCTTCACGCGAGCGAGCCCTGTCGGCAGTGATCCCTTCGAATTGTTGTATTCGACGGTTCCTGAAATCGTGCCGCCAAGACCGAGGCCGGAGATCGCGACATCCGCGAGTGAAAGCGGCATCTGCGAAAGCTTGAGATCGAGCGCGAGATCGCCGCCCCCGAAACGTCCGGACGCGATCGCTCCGCCATCGCCATATGAAAGCTGTGTAGGTGCCAGGACCCAGCCGCCGCTTTCCTGTGCCGTCAGAACGGCGCGCCGCGGCATGTTGATCGAGCGACCGGCGAATTCGCCCTGCGCGGCTACCGCAATCCTTTCGGGCCGGAAACGCGCGTTGAGATCAAGTGCGAACCGTACCCCGCGCTGGCCGGTAATGCGCGCATCCACGCTGCCGACACCGTTCTCAACCTCGCCCTGCGCTGCCAGCCTTGCGATAAAGATATTGCCGTATTGCAGGCCCTGCGCATTCGCCGTTCCGCTGAAATTGGTGGTTCCGTCGCCGATCAGTCCTTCGGCATCGATATCCGCTCTGGCGACCGTGATCGGTGTATCTCCGCCGAAACTCGCGTTGCGTGCCTCTACATCGAGATCGACAAACTGTTGCCCTGCGCGCGGCGCAAGGCCGATCGTCCCGGACAGGCCGCCGCCCGAAAGATCCAGAAGTCCGTCCGCGCCTCCATCAACCAAGGTTAGGCTACCTTCGACCGATGTGTCGGAAAGGGTCAGCCGCTGGACATCGATGCGGGTAGGACCATCGGCAGGGGCGAACAGGGCAAGTGTCCCGTCGAATGGGCCCAGGACGGAGCCCCCCCGAGTATCGATAGCGAAGCCTTCTTCGGTCGGAGCGATGGCGACCCGCACGTCTTCCAGCCCGGCAAACGGGCGCGCGAACACCAGTTCTGCAGTGGGCCCGTCATCGGCGATGCTGGCCTGGACGGTGAAGTCACCGTATTCCGTATGTGTGCCCGATCCGGCCAGTTGCGTGGTCCCTCCCGCTACCGAACCGTCCAGCACCATGCGCAGCTTTTCGGCATTGACGCGCATGGTCGAAAAATCGAGCGCCGCCGCGCTGCCAGTTGCTATGCCGCCGCGCACGCGGATGGTGCTGCCCGCAAGGTTTGCCAGCGTGTCGTTGGTAACAGGCGAGATACGCGCATCGAGATCCGCGCCAAGACGCCATCCTCCGGGCAGGAGGTCGAAATCGATCATTGCGGTCCCGCCCGCTCTTCCGACGTTGTCGAGCGCAAGGCCATTGGCGCGCACAGGACCACGAAGCTGGTATCGCCCAGCAGCCAGATCGCCCCTCAGGGCAAGATTGGCAGCGAGCCCCTGAAAAGCGATACGCAAATCATCGCCGGTCAAGCGGTTACCTGCCAACTGCAGGCGGCCTCTCAGAGCGCCATTCACCAGCCGCGGGTCGACAAGAGCGTTGCCGGTAGAGACGCGCTCGACACTGACCGACAAGGGGAGCGTCCAAGTACTGCCGTCGAAGCGAGCCGTTCCCTGCTGCGCAAGCCCGGCCAGCCGCGTGTCGCCCGAGACCAGCGCCCCGATACGCAGGTCATGCGCGATATCGAGGTCGCTGAAAGCGCCATCCAGCGTTGCCGTTGCGGTAGTATCTTCGAGCCGCAAACTTTCCCCGAAGAGTTCCGGATCGCGCAGCCGCACGGAGACATCGTAATCGTCCACCCTGTTCTCGGCGAGATCGATCAGGCCCTCTCCGTCGAGAAAGATGCCGCGGCCGGAAAGGATCGTACGTCCGTCGAACGCGCGATTATCGATGGTGACGCGTGAGCTCAGCGCGACATCGTCGCCAAGTGCGTTGGCCGGGAGACCCTCGAGAAAACCAGAGGGATCGACCTTGCCCAGAAGACCGAAAGTGCCCTTCCGGTTCGACAGTTTGAGCGCCGCCACTCGCTCGCCCTCGCTTTGGGCGTAAAGGTAACCATTCCAGGCCGACCAGGTGCCGTCCCCGCTAACCCGCGCCTCGTAGGGAGCCGACAGGCCAATGAGGGAAGCGATGACCCCGTCCGCCGAGGCGGAGACATCTGCTTCGATGTCGAAATTATCGCCATCGGGTTCCGCATCGAGCAAGACCGCGAGGGTGTCATTCTCGCCCAGTCGAGCATCGCCGTCGACAAACAGCCGCCGATCCTCGACCTGCACTTCTGCCGTCAGGTCGACACGCTGCGCCTCGCCTCCGGCGATGCCGGGCGCCAACATGAGGTTGTCGATTTCAAGCTCGTCGATGGCGATGTCGAAGCCGGGGAGGATCGGACCCTCTTCTTCGCTCGGAAGAAATTCCGGCAAACGCGCCAAGGTCGCACGCCGCGCGACGAAGCTGTCGATGTCGAGCCGGTTGTTGAGCCAGCCTCGAGGGTTCCAGTCGATTTCCGCGCGCGGTATCGTCAGGAATACGCCTTGCGGATCCGACAGGCGCACATCGTGGAGAACCGCTTCGCCATAGATGTTGCCGTCGATCCTGCCGATGGCGATGTTGAGGCCGTTGGGAAAGGTTTGCCGCGCGATCCGGTCGGCGAGGAAGCGCTCCCCGATGGGAGTGTTCAAAATAACAAGAGCAGCAGCAACCAGGAGGACGAGGGCTCCAAGACCGCCAAGCAGCCATTTCCCCGCGCGGCCCACGCGCGAGCGGGACTTGGTTGCCGTGGCGGGTGCCTGTGTTTCCACTTCGGCCATCAGAACGCCTGACCAAGCGAGACATAGACCGCAACCGGCGCATCGTCAGGTCCGGGATTGACCGGCGTGGCAACGTCCAGGCGCAACGGGCCGAAGCCGGTATGATAGCGAACACCGACACCGACGCCGACCTTGATTTCATCGAAATCGGGCGTGGTGCCCGTTCCCACCGAACCGGCGTCGATGAAGGGAACCACGGAAACTGCACCGTCAAGGAAGCCGGTCCTTACCCGCGCCTCTGCGGCCAGTTCGACCAGGCTTCGTCCGCCCGAAGGTTCATTGAACTCATTTCGTGGGCCGATCTCGCGGAATCCATAGCCGCGCACCGATCCGCCGCCGCCGGCGTAGAAACGCCGGGAGGGTGCAATCGCTTCAAGGGGGGCTCCAGGTATCGAGCCGAATGTGGCCCTTCCCGCAAGCACGACGCTGTCGCTTACCGACCGGTAATAGCTCGCGTCGAATTGACTACGCAGGTAGAAACTCTCTGTGCCGTTTGTTCGCGACGCTTCGGGCGACAACCGGCCGCCGAGCCGGAAACCCTGGGTCGGATCAAGCAGATCGTCCGTCGTGTCGAGCAGCACCGAACCCGGCAGTGCGAATACAAAGAAGGTCTGGCGCGGCCTCGCAACCCCATCGACCTCCGGTGGGCGTTCCTGCGTCGCAAGCAGCTCGAATCCAGCCGACCAGCTGATCGGCTTCTGGAAGAGAAGCGTCGACTTGCGCTCGTAAGTACCGACCATCGCGACGGTACGTGCATCGAAGGCCGGGCTATCGATGGTGGTGGCATAGGCATCAAGCGTGAGGACACGGTCCCGTCCGCCGAAATTGTTCTTGCGGAATGTCACACCCGCCAGCTGCTCCTGCGTTCCCGCGATCCCGCGGACCCTGAGCGAGCCCTCGGGAGGAAACATGTTGCGGTGTTCCCAGCTTGCCTGGACGCGGAAACCCTCTTCGGAGCCGTAACCGATTGCGCCTGCGATCGTGCGCAGCTTGGCGCGCGTCATTTCCACGTCCATCGCGACGACGCCCGGCTCGTCACCGGTCGGCGCCCGTACTTCGCGAGGGGTCACCGAAACAGTCGAAACGAGGCCCGTCGCGGTGACGGCACGCCTCAGGTCCAGCGAAAGGCTGCGCTTGTAAGTGTCGCCCGGTTCGAAACGCGCGATCGAGGCAATGTGTCGGCCCGAAAGGAAGCCCGGATCGCTGCTGACGACTTCGCCGAAGACATACTTGCCGCCTGGTTCGACCGGGAGGGTAAGGTCACCCTCTTCGCGATCATGATCGATCAGCAGCTCGGGCTCGTCGATCTCGGCGAACGCATAGCCATTCTCGCCCAGCGCACGGTCGAGGTCGAACTGCTCCTGCAGGATCTTGTCGCTTTGCAGATAGTCGCCAGGCTGTATCTCGAAGGTGTCACGCAGCAAAGCGTAGTCGGGCGCGGCATCGAGATTGCCGAGGTCGATCGCGCCATAGCGAAAGCGGGCTCCGGGGATCACGTCGAAGCGAACCGCTGGCCGTTCGAGAGATACCTCGTCACCGGGAGCGACGGTCCCGATCGAACGGATGATCTCGCCGTCGTAATAGCCGTAGACGCGCAGCAGGTTTCCGAGCAATTCTTCATCTTCGCGGGCCCGTGCGGCGAGCTGGGCGACATTGGCATCGGAATCGCCCAGTTCCTCGATCGTCGAGAGCGCTTCGTAGCGCGCGACGAAATCGCCACGCTCCGAGAATGGGGGCTCGGCTTGCGGGAAACCGAGCACCAGATTGTCGGCAATTTTCTCGATCTCGGCGTCTTCGAATGCGATCACGGGAGTTCCCGTATCGAGATCGGCGAACTCTATGTCTTCTTCGGGCTCGAGGGCTTCGAACCCGTCGATTTCCATCTCGTCGGGCCAGGCGATCTCGATTCCGATGGGGTCCGCGATCGGGGTGCTCGGGTCAGGTATGTCCTCGGAGGCATCCTCCTCAGGCGCATCCACGCCTTGCTGCGCCCAGGCTTCGGGGTCCTCCAGGGCACTGTCGGGGATCAAGTCCTCGAGTCGCTCGGGCGCCTGCATATCCTGCGCAAGCACAGGATAACTGATCAAAGCCAGTGCAGCGGTGCAGGTTCTCAGGAACAGGTTGGCGCTTTTATTCTGCGAGCTTGTATTCGCGCTGACTTCCGTCCTTGGAGGGAAGAGGCTCCAATCCGCGCTGTTCGCGCGGCTTGGTCGCAGCGGCGATGAGCCGCTTCTGTTCGAATTCGGGCATGCGTTCCCATCCGCCACGGGTGAGCTTTTCGAGCGGCCGGTAACGAACCTTGTATTGCATCCGACCCGAGCCTTCGACCCAATAGCCGAGATAGACATAGGGAAGGCCGTGCGCGCCCGCGCGGCGGATGTGATCCAGGATGATGAAATTCCCAAGTCCGGCGCGATCCTCGATCTCAGGGTCATAGAAGCTGTAGATCATCGACAGCCCGTCACCCTGAATGTCCGTTAGGCAGGCCCCGACCAGACGACCTGGCTGCGACCCAACTCCCGGCTCCCTATATTCAACCACATAGCTGGATACGGGCGTATGTTCCACCATATCTGCAAAGTCGGATTCGTCCATCTCTGCCATGCCCCCGCCCGGGTGGCGATGGGCAAGATATTTGCGCAGCAATTCGTACTGTTCGTCGGTCGCCCAGGGCCGGCATTCGCTGACCACCAGGTCATCGTTCGCTTTGAGAGTACGCTTCTGGCTGGAAGACGCCTTGAATTCGTTCGCGACGACACGGACCGATACGCAGGCCTGGCAATCGAGGCACGATGGGCGATAGGCGACGGTCTGGCTCCGCCGGAAACCGATGCGGCCGAGCGCTTCGTTCAATTCGTCGGCGCTTTCGCCGCGCAACTCGGTGAAGACCTTGCGTTCGCTCTTGCCCGGCAAATAGGGGCACGGCGCAGGGCTCGTCACGAAGAAGCGGGGGAAGCGGATCGGGGCCGTCACGAGTGAAAGGCATCCTTCGAATTGCGTGCGATTATTTATGTTTAACGCATTCTTTATGCAGGATCGGAGGCCCGGTTAAAAGTGCCTTAACCATGAAAAAGGAATCGCCGGCGGAAAAGCGTTGGGATTCCGCCGCTTGCGAGCCGAATCTATTCCAGCTCTGCCATTTCGACTGAATAGCCCTTGGCCTCCAGGGTCTTGATCAGGCCGTCGATCTGGCTCTGATCGCGCGCTTCGCACTCGATTTCTGTCACGAGTCCCTTGGCCGGGAGAGTCGTGAAAATCCGCTGGTGGTAGATCTCGATGATATTGACGTTGTGGTCGTTGAACTCGCGCATCACCTTGTAAAGCGCGCCTGGCCGGTCCTGCAGCGTCACGCGCAGGCGCGCCAGACGGCCGCTTCGCGCAAGATCGCGGATCAGGACGTTGGCAAGCAGGCGGGTGTCGATATTCCCGCCGCACAGGACGAGGCCGACTTTCTTGCCCGCGAATTTCTCGGGGTTTGAGAGAACCGCAGCGAGGCCTGCAGCGCCTGCACCTTCGACGACGGTCTTCTCGATCTGGAGAAGGAGGGACACGGACCGCTCCAGCTTGGGCTCGCCGACCAGCAAGACCTCGTCCACGAGTTCCGCAATGATCTGACGGGTGAAGTCGCCGGGCTTCTTCACGGCAATGCCTTCCGCCAGCGTATCGCCGCCGCATGGTAGCTCTTCGCCGGTCACCGCCGAATACATCGAGGGGTATAGCTGCGCCTGGACGCCGATCATCTCGATCTCCGGGCGCAGCGCCTTTGCAACGGTCGCCATGCCGCTCATCAGGCCGCCACCGCCGATCGGCACGACGAGGCAATCGAAATCGTCTTTCGCCGCCAGCATCTCGAGCGCGACGGTGCCCTGACCTGCAGCCACCTTGGGATCGTCGAACGGATGGACGAAGGTGAGGCCCCGCTCCTTCTCCAATTCAAGCGCATGGTCATAGGCTTCGTCGAAAGTCTCGCCGAACAGGACCACATTCCCGCCGACGCTTTCCGTTTGCATGACCTTAACGCTCGGCGTGGTCGACGGCATGACGATCGTCACGGGCACACCAAGGCGCCTGCCATGGTAGGAAAGTCCTTGCGAATGATTGCCTGCCGATGCCGCGATGACCCCGCGGCTGCGCTGTTCTTCAGTCAGATGAAGCAAGGCATTGAGCGCACCGCGTTCCTTGTACGCGGCGGTGAACTGATGGTTTTCGAACTTGAGCCAGATATCCGCGCCGGTAATTTCGGACAGGGTGATGGAATGCATCAGCTCGGTCCGTACGACCGCGCCTTCGATGCGCTTTGCGGCTGCACGCACATCGTCGAGTGTCAGGAGATCGGTTGCCTTGTCTCCGGCGGGCATGGGATTTGCCTGGGTCATGATGCTGACCTACGTGCCGCGAAGGCGGGCTGCAATCGGCGAAAGGGTTTGCCCCCGCCAAGCTTTGCCTTATCGACGGGTCGGAAAATTACCGGATTGGGATTGCCTGATGAAAACCAAATACCTCGCCGCATTGCTCGCATCGACTATTGCCGTGCCCGCACAGGCAGACGTCCTGGTCGACAACGTCTCCGGCATCACGATTGATGCCGAAGGCAAGGTGAAGCGCTTCGAGGCACTGGTGATCGACGACGATGGCCGTATCGCCCAGCTGATCGAGCGAGGCGAAGACCGGCCTCGGACTGACTATCGCGAAGACGGAGAGGGCCGCGTCATGCTGCCCGGCATGATCGATGCCCATGCTCACGTGATGGGCGTCGGCTTTGGTGCACTGACGCTGGATCTGTCGGACACCACTTCGCTGGAAGAGGCGCTGCACAAGATCCGTACTTTTGCAGCGGAAAACGAAGCACGCCCGTGGATCCTCGGGCGCGGCTGGAATCAGGAGAAATGGGGCCTCGGCCGCTTCCCGACCGCTTCCGAACTCGACAGCGCGGTTGCCGACCGTCCCGTCTATCTCGAGCGGGTTGACGGCCATGCCGGCTGGGCCAACACGCTTGCGATGAAAGCCGCCGGCATCACAGCTGCGAGCAAATCGCCCAGCGGGGGGAAGATCGAACTGCTTTCCGACAAGAAGACGCCTTCCGGCGTTTTCATCGATCTCGCAATGGACCTTGTGAACAAGGCGGTCCCCGCGCCGCGCGCGGTGGAACGCGATCTCGCGCTGGCAGAGGCGCAAAAGGTCTTCCATCGCTACGGCATCACTTCGGTTGCCGACATGGGTACCACCATCGAAGACTGGCAATCGTTCCGCCGCGCGGGCGACACAGGATCTCTCAATCTGCGGATCATGTCCTATGCCTTCGGTCCGGAGCAAATGGTTCTGATCGGCGGGTCCGGACCCTCGCCGTGGCTCTATGACGACAAGCTTCGCCTCAACGGTGTGAAGCTCTATCTCGACGGTGCATTGGGAAGCCGCGGCGCCTGGCTCAAGCGCCCTTACGCCGACGATCCGGGCAATTACGGCCTTCCTCTCCAGACCCCTGCCCAGCTGCGCAACAACCTTGTCCGCGCTGCGCAAGGTGGCTTCCAGCCTGCCGTCCATGCCATCGGCACGGCCGCCAACGCCGAACTTCTGAACGCGATCGACGAGATTGCGGAAAGCTTCGACGGCGACCGGCGCTGGCGGGTCGAGCATGCCCAGATCGTCGATCCGGCAGACCTGCCCAAGCTTGCCGATAATGGCATCATCGCCTCGATGCAGCCGCTTCACCAGACTTCCGACCGCCTGATGGCGGAAGCGCGTCTCGGCATGGATCGGCTGGACGGCGCCTACGCCTGGAACACTATCCTCGATCTGGGTGGCACCCTCGCGTTCGGGTCAGACGCACCGGTCGAACCGGCCGACGCTTTTGCCGGTTATGCTGTCGCCATCACCCGCATGGACGCTAATGGGGAGCCCTTCGGCGGCTGGCTGCCGAGCGAACGCGTGAACCGCGAACAGGCGCTGGCAGGCTTTACCTCGAAGGCAGCTTACGCGGGCTTTGCAGAAGGGCGGTTCGGCCGCCTGTTGCCGGGCGAACGCGCCGACTTCATCCTGGTCGACAACGACCCGCTGCTGGCAACGCCTGAGGAAATCCGCGCGACCAAGGTGTTCGAAACCTGGGTCAATGGCCGCAAGGTCTACGAAGCCGATTGATCGGCGGAAGCCTCGGCTTCTTCCGGCTTATCCTTAGCTGCGCGGCTGTCGAACAGGCGCATGAGCAAGAGCGAGCCTTCGTAAAGCAGGATCAGCGGTATCGCGAGGAGTAGCTGCGAGCCGGGGTCGGGCGGCGTGATGATCGCCGCCAGCGCCACGACCAGCACGATGACATACCGGCGCGCGCCGACCAGTTGTGCGCGCGTGACGATCCCTGCGCGGTGCAGGAGCAGGAGCAACACGGGCAAAAGGAAGCTCATCCCGAATGCAAGGATGAACTGCATGACGAGGCCAAGATATTCGTTCGCCGCCGGCAGCGCGTTAATGGCAAGGCCGCCAGCCTCGCCTTCGAAGCCGAGGAACCACTCGAACGCGGTCGGCATGACGACGTAATAGGCTAGGGCCGCGCCGCTGAGGAACAGGAACGGGGTCGCCAACAGGAACGGCAGGAATGCCTTCTTCTCGCGCGCGTAGAGGCCGGGGGCGACGAAAGCCCACAGCTGGTTCGCGATGTAGGGGAAGGCTATGCAGAACCCGGCAAAGAGGGCGACCTTCAGTTCCACGAAGAACACTTCGTAAAGCTTGGTGAAGATCAGCTGCCCCTGCCCTTCCGGGAACGCCGATTTGAGCGGCTGGACCAGGAAGCCGAGGATCTGGTCTGCGAAAAACAGGCAGATACCGAAAGCCACCACCAGCGCCGCGACACAGCGCACGAGCCGCGAGCGCAGCTCGACAAGATGATCCAGCAAAGGCGCCTGGCTTTCGTCGATGTCCTTCATGTCGAATGCCATTTCAATCGGCATCCCTTACCGGCGGAGGGGCCGGCGGATCTCCGAGCGGAAGTCCCGGTTCGCTATCATCGGAGCCGCCGTGTTCGGGCGCTTTCCTCGGGGCGGCTCGCTTGATCGCAGCTTCTGCTGCGGCGTCCGCGTCCGGAGCCTCTTCGGCTCCTGCCAGCGGTTGCATTTCGGCACCGGGATGGATTTCAGGGCCGCCGCCTGCCGCTTCGGAGCCGGTCGGGTATTTCGCCATGATTTCGGCGTTACGGTCGGCCCACTTCTTTTCCATGTCCTCGATCTCGGCCTGGCGGACCATCTCGTCGATCCCGGAGCGGAAATGCGCGGACATGCGGCGCAGCTTGCCGATCCAGCGTCCGGCCGTGCGCATCGCGCGCGGCATTTCCTTCGGGCCAATGACGATGATCGCCACCACGACGATCAACAGCAGTTCGGCGGCGCCGATATCGAACATGCGCGTGTGCGCCTTCTCGTGAGGTTACTTGGTGTCGGAGGGCGTGTTGACCTGGTCCTTGGTCAGGCCTTCGTCGGCGGGCTTCGCCTCGTGCTCGATCCGCTTGGAAGGAGCCGCATCCTCTTCATTCATGCCCTGCTTGAAGCTTTTGATGCCTTTGCCGAAATCGCCCATCATCTCCGAAATCCGGCCGCGTCCGAAGAGCACGAGGATGACGATAGCGATGATGATAAGCTGCCAGGGGCCGAGCGACATGAGAGTACCTTTTCGATAGTGTTGATGCAGATATAGTCGCTCTACAGGCGATACGCCAGTCACGCGACGTCTTCAGACTCTTCCTGCTCGTCACCGCTGTCGGTCAGCGCTTCAAAGGCATCGTCGACCGGATCGAGCAGGCCTGTCGCCTTCAATTCCGCAATACCCGGCAGGTCGCGGCGGCTGGTAAGACCGAAATGGTCGAGGAATTCAGGCGTAGTGGCGTAGATCGTCGGCCTGCCCGGCACCTCGCGGCGGCCCGCGATCTTCACCCAGCCAGCCTCCATCAGCACGTCCAGCGTACCGCCGGATGTCTGCACACCGCGGATCGATTCGATTTCGGCGCGGCTGACGGGTTCGTGATAGGCGATGATCGCCAGAACCTCGGTCGCGGCGCGGCTGAGCCTGCGGACCTGTTCTTTCTCCTTGCGCAGCAGGTGCGCGAGATCGGGTGCGGTTTCGAAATGCCAGCGCTTGCCCCGCTCCACCAGATGGACGCCGCGTTCGCTGTACGCCTCGCCAAGCGACTTGAGAGCGTCACGCACGTCCGCATTGGCTGCATCGCCAAGGAACCCGGCAAGCGCCTCGACCGTCATCGGCTCTTCCGCGGCAAACAGCGCCGCCTCGATCGCGCGCTCGAGATCGGTCATGTGACCCGCCTCAGGCGCAAGGGGCCGAACGTGTCTTCCTGCGCGAGCTCCGCCTTGCCCAATCGCGCCAGTTCAAGCGCGGCGACAAAGCTGGATGCCAGCGCCGAGCGCCGCAGCCGCGGTTCTGCGTGCGGGGGGAGGAAGTCGCGGATTTCCATCCACTCCAGCGTGACGCCGAGCATGTTCGATACCCGCTCAAGCGCTGAATCGAGCGTCATGACGGGCCGCTCGCGCACCATGTGGATGGCAGGAGCTGTGCGCGCCTTTACCCGTCCATATGCCTCGATCAGGGCGAACTGGTCGCACTTCCACTTTGTCTTGCGGACGATGTCGAGCCCCTCGGGCGCGCCGCGCAGGAATACATCACGACCAATCCGGTCGCCGCCCATCAAGCGCGCAGCAGCATCGCGCATTGCGCCGAGGCGTTGGAGCCGCAGTTGCAGCCGCAGCGCCAGTTCTTCCGGGCTCGGGTCTTCCTGCTCTTCCTTGGGGAGCAGCATCGCCGATTTGAGGTAGGCCAGCCACGCAGCCATCACGAGATAATCGGCCGCAAGTTCCAGCTTCAGCGCTTCTGCCGTCTCGATATAGTCGAGATATTGCTCGACCAGCGCGAGGATCGATATTTCCCGCAGGTCAACCTTCTGGCGGCGCGCCAGATCGAGCAGGAGATCGAGCGGGCCTTCCCATCCGTCGAGCTCGAGATAGAGCGCGCCTTCATCGACCGGCGCTTCCGCTGCGATCCCGTCCCATTCTTCCTGTTCGGGAGCAGCATCGGTGAACAGCAGGCCGTCGCTCATGCAGTCGCCTCCGCAATGGCAAGCAAGGCGTCGCGCTTGGCGAGAAGTTCTTCCGTATCGGCGCATTCCGCAGGTTCGCCCATCATTGCGTGGACCCGGTCGAGACGACTGGCGGTTTCGGCGGACATGGCACCGAGGCGCTCGGCGATGGCGATTTGGTCGTCCATTTTCGCCCAGCAGTTGAGGACGATGTCGCACCCCGCGGCGAGGGCCTTTTCGCTGCGGTCGGGAATGCTTCCATCGAGCGCCTGCATGTCGATATCGTCTGTCAGAAGGAGACCGTCGAAGCCGATGCGGCCGCGAATGACCTTGTCGATCACGGTGGGAGACAGGGTAGCGGGCCGTTCCTCGTCCCAGGCGGTGAAGACGATATGCGCGCTCATGCCCAGTGGGTGTGCGGCCAGCGTACGGAACGGTTCGATGTCGGTTTCCAGTTCCGCATCGCTCGCTTCCACACGGGGAAGCATCTTGTGACTGTCAACGGTGGCGCGGCCATGTCCAGGCATATGCTTGAGGCAACCGACCACGCCTGCATGACTCATCCCGTCGAGTACGGCCCGACCTAGTGCGGCGACCTGCATGGGGTGGCTGCCGAGGGAGCGATCACCGATCACATCATCGGTTTCGGGACGGCGGACGTCGAAAGGCGCGTGATAATCGACACTTACGCCGACCAGCGCCAGTTCACGCGCCATCGCTTCGGCATTGACGCGCGCGGCCTCGATCGCGCTGGCTGGCGCGATTTCGAAGAGGCGCGCAAACGCCTCTCCCGCGGGGTACTTCGGCCATTCGGGCGGCTTCATGCGCACGACGCGGCCTCCCTCCTGGTCGATCGATACTATCAGTCGGTCGCGGCCGTGGATGCTGCGCAAATCATCCGTAAGCGCCCGCATTTGATCGCGATTTTCGCAGTTGCGGGCGAACAGGATGTAGCCTGCCGGATCGGCGTCCTTGAAGAAGGCGCGTTCGTCGGCCGTCAGTTCGGGGCCGGAAATGCCGAAGATTGCGGGCAACATAGGCGTAAAAATGCGCTTCTTCCCTCCTAGTGGCAAGCGGCCAAGAGGCAGGAAGTGTGGAAATAGCGCCGCTTGGGCGGCTTATTTCACGAAACAGGGCAATCCGTCGGTTTTCAGCGCGTTGCACAGGCGATTGGCCGACGCACGGTCACCTGCGACCGCCTGGAGCCTGTAGACCGTGCCGATATCGACCTTCGCCTCTACAATCCGGTGGCGCACTCCGTTCAGCGCTTCGGTCTGCCGCATCAGCCTGGCCCAGGCATCCTGCGCGTCGGTGCGCGTCGGAAATGCACCCACCTGCACCGCAACGCCGGATAGGGCCAGCTCGGCAGATGTAGAGGAAGTAGTCGTTGGCGTAGCACCATCGTCGTTTAGCGTAGTCGCGATGGAGGGCACGGCAGCAGACGGAGCCGGATCGTCGGCCAAGCGCCCTTCGCGTGTCTGACCTTCACCGACTGCGAAGCTGGTATCGCCGGTTCCGGCATAGGTCTTGCCGCCGGGATTTTCCGGGCGCGTTTTGTAGGGTTCGTCCGGCGCCGCGATCAGGCTGCCATCCGCCGGCGGTTCGTCGGCATGACTGCCGAGGAAGTACCAGGCACCGCCAAGGAACGAGCCGACCAGCAGGACCGCCAGCACGCCCAGCAGCACGATGCGCGAGGTGGCAAAGCCGGTATCGCCATCGTCGTCGTCATCCGCTTCGAGCCAGGGCAACCGCTCGTCGTCCTCGAGCAGTTCGAGGTTCTCGCCCTCTTCCCAGTCTTCGTCCCGGTCGTATTCGCCGCCCGCCATGCTCACATCTCCTCGACCGCTTCGACCCCCAGGATGCCGAGGCCGTTGCGGATCACCTGCCCGACTTGCGACGCCACGAACAGGCGCGCTCCGGTCAGTTCGGCATCGCCTTCCTGGATGATCCGCTTTGCCGGATCGTCGTTACCCGCATTCCAGTAACTGTGGAAGGCGGCGGCAAGATCGCCGAGGAAGAAGGCGATGCGATGCGGTTCGCGGGCGCGGGCTGCAGCCTCGACAATGCGCGGGAACTGCGCGGCTTCGCGGACCAGCGCGAATTCACCTTCGCCCAGCCGGTCGAGATGGGCGTCGCTTGGCTCGACACCCGCCTTGCGCAGGGTCGAACGGATACGCGCATGCGCATACTGGAGATAGAAAACGGGATTGTCCTTGGACGCTTCCACCACCTTGGCGAAGTCGAATTCCATCTGCGCTTCGGGCTTGCGGGTGAGCATGGTGAAACGCACCACGTCCTTGCCGACTTCCTCGACCATGTCGGCGATGGTGATGAAATTGCCCGAACGCTTGGACATCTTCACCGGTTCGCCGTCGCGCATCAGATTGACCATCTGTACCAGCTTGACGTCGAACGGCACATCGCGGTCGGCACCCTGAGTGAGCGCGGCGACTGCGGCCTTGATCCGCTTGACCGTGCCAGCGTGATCCGCACCCCAGATGTCGATCAGGGCATCGGCCTTCTCGGCCTTCTGGAAGTGATAGGCGAGGTCGGCTCCGAAATAGGTCCACGAACCGTCCGACTTCTTGATCGGGCGATCCTGGTCGTCGCCGAACTGGGTCGAACGGAACAGCGGCAGTTCCACCGGCTCCCAGTCTTCGGGCGGCGCCTTGCCCTTGGGCGCTTCGAGTACGCCGTCATAGACGTATCCGTGTTCGCGCAGCCACTTCTCGGCCTCTTCCGGCTTACCCGCTTCCTGCAATTCGGCTTCGGAGGCGAAGATATCGTGATTGATACCGAGCAGGGCGAGATCGGCACGGATCATGTCCATCATCGCGGCGACCGCCTTCTTCTTGAAGATCTGCAACCACTCGGCTTCCGGGGCGGAGGCATATTTGTCGCCGAATTCAGCAGCCAGTGCCTTGCCGACCGGCTTCAGATAGTCGCCGGGATAGAGGCCTTCAGGGATAGCGCCGATGTCTTCGCCCAGCGCCTCGCGATAACGCAGGTGCGCCGAGCGCGCGAGCGTATCGACCTGGCCTCCGGCATCGTTGACGTAATATTCGCGCGTGACGCCGTGGGCGGAAAATTCCAGCAAGCCGGCCAGCGCATCGCCGACGACCGCGCCGCGGCAATGGCCCATGTGCATCGGGCCGGTCGGATTGGCCGAGACATATTCCACATTGACCGTGCGCCCGCCGCCCATGGCCGAGCGTCCGTAATCGGCACCCAAAGCCGCAATCGCTTCGAGCTCGCGCAACCACGCGGTGTCGGCAAGGCGCATATTGATGAAACCGGGTCCGGCAATGCTCGCCTCGGTAATGTCGGGTTCGCGGCCGAGATGCTCGATAATGAGTTCGGCCAGCGCGCGCGGATTGGTCTTCGCCTGCTTGGCCAACACCATGGCGGCATTGGTCGACAGATCGCCGTGCGAGGGATCGCGCGGCGGTTCGACCGTCACGTTTGCGCGGTTTGCGCCCGCGGGAAGGTGCCCTTCCATCTCTAGCGCATTGAGAACGGCGTCGATTTTCGCCGCGAACGAGGCGTGGAGTGTCTGCATGTCAGCCATGTCCGCGCGCCTAAACGAATCAGGCGAAATGGCAAGATGCGAGGGCGTGCCGCCCCCGGATCGCGCGCCCCCTAAGCCTAGGGATTAGCGGGTGGCGTTATAGCCCAGCTGTTCCTGCGTCAGCTGGAAGCCGACCAGCAGTTCGAAGGTCGCGCGCTGGACGGCGGCCCGCACTTCGGGATCCGCCAGCGGATCGAGCGCGGCATCGGGATCGCCGGCACGGCGCTTTCGCGTAATGCGCTCGCGAATGTCGGCGGGCAGCGTCGCTTCCGCGCGATTGACGAAGGCAGCCGCCTTGCCACTTGCGCTGGCGCGTTCCTGTCCGTCCGCGAAGGTCAGCGTCACCGTTCCGACACGCTTGGAAATGACGGCGCTGCCGCCGCGCAGGACGGTCGAGAAATAGGGCAGTTCCACTGTGCGCGCGCCCCGCACATCGGCGCGGCGTGCAACGACATCGAAGCTGGCTTCGGAGTAGACCTGTTCGCCCTGTTCGTTGCAGGTCGAGTTGAGGTTCGTGATCGCCGCAGTCACGTCCATATCGGCAAGCGTGCGGGAATCGGCGCTGCGGAACAGCGTCACGTCGCCTGTATAATCGGGGATGCCGACTGCCGGACAGGCGGTCCTGACCGCCGTGATACCGACCGCGTTACCGGCCACGACCAATTGCCCGTCGCTCTTGCATCCGGCGAGTGCGAGACCCATTCCAAGAGCAGTAAGGAGGCGAAAGCGGTTCATCATGTCGGCGGCATTCCTCATGTGTTCGTATTCAATGACCCTGCCGGGGCGTGCGTGCCCTAGCTTGGCGCGATGCAAAGCGCTAGAGGGGCGCGCATGAACGCCCCCTTTCCATCCACCGCTTCGGGTAACGACCCGCGCCTGCCGCTCAAATTGCTGATCGCCGCACCGCGCGGTTTCTGCGCCGGAGTCGACCGAGCCATCGAAATCGTCGAGCGCGCGCTCACCAAATACGGCGCGCCGGTCTATGTCCGGCACGAGATCGTCCACAACCGTTACGTCGTGGACAGCCTGAAAGCCAAGGGCGCGATCTTCGTTGAAGGACTGGACGAAGTGCCTAACGATGCCCCGGTCGTCTTTTCTGCCCACGGCGTGCCGAAATCGGTGCCTGCAGAGGCCGAGCGCCGCAAGCTGCTCTACGTCGATGCCACCTGCCCTCTGGTCAGCAAGGTCCACCGCCAGGCCGAACGCCAGATCGAAAAGGGCCAGCACATCCTGTTCATCGGTCACGAAGGCCATCCCGAAGTTATCGGCACCATGGGCCAGGTTCCCGATGGTCGAATCACGCTGGTCGAATCCGTCGAGGACGTCGCGAAACTTCCTTTCACGCAGGACGACGATCTGTCCTTCCTGACGCAAACGACGTTGTCGGTCGACGACACCCGCGAGATCGTGGAAGCGCTGCAGGCAAGATACCCGAAGATCGTCGCGCCCAAGGCTGAGGACATTTGCTACGCCACGAGCAACCGGCAGGCCGCGGTCAAGGACATCGCCGGCGGCTGCGACCTCGTCCTGGTCATTGGTGCACCGAACTCCTCCAACTCGCTGCGCCTCGTCGAAGTCGCCCAGCGCATGGGCACGGATGCACGGCTGATCCAGCGCGCAACCGAGATCGAGCCCGAATGGCTTGAAGGCGTCGGCACGCTCGGCCTCACCGCTGGGGCGTCGGCGCCCGAAAAACTGGTGCGCGAAGTCGTCGATCGGCTTTCGGACTGGCGGGCAGTTTCCGAAGAGGTGATCACGACCACCGAAGAGAACATGATCTTCAAGCTGCCGCGCCAGCTGATGGATTGATCGGGCCGAAAGCTTGGCCGTTTACACCCATCTCGGTGCCGAAGACCTGGCGGAGCTGATCGCGCATTACGATGTGGGCGAACTGGTTTCGGCCAAGGGCATCGCGGAAGGCGTATCGAATTCAAACTGGCTGATCGAGACCACCGGCGGGCGGTACATCCTGACCATGTACGAACGGCGGATCGACACGGGCGAACTGCCCTTTTTTCTCGGACTGCTGGATCACCTTGCAGAACGAGATTGCCCGGTTCCTGCGACCATCCACGATGAGTCGGGCGCTGCTTTCCGCACCGTCGATGGCAAGGCGGTTGCGCTGATCGAATTCCTTCCGGGGGTCTCTCCCAACCAGCCGACTGCAGCGCAGGCGCAGGCTGTCGGAAAAGCACTCGCGGAACTGCACATCGCTGCACAGGATTATGCCCTCTCGCGCGAAAACGACCTTGCGCCGCAGGGCACGCTTGCCATGCTCGAAGCGCTGGACGCCGATGCGCTTGCCGGGATCGACCCTGCGCTTCCGGCGACGATAGAGCGGGGGCGTGCGATCGTGTCCGCATGGCCCGACGACCTGCCCTCTTCGATCATCCATTCCGATCTCTTCGCCGACAATGTCCTGATGCTCGGCGACGCCGTGTCGGGGATGATCGACTTCTATTTCGCGTGTCAGGGCGCAATGGCCTACGATCTTGCCGTGACCCACGCCGCCTGGTCTTTCGACGGGACAGGCCGCACTTACGATCCTGCAATCGGAAGCGCCCTCGTCGAAGGATATTGCGAAGTCCGCCCGCTCGGCGATGACGAGCGCGCAGCCATGCCATTGCTCACCCAGGCCGCCTGCCTGCGGTTTGTCGCCAGCCGCGCGGAGGACTGGATCGAAACGCCCGCGGACGCGCTGGTCACGCGCAAGGATCCGATGGATTTCGTGCGGCGGTGGGATTTCTACGCCGAAAACGGCACCGCTCTCTTCGCCTGAGGCGTTTTGCACGCTAGGGCCGCGCCGATGAAACAGATCGAACTCTTCACCGATGGATCGTGCAAGGGCAATCCCGGCCCCGGCGGCTGGGCGGCCTTGCTGCGCATGGGGCGGCACGAAAAGGAATTGTCCGGGAGCGATCCGGAAACGACAAACAATCGCATGGAAATGACCGCCGTGATCCGCGGCCTGTCTGCGCTGATCGAGCCGTGCCAAGTCGATATCTATACCGACAGCAAGTACGTGATCGACGGGATCACCAAGTGGGTACACGGCTGGAAGAAGCGCGGCTGGATCAATGCCAGCAAGAAGCCCGTCAAGAATGCGGAGCTATGGCACGACCTGATCGAAGCGACAGCTCGGCACCAGATCGAATGGCACTGGGTCAAGGGCCATTCGGGTCACCTTGAAAACGAGCGGGTGGATACCCTCGCCAACCAGGCCGCGGATCGCGCGCTCGTCGGCGAGGGCTGAAAATCAGGAGTTGTCGACGGTTTCCGCGCCCGGACCGTTCTTCTGGATCGAAGCGATGGCGTTCTTGGCGCTGTCCTTCGAGCTGTAGCCTTCGGTCGAGAACATCGTTTCCGAATTGTACTTGAACCGCACGCGGTATTCGCCAGCCTTGTCCTTATAGATTTCGAAATGATGTCCCATCGGCATTCTCTCCTTCGGTGGATTGGATTCGGCTCCTACACTAACAAATGATGCAGTCTTGGCTAGGGGAAGCGGGCCGGAGAGTAGATCGAGGCATCGATCGCCCTGGTCATCTCGTCCCGTTCCTTGCCCAGCAGCAATTGCGAGGCCAGCCGCGCGGCCGCAGGCGATGTCTGGATACCGAACCCGCCTTGCCCCGCGAACCAGGCGAAGCCTTCGACCTCGGGGTCGTAGCCATAAACCGGCGCGCGATCGGGCGCGAAACTGCGCAGGCCCGCCCATTTGCGCTCCACCGCCTGGACCTTCCAGTCGACCACGCCCTGCAACCGGTCGATCGCCTCTGCCACCGCCAGTTCCTCTGGCGCGGCATCACAAGCGGCGCTCGGCTCCTCGTCATGCGGGCTGAGCCAAACCCGCCCGCTTTCCGGCTTGAAGTAGAACTTGCCCGAAATATCCAGCACCAGCGGCTGGTCGGGAACAGGGGCGGGATCGGTCCGCAACTGGATCACCGTGCGCCTAAACGGCTGGATGCCGAGCGGTTTCGCCCCCGCGAGCGCAGCGACCTCGTCGGCCCATGCCCCTGCCGAATTGACGAGAACCGACGCAGAGAAACGGCCTCCACGCTCGGTCTGCAGGGCCCAGCTGCCGTCATTGCGGTGCGCGCTAGCCAGCTTCGACCTGCATTCCAGTTTTACGCCAAAGGCATTCGCCCGCGAGAGGTAATGCGCATGGAGCGCCGCAACGTCGATATCGGCGCAGGCCGGCTCCCAGATTGCATCCGACCAGTCCGACCTGATCCCGGAAATCTTGTCCGCCAGCGCCTCGGCACCGATCCGTTCGATCGTCGCACCGGTATCCTGAAACCGCGTCATGAAGGCATCGAGCGCGGGGCGGTCCTCCGCGCGTCCGATATAGAGCGCGCCGCGCGGCGACAGAAAGCCGTTCTCCCGCAGGTAGTCGCCCGACGCGAGCGTGAGCGGCACGATTTCCGGCCCGCCGTAGCATTCTTCCCAGAAGGCAGCCGAACGCCCGGTGGAGTGATAGCCCGGCCTGTCTTCCGCTTCGAGTACGAGCACGCTTGCCCCGCCCTCGGCGAGTTCGGCCGCAAGGCTCGCACCGGCGATGCCGGCTCCAACGATAGCGAAATCGTAGACGGTCACTGCTTCGCCGGGGCAACTCTGTCGAGAAATTCGGCGATGCCCGCCAAGGCCCTGTCTCGGACCGCGTCGACTTCGCGCAGGATTTCGTGCCGTGCTTCGTCACCGAAGACGAGCAGTTCGCCGCGCGGCAGCCTTTGGGCGGCGCGCACTGCAGCCTTGTGGCTGACCAGCTTGTCGTTCTCGGTCGAGAAGATGAGTACCGGGACCTGGACCTTTTCCATCGCACCCGGCGCCTCGATTACGCGGGTCGAGGCATAGGCGCGTTCGACCCAGCCCCAGCTCCCCGGCCCCATCACCAGTTCGGGGCGATGTTCGCGCCACCACAACTCGTCTTCATAGCGATCATCGTCATGGCTCAGCAGGTCGCGCCGCCGCGCCGGGATTTCGCCCGGTTTCTCACTCCACTTCCAGGCGGGGCGGGTCGGGGCACCGATTCGCGTCATCAGCTTTGCCACACCGTGCAGGAGCGGGAGCGGAAGAGGCGGCCCGCTCATGCCGAGCATGGGGGCGGAGAGAACGACCGCGTCCGGCGACACCACCCCGTCGACGACCGCACGCATGACGATGTGCCCGCCCATGGAATGCGCCGCCAGAACGTGCGGGCCGGGGGTGGCCTTCACCCAGTCCGACCAGAAATGTTCGAGATCGGCCACCCAGACGGAAAAATCCTCGACGTGGCCGGTGATCGCATCATCGCCAAGGCGGCCGGACCCGGCCTGCCCCCGCCAATCGGCGGCAGTGACCCGCCAGCCGTCCCGGTGCCATTGTTCGAGCGTTTCGAGATATTTCTCGTAGAAATCGCCGCGACCGGGGAGGAACAGGATCGATCCGCGCGCTCCCTCGCCCGCTCCCGGCCAGTCGATTCGCCGCAGGGTGTGCCCGTCGGATGCCTCCCACACGCTTTCGCTGGCGCTGGCCGGAATGGCGCGCCGGTCGATGGCTGCGGTATCTGTCTGCAAGTCGGCCTGGCTGATGGGTGCCTCCCGGTTCTGCGCAAAGTGCATGGTTACTATTTGGTAAGCATGTTTCGGTAGCACGGGCCCTCGACCTTCAGTTCGGGGACGTCATGCACGACCAGATTTTCACCTACGTTCTGCTTGCCGGATTGGCAATCGGCCTGCTGTGGGCGGCGTTTACCGACCTGCGCAGCCGCACCATCGGCAATCACCTGAACATAGCGATCGCCGCAGGCGCTCCGCTGTTCTGGTGGGCCAGCGGGCTGGACCTGTGGCCGGGCGTTGCAATGCAGTTCGGGCTGGCGGCCGCGACCTTCGCGGTCTGCTGCCTGTTCTTCGCCCTGCGGCAGATGGGCGGCGGCGACGTCAAGCTGCTGACCGCGCTGGCGCTGTGGTTCCCGCCTACCAATTTCGTCGTCCTCGTGATCATCATGGCAATGGCCGGCTGGGTCCTCACACTAGCCATGGGCATGTGGGGCGTTGCCCATTCGCGCGTGGTCGGCGGCAAGCCGGTCCGCGACACGGTGCTGCTGGGTGCCTTCACCCTGGTGGCCGCCAATTTCGCGAGCGCCGTTCTGGGCGGTCCGAAGCTGGCCATCCCTTCCGCAATCATAGAGCCGCTGGCAGCCGACGGCGCGACCTCCTTGCTGGTCGCCCTCCTGCCGGTCGCGATTCTCGCATTCGTCACACTGGCTTCGATCAAGATCATCCGCCGACACGATCAGCAGCCTCGCATTCCATACGGACTCGCCATTGCCATCGCAGGGCTGTGGGTCGTCGGCGGCGGGTTCGTCACACAAATTTCTGAAGCCGGGATCGGCTGACAACCCGATTTTAACCAATCGGGGTCTAGACACGGAAACCATAGCTGTCCGCACTCAAATCACGCGGGCCATATGAGGGGGCTTAAACGCCATGGATAGGAAGAAGCTGGTTCTGCTGGTTGGTGCGCTGGTCGTTGCGATCGGTACGGCACTTGTTGCCCGCAGCATGTTCGCAGGAGCATCCGCTCCGCAAGCCAACGCGGCATCGCAAGTCGAAGCTGCCGGGCCCAAGGTCCTGGTGGCGCAGCGTGCGCTGCCGACCGGTACGATCATCACTGCAGACGCCATCGGCTATCAGCTGTGGCCGGAAGAGCTGGTTCAGGATGCCTACTTCCTGGACGGCGAAGCCGACATCACCAAGCTGATCGGGACGGTTGTTCGCCATCCCGTCACGGCTGGCGAGCCGGTGACCCAGGGTTCGCTGGTGAGCCCGGGCGACCGCGGCTTCCTTGCAGCGGCCCTCACTCCCGGTATGCGCGCCATCACGGTGCCCGTCGATGCGAAGAGCGGTGTTGCCGGCTTCGTCTTCCCGGGCGACCGCGTCGACATGGTCCTGACCCAGACGGTCCAGGGCAATAGCGGCCAGGCGCTGAAAACGTCGGAAACCATAGTTCGTAACCTTCGCGTGCTGGCGACCGACCAGTCGACCACTCAGGAAACCGTGGACGGCGTTACCCAGGTCAAGGCCTTCCGCACGGTCACGATGGAAGTGACCCCGAAGATCGCCGAAAAGGTCGCCGTCGCCCAGACGATCGGCACGCTGAGCCTCGCTCTGCGCGCTATCGCCGACAGCGAAGGCGAACTGGAACGTGCCCTCGCCTCGGGCGATGTCAGCATCCCCGACGATGCGACGCCCGAAGAGGAAGAGCGCATCCTTCGCAACGCCATGGGTCGTCCCGACGACAGCCGCGGCACCTATGTCACGGGCGGCGATGTCTCGCGCTTCCAGCGTAGCTCGATGCCGCCGCGCGTCGGAGCAGCACCGCAGTCGAACGACGACGGTCGCACTTTCTCGCACACGTCGGGTGCCACCACCACGACAGCGGCTCCGTTGAGCCGCGGTCCGATGGTTCGCGTCACCCGCGGCAAGGCCACGGAAGCGGTTCCGCTTTCCATGGGCAGTGCAGTGCACGGCATGAACGCCGCAGTCGGTAACGGTGCAGGCCGCGTCGGGGAAACAGCCCCGGTCGCGCTCAGCACCCTTCGCTAAGAAATCTAGAGCTCAGGAAGCCATTCAGGGGGCAATTCCATGAAACGTCGTCTTTCCACCAAACTGCTGCTTGCCGGACTGGCCCTTGCGCCGCTGGCCGCCGCTCCGACGACCACGGCCACGGCCCAGTCGGTCGTTAAACCGAGCGAGGAGATCGTCCTTTCGATCGGTCGCGGCGAGCTCATCAACGTGCCCGGCTCGATGACCGATGTGTTCATTGCCAACGAGAACGTTGCCGATGTCCAGGTCAAGTCGCAGCGCCAGCTGTACCTGTTCGGTCGTTCGGGCGGTGAGACCACCGTCTACGCCAGCAACGCTCGCGGCGACATCATCTGGTCGGCCAATGTTCGCGTCGGCTCCAACATCGGCAGCATCGACCAGATGCTTGCCCTGGCCATGCCGGAAGCGCAGATCAATGTTGCCACCATGGGTAGCAACGTCGTTCTGCTGACCGGCACGGTCGCTGCACCCGAAGATGCCGCCGAGGCCCAGGCTCTCGTCGAGGCATTCGTGGGTGAAGGCACCAATGTCATCAGCCGCCTGCGCATGGCGACGCCGCTGCAGGTCAACCTGCAGGTCCGCATCGCCGAAGTCAGCCGTTCGGTCGTTCGCGCCCTTGGCGTGAACCTCCAGTCGCTCGACAGCACCAGCGGGTTCAAGTTCGGTGTCGGCCAGGGCCGTCCGGCCAAGCTGTTCTCGCCCGGCACGACGCTCGGCATGAACGCCAACACGGTCGACGTGTTCACCGATCCGGTTACGGGCGAAACGGTAGAAACACCGGCGACCTCGATCCTCGGTGCCGACATCGGCAGCACGCTCGGCTTTGCCGGCAAGCTGCTCGGCCTCGACATCGGCGGCGCGCTGGACCTTGCGGAAACGCAGGGCCTCGTGACCACGCTGTCGCAGCCGAACCTTACCGCACTGTCCGGTGAAACTGCCGAGTTCCTTGCCGGTGGCGAGTTCCCGATCCCGCTCAGTCAGGGTCTGGGTACGACCACCATCGAGTACAAGAACTACGGTGTGAGCCTGGCCTACACTCCGACGGTCCTTTCGAACGGCCGGATCTCGATCCGCGTCCGCCCGGAAGTGTCCGAACTGTCGACCCAGGGCGCTATCACGCTCGACGGGTTCCGCGTCCCGGCGCTTATCACGCGCCGTGCGGAAACGACCGTGGAGCTCGGCTCGGGTCAGAGCTTCATGATTGCGGGCCTGCTGTCGAACAGCGCGCAGAACCAGCTCGAAAAGGCTCCGGGCCTCGGTGACATTCCGATCCTCGGCAACCTCTTCCGCTCGACCGAATACCGCAAGGGTGAAACCGAGCTGGTCATCGTGATCACGCCGTACCTCGTCAAGCCGGTCAATGCGAGCGACATCCGCCTGCCGACCGACGGTTTCCAGAAGCCGACCGAATTCGACCGCCTGCTCCGCTACCGCGAGGCCGACGGCGTCAGCGGTGGACAGGGACGTCCGGTTCCGACCGTCAACGGCGCTGCCAACTCGGCACCGCAGATCTCATACGAGGGAACGCAGGCCGGTGAACAGGTCGCCATGCCTTCCGAGGCTCGCCGCGACGAGAAAACCGCCGCTGCCAAGCCCGGCTTCAGCTTCGAATAAGGGGACGAGACATGCCTAAAGCAATCAATCGCAAGCTCACCGCTTCGCTCGCAGCCTCGCTCGCCCTCGCACTGGGCGCCTGTGGCGGCACCAACATGGACAACCGCACGCTTTACAGCGTCAAGCAGCCGGTGGTCGAACGCTCGAACTACACGCTCGATGTCGCCACCAATGCCGATGGTCTGCCCGTTTCGGAACAGCAGCGCCTTGCTGGCTGGTTCGAAAGCATGAACCTTCGCTACGGCGACCGGGTCGCTGTCGAAGACGCCACCAGCTCTGCTGCGGTTCGTGAAGACGTCGCTGCCCTCGCAGGTCGCTACGGCATCCTGCTGGCAGACGGCACGCCGGTCACCACCGGTTATGCCGAGCCGGGCCAGGCCCGCATCGTCATCACGCGCTCGACCGCTTCCATGCCGGGTTGCCCCGACTGGTCGCACACGGCCGAAGCCAATGAAAAGAACGCCACCAATCCGAACTACGGGTGCGCCGTATATGGCAATCTCGCCGGAATGGTCGCCAATCCGGAAGACCTGATCCAGGGCCAGCAGGGCACTGGCGAGACGGTCGTCACCACCTCGACCAAGGCCATCAGGGCCTATCGGGACGCTGAGCCGACCGGCGTAGACGGTCTGGCCGACGTCGCCACGACCGAAGGAGGGTCCTAATCATGAGCGCTTCACTTAAGTCCAGCATGCCGGGTAACCGCGATCCGTTCGCCGCATTCATGTGCGACGAGACGGCGCTGGATGTCCTGCGTCCGGTCGTGATCGAACTCGGCTGGCAGCCCGAGAAATGCAACAAGGGCGGTCTGCGGAACGCGATCCAGTCCCTGTCGGTTTCGGCCAGCCCGAACATCCTGATGGTCGACCTGTCGGAAAGCGGTGACCCGCTGAACGACATCAACGCCCTCGCCGAGGTTTGCGAACCCGGCACGGTGGTGATCGCGGTCGGTCAGGTGAACGATGTGCGCCTCTATCGCGACCTGCTCGCCAGCGGCATCCACGACTATCTCCTGAAGCCGCTTTCGGCTGCGGTGCTGCGCGATTCGCTCAATGCCGCACAGGCCGTATTCATGGCCCCGCGCGGCGGTGAAGGCGAACAGGCCCAGCGTCATATCTCGACCGCCGTAGTCGGCACCCGTGGTGGTGTCGGTGCATCGACGATCGCGACCTCGCTTGCCTGGATGTATGCGGAAAAGCACATGCCGACCGCACTGCTCGACCTCGACGTGCACTTCGGCACCGGCGCGCTCACGCTCGACCTGGAACCGGGTCGCGGCCTGACCGACGCAATCGACAACCCCAGCCGCATCGACGGCCTGTTCATCGAACGCGCCATGATCCGCGCGAACGACAACCTCGCCATCCTGTCGGCTGAAGCACCGATCAACTCGCCGCTTATGACCGATGGCTCGGCATTCCTGCAGCTGCAGGAAGAATTCCGCCACGCCTTCGAAATGACGCTGGTGGATATGCCGCGCAACATGCTGATCAACTTCCCCCACCTGCTGAACGACGTGAACGTCGTGACGCTGGTCACGGAAATGACGCTGGCTTCGGCTCGCGACACGATCCGCATCCTGTCCTGGCTCAAGACCAATGCGGCACACGCCGCTCCGGTGATCGTGGCCAACAAGGTCCAGCCCGGCGCCGCAGAGATCAGCAAGGCCGATTTCGAAGCGTCGATCGAGCGCAAGATCGATATCTCGATCCCCTACGACCAGAAGGCCGCTGCAAATGCTGCAAAGCTCGGCAAGACCTTCGTGGACGCCAACGGCTCGAGCAAGGCAACCGCTGCGATCAGCCAGTTGTCGGCCCGCATCATCGGTCTCGGCGACGAGGACAGCGAGGACGCGGTACACGTTTCCGGCGGCAAGAAATCGCTGCTCGGCAGCTTCGACATCAAGTCGCTGCTCGCCAAGAAGGACAAGGGTCAGGTCGAAGAGGCCTGAACGGGGATGACGGAATGACCCGGCTCTATACGGGCCGGGTCAACCGCTCCTCACGGTAAGTTTACGGTACGGGACGGAGAGACACGATGAACATTGTCCAGCTCATGCTGGTAGCCGGCGGGATCCTTGCGCTGCTCGTGCTCGGATACATGGCGTTCGCAGGTCCCGATGCGGGCAAGCAGAGCCAGCGTCGCCTACAGCAGCTGCGTTTCCGTCACTCGGAAAGCACCGATGCAAAGGTCGAATCGCAGCTCAAGAAGGCAATCGCCGCCCGCAAGCCGAAACAATTCAGGCAGGCCGGCTCGGGTTCGCGTATCGAAGCCCTCGCCATCCGCCTCGATCGTACCGGCAAGGGCTGGACCCTCAGCCAGTATGGCTATGCATCGCTTGGCCTGGGCCTGGTTGCCGCGCTTGCGATCTTCCTGAAGTCGGGCTCGTTCGGGCTTGCTGTCGGCATCGGCGTGTTCGTCGGCGCAGGCATTCCGCACTTCGTGGTGAGCCGCGCGATCAAGAAGCGCACGAACCAGTTCAACGTGAAATTCCCGGATGCGATCGAACTGCTCGTTCGCGGCCTTCGTTCCGGTCTTCCGGTTACCGAGACCCTCGCCGTCGTGGCGCAGGAAGTGCCCGGACCGGTCGGCGTGGAGTTCAAGGGCATCGTCGAGCGCATCAAGATCGGCCGCACGATGGAAGATTCCCTCCAGCAGACTGCCGACCGTCTCGGCATTCCGGAATTCAACTTCTTCTGCATCACGCTTGCCATCCAGCGCGAAACCGGTGGTAACCTGGCCGAAACACTGTCCAACCTTTCGGACGTGCTGCGCAAGCGTGCCCAGATGAAGCTCAAGATCAAGGCGATGAGCTCGGAATCGAAGGCTTCGGCCTATATCGTCGGCGCCCTGCCCTTCATCGTCTTCGGCCTGATCTGGTGGATCAACCCGTCCTATATCGGCGCGTTCTTCACCGACGATCGTCTCACCGTGGCTGGCCTCGGCGGCCTGGTCTGGATGAGCATCGGGGCCTTCATCATGGCCAAGATGGTCAGTTTCGAAATCTAAGGCACGAGGAAGCGATATCATGGAACCCGCAGCCGGCCCTACCCTCCTCGGCTTCGACGTTATCCTCGTCGGCTCGATCCTTGCCGGGATCGCAGCACTGGCCGTGTTCGTGGCGATCTATTCGGCCGTCACGATCAAGGACCCGATGGCCAAGCGCGTGAAAGCGCTCGAAGGTCGTCGCGAGGAGCTCAAGCACGGCCTCGTCACCACGAGCGCCAAGAAACGCCAGAGCCTCGTTCGCAAGAACGACACCGCCGACAGGGTGAAAGACACCTTGGGCAGCATGAAGGTGCTGCAGCAAAGCCAAGTCGAGGACATGCAGCAAAAGCTGGCCTGGGCCGGCTATCGCAACAAGGAAATCGCGGTCGTGCTTATCGGCCTGCGCATGATCCTGCCCATTATTCTCGGCGGTATCGCCTTCACCTTGCTCTATGTCGTCGAAATCCAGCCCGACTGGCAGTTCAAGCGCGTGGCGGCCCTCGCTGCGGCGGTGTTCGCCGGCTACAAGGGACCGGAAATCTTCCTGTCGAACACGGCGTCGAAACGCACCGATGCCATCCGCAAGGGCCTGCCCGACGCACTCGACCTGCTGGTCATCTGTGCCGAAGCCGGTCTGACCGTCGACGCAGCGTTCAACCGCGTCGCCAAGGAACTGGGCCGCGCCTATCCGGAACTGGGCGACGAATTCGCCCTCACCGCGATCGAGCTGTCGTTCCTCAACGAGCGTAAGACCGCGTTCCAGCACCTTGCGTATCGCGTCAATCTTGAAGCGGTTCAGGGCGTGGTGACCACGATGATCCAGACCGAACGCTACGGTACGCCGCTTGCGAGCGCACTGCGCGTCCTGTCGGCAGAATTCCGCAACGAGCGTATGATGCGTGCCGAAGAGAAGGCCGCGCGTCTTCCGGCCATCATGACCGTTCCGCTGATCATGTTCATCCTGCCCGTGCTGTTCGTCGTCATTCTGGGACCGGCAGCCTGTTCGATCGCAGACGCCTTCAGCGGCGGGGTCGGAAAGTAGGCCAGTATAAAAACCCGAAAACGGGTCGCTAGAAAGTAAGCCTGGTCGACTACCTAGTCGGCCAGGCTTTCTGCGTCGAAGTCCCCGGCATTGTCGCGCACACGCGAAAGCATATCGCGCAGCGCCACGCGTTCGTCTTCACTCAGGACCGAGAACATTTCCTTCTCGATCTTGAGAGCGAGCGGCATGATCCCCGCGTGTACCGCCTTTCCTTCTGCGGTCAGCGCCAGCAGGTGCGAACGTCCGTCCTTCGCATTGGGCGTGCGTTCGGCAAGGCCCCGGCTCTCCAGCGTCTTGCAGGCGCGGTTGACCGGCACCTTGTCCATCAATGTTTGCTGCGAAAGCTCGCGCTGGGTCAGCGGGCCGCTGTCGCCGAGTACCGCCATGATGCGCCATTCGGTCGTCTTGAGCGCGAAACGCTTGCGATATTGTTCCGCGATCCGGGTCGAAACCGCATTGGATGCGACCGAGAGCTGATACGGAAGGAAATCGGCGAGGCGTTTGGCTGGCTGGCGGTTGGGCATGAGAGTAGCTGTAATGCCCTAACCCGGCATGGCAAGGCCGTTGCGCGTGTGACTATCACATCTGCAACTACTCGAAGCCCGGCTCCTCCCACCACGGATAGAAGTCGGGCATATTCTCACCGACCGTGTCGGGATAGGCAGGCGGGCGCTTCTCGAGGAAGCTTGCAATGCCTTCCTTCGCGTCCGCGCTGCGGCTGAGGCGATAGATCGCGCGGCTGTCGATCCGGTGCGCCATCATGGGGTGGTCCGTGGTCGACAGGCGCCAGAGCATTGCACGCGTCATCGCGACCGACACGGCGGAGGTGTTGTCCGCAATCTCTCGCGCAAGACCCATGGCGGCGTCCATCAGTTCGCCCTGCGGATGAAGCGAGCGCACCAGCCCGCGATCGAGTGCTTCCTGCGCATCGAACACTCGGCCGGTCATGCACCATTCGAGTGCGGTCTGCATGCCGACGAGACGCGGCAGGAACCAGCTGGAGGCGGCCTCAGGCGTGATCCCGCGCCGCGCGAAGACGAATCCGAAGCGCGCATTGTCGCTCGCCAGGCGGATATCGAAGGGCAGCTGCATGGTCGCCCCCACGCCGACGGCGACACCGTTGCACGCGCCGATCAGCGGCTTTTTCGAGTTGAACAGGCGCAGCGTCAGCCGTCCGCCCCCGTCACGTACGCGCTCGTCCGAAAGATCCTCGACCGGATTGGGGTCGGAGAAGACGTGTCCCCCACCCTCAGGCGTCAGGTCGGCACCGGCGCAGAATGCCCGGTCGCCATGTCCTGTGACGATCACCGCTCGCACGCTGTCGTCGGCATCGGTCACGTCCAGCGCATCGATGAACTCCGCCATCATGGTGCGGGTGAAGGCGTTCATCTTTTCGGGCCGGTGCAGCGTGACGGTGGCGACGCCGTCGGCGATGTCGAGCTTGATCTGCGTGTAGTCGGTCATTTGGCTTTCCCTCGTATCTCTCAAACGGGATGGAACACAGGGAACAGCATCGTGGCAAGTGAGAATGCCCTTCGCCAAGCAAACGAGGCGCGCCCACCGGACGCGCCTCGCGAATTTGCGGGTTCTGTCTACGCCCGGATCAGAACGACTTGCGCAGCTCCACATGGAATTGCCTGCCGCGGGCAGAGTGCAGTTCGCTGAAGTAGCCATAGGTCTCGTCGGCCAGCGGCGGGTCTTCGCCGAGCAGGTTGTTGATCGCAAAGCGCAGCCGCGTCCCATCGAGGGCGGTGTCGTTATTGATCGTGTAGGCGATCGAGAAATTGACCGTGAAGAAGTCGTCGACCCGGTAGAAATTCCCGTTCGGATCGTCCGTCTCGATCAACTCGTCACGCGTGACGCTGGTGTCCCACACCTCGCCGACATACGACCCGAACAGGCCGATATCGACCGGTCCGCTTTCCCAGTTGATCGCGCTGCTGAATCGCCACTTGGGGCGCCCCTCGATCTCGAGCAGTTCGCCCAGACCTTCGACACTCACGTCGGTCGGCAGCGTTCCAGCCTCGATCGCGTCGAGCAATTCCTGCCCTTGCGGACCGGCGGACTGGACGAAGCTTTCGAGACGAGCGGCGTTGAAGCGCAGGCGGAAGTCGCCCAGCCCGAAGTTCGGGACATCGTAGAACATGCCGAAGTCCCAGCCCTTCGAAATGCGGCTGTCGAGGTTGAGATAGGGGTCCAGCACCTGGATGATCGCGCCGGCCGGGGCAAGGCTGGTGCCCGTGAACAGGGCGATGTCATCCGCCGTCGGATCTTCGCGGATCACGTTCGGGTTGGTGCTGCCGTTGAGACGGCGCAGCAGGTCGAGCGCGATGGCATTGTCGTCGCCGAATGTGCCGACCAGACCTTCCTGCTTCACGCGCCAATAGTCCGCCGTCAGCGTCAGGCCGGGAATGAACACCGGCTCCAGCACTACGCCGAGGTTGATGCTGGTGCTGTCTTCGGGCTCGAGATCGCGTGCGCCCGATCGGAAGCTGATCGTTCCTGAACCGGGGCAGGCGCCGAGGTTTTCCAGCGTGCCTTTTTCGACACGCGCCTGGCAGACCACGAAATCGTCACGCGTGTTCGAGCGCGTGGTTCCTTCATCGTTGACCTGCACGAGGTTCGGCGCACGGAAGCCCTGCGACCATGCACCGCGCAAGGTAACACCCGGGAAGGTGGTCCAGGATGCGGCGATACGCGGCACTATCGCCGTCGCATCGATATCGGCGAAATGCTCGACCCGTCCTGCCAGCTGGAGGTTCAATTCCTCAACCAGCGGGATGTCCATGTCGGGCGCGACCAGCGGGACGAAGACTTCGGCAAAAGCCGAATAGACGTCACGCGTTCCGTCGGTATCGGGTGACGGGCTGGTGCCCGCGACATCGCTGCCGTTGAAATCGCCGGTCACGCTGTCGGTGAAGGTGATCGTGCCGTCGAGGCGCGGATCGCGGTCGTCGTAGAAGGTCTCGCGGCGGAACTCGATGCCCGTTGCCACGCCGACGTTGCCACCCGGCAGGGTGAACAGGTCGTCACGGCTCAGCTTGAAGTCTGCCAGCGCCAGGCTGGTGCCGCCCTTGCGGAACACGTCGATGCGGAACGGGTCGATCGACGAAGCGGGATTGGGCGTGCAATCGCCCTCGCCCGGATCATCCAGGCAACCGCCGTTGAAGGGGTTGTAGGCGTCGGGCGTCGTCAGGTTGATCTGCTGCTGCATCAGCGTGAGCGACACGCGGTTGCGGGCAAGGTCGATCAGGTCGGCTTCCGAATAGAGTACGCCGGTGTCGAAATCCCACGCGCCGAACGAACCGCGCAGACCCGCCACGAGGCGGTAGGTGTCCTTGTCGACGCTCACATCGCGGTTTCCGACATCGACGAAACGATAGCGCTCCATGATCAGATCGGCGCCGCCTGCTGCAATGGTCGTGCCTGGCAAACGGTTGGGGTTGGGCGAACCGTCCGCCAGCGTCGTCGGGCCGAAGGGGTTCCAGTAGGCATCGCGCGCAATGCCGACCGGCACCGCGCTCAGGATTGCCGAAGCCTCGATATTGCGGCGGTTTTCGGAGCGGTAATAGCTGCCTTCGAAATAGGCTTCGACATTGTTCGACAGCTCGTAGCTGAGAAGGGCCATCGCATTGTAGCGCTTCTTGGCGCTGATCAGATTGTTGCCGAAATTGGTGTTGTACCTGACCGCGCTGGTCGGCGTGGTGCCGTTGCGCGCGCAGATGCCATTGCCGAAATCGAGACGGCATCCCGGGAAAGTGGATGGTTGGAGATAGAAATCGTCATCGCCGATCGGTGTGCGGCTGGACGGTGCCTGGATGTCGAACTGGCCGAACGGGCCGAAGGTGTTGCGGTTGTTGAACGAGGCATCGCCTTCAAAGTCCGTACCCTCGACCAGCGGGAGACGGTTGTCCTCGCCCGCGTAATCGCGCTCCGAAGCCAGCATACCGTTTTCTTTGAAATAGCCGCCGTAGACGGTCAGGTTCCCCCGGCCTCCGCCGAAGTCGAAGCCGTAGCCGCCGCTGATCGAGTAATTGTAAAGGCTGGTGCCCTGCGATGCGCGCCAGTCCGCTTCGAGGAAGCCGCCAGTGCGATTGCCGCGAAGGACGGTGTTGATCACGCCGGCCACGGCATCTGCGCCGTAGATGGCCGATGCACCGTCACGCAACACTTCGAGGCGGCGAACGCTGCCGGGAGCGATTTCGTTGGTATCGGCGCTCACCACGGGAACGAGCAGCTCGGTCTGGAAGCCCGGGTGCAGCGTCATGCGCCGCCCGTTGATGAGCAGCAGCGTGTTGCCCGTGCCGAGATCGCGAAGGTTGATCGACCCGACGTCGCCGCGCGCGCTGTTCTGGGTGGTGGCGTTCTGTTCGTTGAATGCCACGGTGCCCGCTTGGGGAATGGATCGGAAGAGTTCGTCGCCCGATGCGGCGCCGGTGTTCTCGATCGCTTGTTCGTCCAGCACGGTCACTGGCAGGACGTCGTTGATCTGGGCGCCCCGGATTTGTGTCCCGGTTACCACGATCTGGTTGGAATCGTCGCTCTCTTCCACCGGAGCAGGAGCAGGTTCCGACTGCGCATAAGCCGTTCCGTGCATCAGCGCGAAAACGGCAGTCGAAGTAACTAAAGAACGGATTTTAGAGAATTTCTGGGACATGACTCCCCCCTGCAAAAGCAACCCTTGGGAATGCTTGCCCCGGGGAATTACTTCGGCAACGAAAATCGGCGCAGGCCCCTACCGAATTCTGGCGACTTGCAATTCGACTTGACTATTTCTTGATTTCGGCATCCCCCGCTCTCTCAGGCAAGTATTGACTGGTGAGTCGCAAGCCAAGGTTCCGGCCGTCGTAGCCTTTGTCGATCCGGGCGTGACACCTTCCAACCCCGCGGCTAACAGGCGACCGTCTATGCCGATCCGCCGTCGCACCCTCGCACGACCCAGACTCATGCTGCTGGCCTTGCTGGCCATCAGTGTGGTGATCGGTACGATTGCGCCTGCCGGATACATGATCGCGCCTGCCGACGACGGGTGGCCCAGCGTAACGCTGTGTCCCGAACAGAACCCACTCGTGAAGGCGCAGGCCGACGCCGCCGCTCAACGGCATCATGCCGCCATGGGGCATATGTCGATGGGTGATGATGCAGACGAAGGCGAAAAATCGTCTTCCAGCGCACTGCCCAAGCATTGCTCCATCGCAGGCACGACCGAACTTGCTACGGGCGCCGTGGATGCGGATCTGCTGGCCCTGTCGCTGGCGGAAGCCGCCCTCCTCGGCCTCGCGCCGGTTCTCGTTATCGATATCAAGCGTACACCCCGCTTGCGACCACCGCTGCGTGCACCACCAGTCCTGATCTGACCCCCGGAAAATCCGAACTTCTATCTGCGCGAGCTTGTCAGTTCGCGCGGGAAAACCAGATTCAGTGGACTTTACGATGCATTACAAATCCAAGGGCCATCGCGCCCTCCTGGCATGCTGCCTTGCGAGCGTGGCAATGCCCGCCCTCGCCCAAGAGCGTGCGCCCGATGAACCGGACGCAATTCTCAACGACACCATAATCGTCACTGCCAGCCGCACCGATGCGGCTTCGGATGACCGGCTTGCACCTCCCGAGCAAATCGCCCTGCCTGCTGACGCCGCATCGATCGCAGCGCGTGCACCGGGCGGTGCGTTGGTCGGCAATGGCGCGCTTTCCGGCCAGTTATCCTATCGCGGCTTGGCCGGGCAACGCGTCCTTGGCCGGGTAAACGGCCAGCGCTTTGCCTCCGGAGGTCCCAACGCAATGGACCCGCCGCTCCATTATGCACCGTCGGTACTGGTCGATCGCATCGAGATCGCTCGCGGTGTCGCGCCGGTTTCGCAAGGCCCCTCGCTTGCCGGAGCGGTCAACGCGCAGCTGGTCGAAACAGAGTTTTCGTCAGGCAATGCGATGGATGCGCAGGTACGCCTTGCCGCGCAATATCGCTCGGTCGACGACAGCTATGCCGTCGGTGGCCTCGCCGGACTTGCAAACGAGCAATGGCGGCTCGGCGTCATCGCCGCGCGCGAGGAGGGCAGCGACTACGAGTATCCCGAAGGCACTGTGCTCGGCACCGGTTTCGAGCGCAGCCTCTATGGCATTCACGCAGGATTCCAGACCGGTCCGGGCGAGATCTTCGCCGAGTATCGTCGTAGCGAAACCGACCCGACCGGAACGCCGCCCTTCGCACTCGATATCGTTTTCTTCGACACCGATTTCGTGCGTGGCGGCTTTCGGGGCGAGATCGGAAAGGATGTGCGCCTAGACCTGCAACTGGGACATGTCGCCGTACGCCACCGGATGGATAATCAGACCATCCGCCAGCCAGCCGCACCGCCCATGCGGGCCCGCGCGACCAATGCCGAGGCCGATACCAATACCGCCGAGGCCAAGCTGCGTTTCGGGACTGCCCGGAAGCATTTCGAACTGGGCGCCGACATAGAGAATATCGACAAGTTCGTGACCATCACGAACCCGTTCAACGATGGCTTCTTTATCGATGCCCAGCCAAATGTCCGGTCGGAGCGCTGGGGCGCGTTCGCGCAGTGGCGCGGCGGTATCCAGGGCATCGAATTCGAACTCGGCGGACGGGTCGATCACACTCGGCAGGATGCAGGCGTTCCCCAGGTCGGAGCGGCAGTGCCCATGGCCCCGCAGATGCTGGCGGCAGGCTTTGCGTCCGCCGACCGTGCGCGCTCTGCAACGACTGTCGATGCCGTGATGCGTGCATGGGCTCCGATGGGGGATCTTGTCCCAAGAGTTACACTTGCTCGCAAGGAGCGCGTGCCGAGCCTGCTCGAACGCTTCGGCTGGTTGCCCACCGAAGCCAGCTTCGGCCTGGCGGATGGCAACATCTATGTCGGCAATCTGGAACTGGCACCCGAAACTGCCTGGATTGCGGAACTCGGCTTCGATTTTGAAGGCGATGCCTATTCGCTGCGGCCGACAGTGTTCTATCGGCGCGTCGACGATTATATCCAGGGCATTCCGGTGGACGCAACGGTCGGAATAGTGGACAGCCCGATCGAGATGATCGCTGCGATGAACGGCGACCCGACTCCGCTGCGTTTCGACAATGTCGATGCCGAGTTGTGGGGTGCCGACGTAGACTTCATGGTACGGCCGCTCAGTCGTCTCGAGCTGTCGGGTACGGCCAGCTATGTGCGCGGCAAGCGACGCGACATCGATGACAACCTCTATCGCGTGGCACCGGCGAACCTGCGCCTGTCTGCCGCGTGGCTGGGAGATCGGTTCTCTGCCGGAGCGGAGTTGATCGCGGCAGCCGGTCAGGACGAGGTGGCGCGTTTCAACGAGGAGACACAGAGCAACGACTATGCCGTCGTCGGCCTGTTCGCGCGCTACGAAGTCGGCACCGGGATCGCTCTCGAAGCGGGAGTGGAGAACCTGTTCGACGAACTCTACGCACCGCATCTCGCGGGGCGCAATCGCTCGGCTGCGTCCGATGTTGAGGTGGGCGACCGCCTGCCCGGCGCAGGGCGCGGCGGCTGGGTACGGTTCAGCGCCGCATTCTGAGGCTGAAACAAGAAAGGGGCCGGAAGACGTCGCAGTCGTCCGGCCCCTTTTCCAACTGGTATCGGCTTAACGCGGAGCCATGCGGATCGCGCCGTCGAGGCGAACGTCTTCGCCGTTGAAATAGCCGGTCTCGATCATGCACATGGCGAGATTGGCATACTCTTCCGGATTGCCGAGGCGCTTGGGGAACGGGACGCTGGCGGCCAGCGCTTCCTTCACCTGCGGCGGTGCGGCGTTCATAAGCGGGGTGTTGAAGATACCCGGCAGGATGGTGTTCACGCGGATGCCTTCGCGCATCAGGTCGCGCGCGATGGGGAGCGTCATGCCGACCACGCCGCCCTTCGAGGCGGAATAGGCCGCTTGGCCCATCTGGCCGTCTTCGGCAGCGACCGAAGCGGTGTTGACGATCGCGCCGCGATCACCTTCGTCCGTCAGCGGGTCGAGGCTCATCATGCCGGCCGCCGACTTGGCGATGCAGCGGAAAGTGCCGATCAGGTTCACCTGGATCACGAAATCGAAGGCCGAAATCGGGAAGTGCTTGATCTCTCCGGTCTGCTTGTCGCGGCTGGCGGTCTTGATGGCGTTGCCGATACCGGCGCAGTTGACGAGGATGCGTTCCTGGCCGTGCGCCTCGCGGGCCTTGGCAAAGCCTGCGTCGACGTCTTCGTCGCTGGTCACGTTGACCTTGCAGAAGACGCCGCCGATGTCCTTGGCGACCGCTTCACCCTTTTCTTCGTTCATGTCGAAGATGGCGACCTTGGCACCCTTGGCGGCGAGCGCACGCGCGGTGGCTTCGCCGAGGCCCGATGCACCACCGGTAACAACTGCGGGGGTGTTTGCTGAAACTTCCATGAAAAATCCTCTCGATTCAAATAATTAAAGCGCCTCGACGCCGATAAGCGTGAATACGCTTACAGCGATTCAACGATAGTGACGTTGGCGACGCCGCCACCTTCGCACATCGTCTGCAGGCCGTATTTCTTGCCGCGCGCCTTCAGCGCATGAACCAGTGTGGCCATCAGCTTGGTCCCCGATGCACCGAGCGGGTGGCCAAGTGCAATAGCGCCGCCGTTGACGTTGAGCTTTTCGGGATCGGCACCGGTGTGCTTGAGCCATGCCAGCGGAACGGGCGCGAAGGCCTCGTTTACTTCGAACAGGTCGATGTCGGAGATTTTCATGCCCGCGCGCTCTAGTGCACGGTCGGTCGCGAACAGGGGCTCTTCCAGCATGATGACCGGATCGCCTGCCGTCACGGTCAGGTTGTGGATGCGCGCCAGCGGGGTCAGGCCGTACTCCTTCAGCGCCTTTTCGCTGACCACCAGCACGGCGCTGGAGCCATCGCAGATCTGGCTGCTGGAGGCAGCGGTAATGGTGCCTTCAGGGCTGAGCAGCTTGACGGACTGGATGCTTTCGAGCGTGGCGTCGAAGCGGATACCTTCGTCCACCGTGTGCATTTCGGTGCCTTCGGGTGTCTCGATTTCGACCGGCACGATCTCGGCCTCGAAAGCGCCCGAACGCGTGGCTTCGATCGCCTTCTCGTGGCTCGACAGGGCGAAGCGGTCGAGATCATCCTTTGTGAAGCCGTGTTTCTTCACGATCATTTCCGCGCCCATGAACTGGGACCACTGGATGCCAGGATATTTCTCTTCGAGCCCCGGCGATTTGTAGTTCCCGAGGCCTTCCTTCATGTGGAACATCGCCGTCGAGCCCATCGGCACGCGGGTCATGCTTTCCACGCCGCTGGCAATAACGATGTCCTGCGTCCCGCTCATCACGGCCTGCGCGGCGAACTGGATCGCCTGCTGGGACGAACCGCACTGGCGGTCGATGGTAACGGCAGGTACACCCTCGCCCAGGTGCTTCGATGCGAGCACGGCATTGCGCCCGACCTGCATCGCCTGTTCGCCGCCCTGGCTGACGCAGCCCATGACGACATCGTCGATCGCCTTGGCTTCGAGGCCCGAGCGTTCCATCACGGCATCGAGCGACTTCGCTGCGAGGTCGACCGGGTGGACGCCGGCAAGCCGCCCCCCGCGCCTTCCGCCTGCAGTGCGTACGGCTTCTACGATATAGGCGGCGGGCATAGTCCATCTCCGGATTCGAGTTGCTGTTTGCCACTGGCTACGTTCCGTTGACGTAAAGGTCAATCGTCAAAGGAGTGTGGGAGAATCCCTCCACCGCCAAGAAATCGCCGTATTTCCGCCATTTTATGGTTGTGTCAATTTCGCAACACACCATCTGCGAACGCGCCGTTCCGAGATAAACATTTTGCAATTTCAAGACACATTTGAGCACATGCGGCATCCGCAAACTCAGGTGCCTCTCCGGCGCCTGTCGCGGTATAAATTAGAGGGGTTTCTCACCCGGTTCTTTTGGGTGAGGGCAATAAATAAGGATTGAAGCATTATGAGAATGCAAAGCAAGCTCAAGCTGGCAACGGCGCCTCTGGCGCTCGGTGTCGCACTTTTTGCGCAGCCTGCACTGGCTCAGGATAGCGACGAGAACACCGCTACTACCGTCGAAGACGAAGTACCGGCCATCATCGTCACCGGTTCGAGGATTCAGACCGCGGTCGAAACCACTGCGCCGGTTATCACCATCGGCGACGAGCTGATCGAATCGCAGGGTTTCATCAACGTTCAGGAAGCTCTCCTGCAGAACCCGGTCTTCGGTTCGCCCGCGATTTCGCGTACGAACTCGTCGTTCAGCACATCGGCTTCGGGTATTGCGACGATCGATCTTCGCAACCTCGGCACCTCGCGTACGCTGACCCTGATCAACGGCCGTCGCGTCGTTTCCGGCATCGACGGTAGCTCCGCAGTCGACCTTAACATGATCCCGACCGCTCTCGTCCAGCGCGTCGAAGTTCTCACCTCGGGTGGCGCATCGGCCGTTTACGGTTCGGACGCTGTGGCAGGTGTTGTGAACTTCGTGCTCAAGGACGACTTCGAAGGTGCGGAACTCGAAGGTCAGGTCGGCATCAACGAAACCGGCGCTGGCGACAACTACACCGTCAACGCAACCATCGGCGGCAATTTCGCTGACGGTCGCGGTAACGCAGTCCTTTACGGCGGTTACTCGAACGAAGGCGCCGTCTTCAAGGGCGACACCAAGACCGAACAGGGCAGCGCAGCTCTCGACAGCATCTCCGACATCTTCATCAGCGGTGGTGCATTCTCGGACCGCGTCGCACCCTTCTTCTCGAGCTTCCCGCCCCAGGGCCGTTACTCGACCGACAACTTCACCTGGACCTATGGCAACAACGGCGCAGGCGATCTTCGCAACTGCTTCAGCACGAACGGCGGCACTGCCCCGGCATCGTGCTCGGCCGCAGGTCAGTCGATCGGCCCCGACGGCTTCAACCGTAGCGCCTTCCGTTACCTGGCTGTTCCGATCGAACGCTTCGTAGTTGCCGGTTCGGCAACCTACGACGTTTCGTCCTCGCTCGAACTGTTCGGTGAAGTCCAGTTCACCAGCACGTCGGCTAACTCCAACATCGAACCCTTCCCGTTCGATACGGCGTCGCCGGTTTTCGCATCGGGTCAGTACCCGATCGAAACGCTTGATCCGACCACGGGCGACATCATTCGCAACCCGTTCGTTCCCGATGGCATCTATGACGATGCTTCGGACACCGACGGCGACGGCCTGCGCGATATCTACTTCGCAAAGCGCCTGACCGACTTCGGTCCGCGTGCTAGCTCGGCAACGCGCCAGACCTTCCGCATCGTCGGTGGTGCACGCGGCGATGTTACCGACACCGTGAACTATGAAATCTTCGCGAACTACGGTTCGACGCAGATCGCACAGCTCGGCGACGGTCAGATCAACATCCCGAACCTTCGCGAAGCTGCGAAGATCATTCCCGATGGCGCCGGTGGCTTCCAGTGTGCGAACCCCGATGCGGTTTCGGACGGCTGTGTGCCGGCTGACTGGTTCGGTCTGAACTCGCTGTCGCCCGAAGCAGTGGCCTACCTTGCCGCTCCTTCGTCCTTCAATGCAGACATCACCCAGCTGCAGGTTGGTGCCAACCTTGGTGCCGAACTGTTCACGATCTCGGGCGTAAACCCGGTTTCGACCGTGGTCGGTGTCGAGTATCGTAAGGAATCTTCGGACAGCCGCTGGGATGCTCTGCAGCAGCTCGGCCTGAACGGCGGTAACGCACTTCCCCCGACTTCGGGTGAATTCGACGTTCGCGAAGCGTACGCCGAAGTTCTCGTTCCGCTGATCGAAGACGGCTTCGTCGACTCGCTTCTGGTTCGCGGTGCAGTCCGCGTTTCGGACTACTCGACCGTCGGCAACACGCTCAGCTGGAATGCGGGTGCGGAATTCACTCCGGTCCCGGCAATCACGTTCCGCGGTATGTACTCGCAGACCGTCCGTGCGCCGAACATCTCGGAGCTCTTCGACGGCCTCAACCAGACCTTCCCGACGGTCAACGATCCGTGTGAAGGCGTCACCGCTGCAGACACCAGTGCACTTGGACAGAACTGCCGTGCAGCTGACGGTGTGAACGCGAACATCGCGGCCAATGGCGGCGTGTTCACCGTTTCGCAGCCTGACCGTCAGGGCGTTTCGGGCTTCACTGGTGGTAACCCGAACCTGTCGGAAGAAAAGGGTAAGACCTGGACTCTCGGCGTCGTTCTCGATCCGGGCGCACTCGTTCCGGCTCTGGACGCGTTCAGCCTCAAGGTTGACTACTACAACGTGGAAATCGAAGACGCGATCGTCTCGACCCCGCGTCAGTACATCATCAACCAGTGCTACCTTCAGGGTAACCCTGAGTTCTGCCAGTTCATCACCCGTCGTGCTACGGCGCAGGGTCTGAACAACGCAGGTTCGCTCCAGTTCGTGAACACCGGCCCGTCCAACTCGGGTGGTATCACTGCTGACGGCATCGACGTCGAACTGACGTTCGCGGACACCTTCCGGATGTTCGGAACCGATCTCGATATCGGCATCAACACCATCTACACCCACGTTTTCGATCAGAAGATTCAGCCGCTCGTGACTGAAGACGACATCGACAACATCGATGGTGAAGTTGGCGCATCGAAGGACCGTTTCACGGTCAACACTTCGGTCGGCACGGACGCCTTCCGCTGGACGATGACCGGTGTCTACATCGGCGAAGCGTTCCTGGATGACCAGTTCGTTGGCGTCGAAGAAGGTACCGACGATGAATATCGTCTGCACCCCGAGTTCTACCTCAACACGCAGCTCCGTTTCTACGTTGCTGAGGACTATGAACTCTATGTCGGTGTGAACAACCTGCTCGACAACAGCCCGATCTACACCGCAAGCATCCCGGGTGCTTCGGTTACCGGCATGGACGCTGAAACCGGCGTCTACGACCCGCTGGGCCGTCGTTACTACGCAGGTGTGAAGCTGAAGTTCTAATTCCGAACTACAGACGACTGAATGGAAAGGGGCGCCGCGAGGCGCCCCTTTTTTTTGGTGAGAGAACTACATCTGCGGGCGCACAAGCGGCGATGCACCCGAGCACGGATCACCTGCCCCCGCCCCCGACCCGACATCTAGGCATTGCACGAATAAGCCCCGATCCAGAGCGCCCACTCGGCCCGTGGTGCGGCACTGCCGCTCGTGCCCGAACACCCCGACCTGCAGCGCAAGCCAGTCCCGATGCGCACCATCGGGTCATGGTCTATCCTTTTGCGAGCGGAGGGACATCAGACCGATCGCGCTCGTCCGGATGGCCCCCTAGGTTCCGCGCACAATATCGCTCTGCCCGAACGGTATGGTCCATCGAGTGATGAGGGCGTGCTCGCCTCACCCTCGGCGCCGCGAGGACCCGGAATAGAGCAAGAAGCGCTTCGCAGCATTGCACCGCAGCAGGGCAGGCTCGCCCTGTTCCAACCGATCGTTTTCCATGGGACGACGCCATTTACAGCAGGCGAGAGACTGAGCGTGGCCTTCGATATCGCCCAATGACGCCAATGCTCCCCGCCTCGAAGAGCAGGGCACAGAAACGGAAAACGGCCGGAACACCCGAAGGTGCACCGGCCGCTTTCGCATCATGAGCTGAAGATCAGATCAGAGGCCGCCCGGGCCGCAATCGTTCTTCAGGAAGTCGAACATCTTCGTATAGAACTGCTGCTGATGCTCGAACATCAGCGTCGTATAGAAGTGGTCGGCCCCCTTCAGGGTCAGGAACTGGGCGTCCTGGATACCGGCCTTCTCGATCGCGTCCTTGTAGTCTTCGTAGTGGAAGTAAAGGACACGGGCGTCGACATCGCCGTGAACCATCAGGATCGGCACGTTGACCTTCGAGACTTCTTTGATCGGGTTGATGCCGATCATGCCGCGACGCTGTGCCCAATCGTCGATCGCCTTGGGCGAATAAGGGCTGCGACGTTGCTTGTAGCTCTTTTCCGGATCGGAAACGGCGGCACCTGCGATCACGCACTGGTATACGTTCGGCGAACGCGAAGCTGCAACCAGGGCGGAGTAACCGCCATAGGACCAACCCATGAACGCCACGCGATCGGGATCCACTAGACCCTGTTCGATCAGGTAAAGTGCGCCGTCATCCTTATCGTCCTGCATGGCAAGACCATGCTCGCCATAACCGGCATCGAAGTGCTTCTGGCCCCAACCGGTCGAGATACGGTTCTGCGGACGAAGGACTGCGTAACCGGCATTCACAAGCATCTGGTCCCATTCGTCATAGCCGACCACGCCATTGACGTGCGGGCCGCCATTGTGACGAACAATCAGCGGATAGGGGCCTTCACCCTTCGGACGCATGAAATAGGCCGGGATCGTCAGCTTCCCGTCACGCGACGGGTAACGAATGAATTCGACATCCGCGAGCTGCTCCGGCTGGATCAGCGGGTTGCGGCTGCCAAGCTTGGCCATCGTGCCGTTGCGAACCAGCCAGTACGAACCGGGATCCCGCGGACCGCGGTTAGATACGATCATCGTCCCGCCATCGGTCGAACGGCTGGTGATGCTGACCTGGTGAGCGTTCGGAATCTGGGCTTCCAGCGCGTCATAAAGCGCTTTCTCGCCCTCATCGAACCAGATCGTGCGATACTTGTCCCACGGATAGATCGCACCCACGAGCGACTCGTCGCCCGGCATCGAGCTGGTGCGGATGCCCATGATGTCGGCCTGGTCCGTGCCGGCGAGTTTTTCGCCAAACTGACCGGTGTCGAAGTTGAACTCCCACAGGGCAGCCTTGTCTTCGCCGCGGTTGTCGATGACATAACCGATGCTGGGATTGTCGGGGTCGAAACCGGCGAGCCCCATGAATCCCGAAAGCGTGCGATACAGGTTCTCGTGCTTGTCCTGATCGTAGCGCATCAGTTCCGTCCACGAGCCTTCGCCCGGCTTACGGTAATAGGTGATCGCTTCCTTTGTTCCGCTATCATAGCCGACGGTCCAACGCGGATTGCCTTCGTTGTCGAACTGCGCAGTCGGATACTTTTCGCTGCCCTTCAGCACCAGGCTCCGCGTGCCGCGTGCGAGGTTTACCTTGTAGTAGGAGCGCGGACGGAAAGCTTCGAAAGGATCGACGCCCGAGGGATCGGGGATGGCCGTCCCGGTCTCGACCAGGATATGATCGGGGTCGTTCGGCAGGCGGTTCGCGATACCGAAGTTACCGTCGATCTTCTGGAATTTGTTGGTCTTCAGGTCGTAAGCGTAGCCGGCATAGTCATAGGTGCCCTGTTCCGGGCCGTTGACCTTGCTGCGGTTCTGCTGCCACGCCGAACCGAAGATGTAGCGATCGCTGACCCAAGACGCGCTGATGATTTCCATCGGGTCAGCGTTGAGGACGCGGAACGGCTTGGACATGTCCTCGGTCTTGTAGATCTTGAGGAGGTATTCGCCCTCCTTGCTTTCGACCACATGGACCAGAACGTGCTTGCCGTCGGGCGAAACCTGAACGGCATTGACGACGTCACGAAGTGCCCAGACTTCGATCGGAACGGTCGGCATGCCGGTAGTGTTCTGTTGCGCCGCAGCCGGGGCTGCGACGATCCCGAGAGATGCGGCTGCACCGGCAGCCAGCAAGGCGGATTTGAAGATTTTCATGAAGCGACTCTCACAAGATATTCAAAAAGGGTGACCCTCAATAGCAAAGGGCGGCACCGTGTCCAAAACACGGAACCGCCCTTTCCTAAACTAACTCAGATTAACCGAATTAGAACTCATAGGTGATCGATGCGAAGAATTCGCGTCCATCGTAATCGTAACCTGCGCCGATCACTGTGTTAGCGATCGCAAAACCTTGCGAGCTATCGATCCGCGGCGGAGCCGTGTTGAAGATGTTGTCAACACCAGCAATGATCGTGAACGTCGGGGTCCGGTAACGCAGCGATGCGGTATGCAGGAACTGCTCTTCCGCGAAGTCAACGTCCTTACAGAAAATACCGTTACCTTCAACGCCTTCCGCCCCTGCACCAAGGCAAGTGTTGCTCGGCGCAGTAACCGGATTTCCTGCCGGACTCAGCGGCCGGCCGCCCCCAGGCGCGTTGTTGAACACGTCCGCAAACGGGTTGATCGAGTCAGGATCGGCGCCGACCGGACCAGTATACCGGATCTGATATGTAAGCAGGAACTTCTCATACTCCGCCGTGAAGGTCGTGCGGCCGGTCCACTTCGGGAAGCTGATTTCACCGTCGCTAGTATCGAACGAGACTGATCCAGCATCGTTGATGAAGGTCGTGCTACGCTCGATCAGGTGGTTGGCGCGGAAGTTCAAGCCAAGATCGACAAGACTGTTGCCTAGCGTAATCTCCTTACCAAGGGAGGCGTTGAGATCGACACCACGAACAGTTTGCAAGTCGAAGTTCAGGAACTGATTGCTCACCTTAGCGACAAGACCGCGATCAAAAGCGTTCACCACGCCATTGAGAGGATCGTACGTCAGACGATCGCAGAACGGACTGCGGTTATCCACATCCTGGCGCAGGAAGCAGTCGTTGATTACGAACTGCGACGACGGCTCGATGATCGAATTCTTCACCTTGATGTCGTAATAGTTCGCGTTGAAGCCGAAATCGAAACCGTCTCCGAACACTTCTTCGAAAGCGAAGCCGGTCGTTATCGAACGCGAGGTTTCGGGATCGATATCGAATGTGCCGCCCGACACTGTTTGCGCAGAGGTTCTCTGGACTGCCTGCGTATTAGGCCTCAGGCCGACCTGGGTGGGATCGCGCCCTTCGCGGATGCAATTCTGGAGAACGAACGGAGACCGCGGATCGTTCTCCGCGATGTAGCCTTCTCCCAGTTCGAAGGCTTCGTTCGGCACCGCGCAAGGGTCGAACAGTGTTTCGAAGCCTTGCTGAGCCTGCAGGAAATTCTCGCGCAGGTTCGGCGCACGGAAAGAGGTGCCGTAGCTGAACTTGAAAAGAAGCGATTCGATCGGACGCCAGCCACCTTTGATGGCATACGTGAAGTTGGTTCCGTAGAACTCTTCCTTGGTGACACGTCCCGACAAATTGAGGTTGAGTTCCTGAACGAGCGTCTTGTCCGCCACGAGAGGCAGATCGAGTTCGCCAAACGCTTCGAGAATGTACTTTTCGCCGACTGCACCCAGATCCTGGCTAAACCCGAAGAAAAGGCCGTTTGAAGCCACATCATTTGGACGCGAGTCGATCGAATCGGTGCGATATTCCGCACCAAGCACGACACCCACAGGGCCACCCTGCAATTCGAAGACATCGCCCGTGACGTAGCCCGAAAGGACCTTTTGCTCATAGATCGTGTCGAACGAACGGACACCGAAGAGGTAGTCACGCTCTGCCTGCGTTGCGAAATCTCCGATCGTTTCGCTGAGAAGCGAGGGTGCGAACAGATTTACCGGAACGCAGCCATCAGCCAGCCCTTCTGCGGCAAGATCCGGATTGGCCAGTGCCGAAACATCACACGGCGCGATGCCCGGGTCACCGTAATATTCGCCGAACTGAACCAGGTCGCTGTAATCGTCGGCAATACCGTCGCCGGTGTTGTCGATGATGCCGTCGCCATTGAAATCAATGGTCGGATCAATGCCTAGAGCGAATGCCAGTTTATCTTCGCGAACACCGCGGCGAACGCTGGCTCCCTCCGAACGTGAGTAAACGAAAGAGGCGTCGAAGGTCCAGCCGGCGCCGATGAACGGCAGGTCGCCGCGCACACCAAAGACGCCGCGATATTGTTCCTGCGTCACGTCGGTGTTGTTGCGGTCGCCCACAACGGAGATGATCGGAAAAACCGAAACATTCACACCAGTCGGTTCACTGGGGAAGAACCCTCCTGGCCCCCAGATCGGACGGCCACCCGAGAAGGGGAAGAAAAGCTCGTTGTCGATCTGGCGACAGTCTGCGCCGCCCGCATCAATGTTGCACGGGTTGAACTGATTTTCGGCCGGTACGTCAGGGAAGAGGAAGCTCTGGCCTGTGTTATCCGCCCGAATGCGCGCACGGCTATAATTCGCTTCGAAATAGGGGGTGAGATTGGCCGCGCCAGCCAAGGTATATTCACCATAGGCCATCACGTTGATCAGCTTCTGCTCACTCAGGAAAACTTGGCCCTGATTTACGCCACTGCCGTTGTAATCCTGATCATCGACATCCCGGACTCCATCGAAATTGAAATCGAGCGGATCGAGAAAAGCGTTTTCACGCGTGGCGTAACCGGGCAATCCAAAGAACTGCAGGTTGTCGAACGTGTCGCCACGCTGGAAAAAGACCGAATTCAGGAAGGTGTCATTTGGAATGAAACGACCTGTAACAGCTTGGATCTTGCACGGACTGTCAGCACTAGTCGTAATCTGACCGAAAGGACCGCCGAAGCTATCACGCTCGACTAGAGCGCGCGTGCGCTCGTCGATGGAATAGAAATTGCCGTCCTGATCCACTTCCAGGTTCTGATCACAACCGCCAAAGAAATCGCGATCGCGAAGACGGATGGCATCGCGATAATCGTATTCTGCACCGAAGCCGATGAAGCCGCGGTCGAAGTTGATGCCGTATGCAGCGCTGATGGTGTAATCTTCACCGGCGCCCTGCGGGTTGATTTCGCCACGAGCGAAGAGTTCAAGGCCGTCGAAGTCCTTGCGCAGGATGACGTTACCCACACCGGCGACAGCGTCAGAACCGTAGATCGAGGACGCACCGTCGAGCAGCAGGTCGAACCGGTCGATGAGTGAACTCGGGAGAAGGTTGATTGAGGGGTTGACCGGCGCGCCTTCCACACCGGCAGGAGCGATGCGCCGGCCGTTAAGAAGAAGCAGCGTACGGTCTGCACCCAAACCACGAAGGTTCAGCGTGACGGAGCCAGGCCCGTTGTCCAGCACGAAACCCTGGAAGGTGGCATCGACCTGAAGGCCAGATGCAGATTCGTCACGCTGAAGAATCTGCGTCGGATCGAATAGGCCGACAGTCTGCGACTGCTCGGTTGTGATGACCTGGAGCGGCGAGATCGAGCTGTAAGTGTCACGCTTGATACGCGAGCCGGTCACAACGATGGCGCCCGGTGCATTCTGACCGGTTGCACCGGTGTCGGTTACATCGACAACGTCCTGTGCGGTCGGATCGTTGTTGGTAACGCCGTCGGGGCCATCCGACTGGATGACGCATTCGCCGGCTACTTCTTCCTGACCTTCAGGGCATTCTGCGTCCTGCGCATATGCCTGGCTACCGGCAGTGAGCGCGAGCGCCGACGCCGAGAAGGCGAGACCCCGGATTGTTTTCGTGTGAATTTTTCGCATTTATTACTCCAGTCGCGACAACTGGAACTGCGTCTTCCATCTGGACGACGAAAAGGACGCACCCCTAGCGGCGTCCGGTTCGCTCGAATTGTCCGGGTGGATAGACCCCCAGTCCCAACACACGGGTTTCTGCGGGATTAACGATGCAGTGTCAAAGCACTGGGGCGCTTTAGAATGTCTTGTTGCGCAAATCCCACACATTTGCCGATCGAGCGAAGAAGTGTGTAATAATCAGTCGCGCGAAAGGCTGGCGAACAGAATTTTGTTTCGCATGCAAACATATCCAGCGCTGTAGTCGTTTGATCGACAACCGAATCACCAGCGCCCAAAGAAGAAAAAGGCGGGCCTTTCCGACCCGCCTCCTACCGTTTGTCAGCTGATCTGCATTTCCAGGGAGCCGTCGCCCTCGTCGATGCTCACGGTCGACCCGTCCGGCACCTTGCCCGACAGGATCATGTCTGCGAGCGGGTCCTGGACATAGCGCTGGACCGCACGCTTGAGAGGCCGCGCACCATAGACGGGATCATAGCCGACCCGCCCCAGCCACTTCTTGGCCGCTTCGGTCAGGTCGAGCACGATCTTGCGATCCTTCAGCAGCTTCTGCACCCGCGCGACCTGGATATCGACGATCGGGGCCATGTGCTCCATCGCCAGGCGGTGGAACAGGATGATCTCGTCCAGTCGGTTGAGGAACTCGGGGCGGAAATGCCCGCGCACGACGTCCATCACCTGCGGTTCGACATCTTCGACCTTCTGGTCGTCGTCCATATTGGCAAGGTACTGACTGCCGAGGTTGGAGGTGAGGATGATCAGCGTGTTGCTGAAATCCACTACCCTGCCCTGCCCATCGGTCAGGCGTCCGTCGTCGAGCACCTGCAGCAGGACATTGAAGACATCGCTGTGGGCCTTTTCGACCTCGTCGAACAATACGACCTGGTAGGGCCTGCGCCGTACGGCCTCGGTCAGTACGCCGCCTTCCTCGTAGCCGACATAGCCCGGAGGCGCCCCGATCAGGCGAGCGACCGCGTGCTTCTCCATGAACTCGCTCATGTCGATGCGGACCATGGCCTGGTCGTCGTCGAACAGGAATCCGGCGAGCGCCTTTGTCAGTTCGGTCTTGCCGACGCCAGTCGGGCCCAGGAACAGGAAGCTGCCGAGCGGACGGCCCGGGTCCTGCAGGCCAGCACGTGCACGGCGCACGGCCTTGGAGACCGCATCGATAGCCTGGCTCTGCCCGATCACCCGCTTCGACAGGATATTTTCCATGTCGAGCAGCTTCTCGCGCTCGCCCTCCAACATCTTGTCGACCGGGATACCGGTCCAGCGGCTGACGACACCTGCGATGTCGTCCTCGGTCACTTCTTCCCTCAGCAAGGCGTTGTCCGTGTGGCCGGAGGCTTCTTCGAGCTTCTTTTCCAGCTCGGGAATCCTGCCGTACTGCAGTTCGCCCGCCTTCTGGAGATCGCCTGCGCGCTGCGCCTGTTCGAGCTCGATCCGCGCCTGGTCGAGCTCTTCCTTGACCCGCGCCTCGGCGTGGATCTTGTCGCGCTCGTTCTGCCAGCGCGTGGTCAGTTCGGATGATTGCTGTTCGAGTTCGGACAGCTCCTTGCGAAGCGTCTCGAGACGGTCCTTCGATGCGCTGTCGGTCTCCTTCTGGAGCGCCTGTTCCTCGATCCTGAGCTGGATGATGCGGCGGTCGAGACCTTCGATTTCCTCGGGCTTCGATTCCACTTCCATGCGGATGCGCGAAGCCGCCTCGTCCATCAGGTCGATCGCCTTGTCGGGCAGGAAGCGGTTCTGGATGTAGCGGTTGGACAATTGCGCCGCGGCGACAATCGCACCGTCGGTGATGCGCACGCCGTGGTGCAATTCGTACTTGTCCTTGATGCCGCGCAGGATCGAGATCGTGTCCTCCACGCTCGGCTCGTCGATGAATACGGGCTGGAAGCGACGCTGGAGCGCGGGGTCCTTTTCGACGTACTTCTGGTATTCGTCGAGCGTGGTGGCGCCAATGCAGTGGAGCTCGCCGCGCGACAGGGCAGGCTTCAGCAGATTGGACGCATCCATGCTGCCTTCGCTAGCTCCAGCCCCGATCAGCGTGTGCATCTCGTCGATGAAGAGGATGATCTGGCCTTCCGCGCCTTTTACCTCGTCGAGCACGGCCTTGAGGCGCTCCTCGAACTCACCGCGGTATTTAGCGCCCGCGATAAGCGCGCCCATGTCGAGCGACATGAGCGTGCGGCCCTTCAGGCTGTCGGGCACGTCGCCATTGGCGATGCGCAGCGCGAGGCCTTCGGCGATGGCAGTCTTGCCGGTGCCGGGTTCGCCGATGAGCGCGGGGTTGTTCTTGGTGCGACGGGCAAGGATTTGCACCGTGCGACGAATTTCCTCGTCGCGGCCGATCACGGGGTCGAGCTTGCCGTCGCGCGCCGCCTGCGTGAGGTCGCGCGCGTACTTCTTCATCGCGTCGTAGCTCTCTTCCGCGCCCGCGCTGTCGGCAGTTCGTCCGCCGGTGACTTCCTGAATCGCCGCTTCGAGCGATTTGGCGTCGATACCGGCCGACTTGAGCGCCTTGCCCGCGTCGTTATCCGCCAGCGCGAGCGCCTGCAGCAGACGCTGCACGGGCACGAAGCTGTCGCCAGCCTTTTCGGCAAGCTGCTCTGCCTGGTCGAGTGCGCGCACGGCGTCATTGTCCAGGCCGGGTGTCTGCTGTGCGCCACCCCCGGAAACGGCGGGAATCTTGTTCAGGGCCGTATCGATTTCGGTGATCGCCACTCCGGGATTGCCGCCTGCGCGCTGGATCAGCTGCGCGGCCATGCCCTCGTTATCTTCGAGCAGGGCTTTCAGGATATGCGCCGCCGTAATGCGCTGGTGGTTCATGCGAATGGCGACCGTCTGCGCGCTCTGCAGGAAGCCCTTGGCGCGATCGGTGAATTTCTCGAGATTCATGCTGGTCCCTCAAAAAGAATTGCCGCCCGGATATGGTGTTGCTAAATTGCAACACAACCCCTCCACGCAAAAAATGCGCGAGGTGTGTTAGTCGAATATAGGGGTGCCTGCGCGCTTGGCGAGAGGCAAGGCGAAATTTATTCGGCGCCCACGCCTTCGAGGCCCGGCACCATGACTGTGCGCCCGCCGCCGAAATCCTCGCGGACCACGATCAGGCCTTGCCGCTCCAGATGGTCGAGCAGCCGGCGAATGCGCCCGGGCGAGCTGGTTCCATAAGCCTTCGCCAGCTCGTGCTCGTCGACCTGCGTTTCGCCCGCATGGGCAGCCTTCGCAATGACCAGGAAGGGGCCCAGGAGATCTTCGTCCACGGCGCCTGCCAGCCCCATGATACGCGACTGGATTTCATCGCCCAGATCAGCCAGGCCAGCACCCGCAATCGCGAACCTTCGGCGGAATGCATGCATATCCGGCATCGGCCCGATCAGCCGTTCGCGGCGGCAGCGCGTGAGAAATGTCTGGTATTGCGCGCTGGCCGACTGGAAAGCGATACCCTCCTCCCCTGCCAACTCGGCGATCAATTCCTCGATCCGCTGCGCGACGACAGACGTATCCGGCCTTTCAGCAGGCGATTCCACCTGCCGTTCTTCGGCATGAGCGATGCTGTCCTCTATCTCTTCCAGCCGCGGTGCAGGAGGGGGCGCAGGCGGCGGCGTGGGCGTCGCGACATCGCTGGCGAGGTCGCGTGTGAGGAGGTCGGCCATGTCCTCGGGCGCTGTGTCGGGCAGCGCCATCAACCCTTCGCTGCGCGCTTGGTGACCGGTCTTCACCGGACCGATCTTGCAGGCGACCGGCAATCGCGTGATCGCAGGCCCGAGCGCAAGGAAATGTCCGCGCTCGAGTTCGCGTATGCGTTCGGCCTGGCGCCGCTCCATGCCGAGCAGGTCGGCGGCGCGCACCATGTCGATGTCGAGGAATGTCCGGCCCATGAGGAAGTTCGACGCTTCGGCGGCGACGTTCTTGGCCAGCTTGGCCAGCCGCTGGGTGGCAACGATCCCCGCAAGGCCGCGCTTGCGCCCACGGCACATGAGATTGGTCATCGCCGACAGGGTCATGCGGCGCGTGTCTTCAGCCATCTCGCCAGCTGCTGCGGGCGCGAACATCTGCGCTTCGTCCACCACGACGAGCGCGGGATACCAGTGCTCGCGCGGGGCATCGAACAAGGCGGTCAGGAACTGGGCTGCACAGCGGATCTGCTGCTCCACCTCCAGCCCGTCGAGGTCGAGCACCACGCTAGCGCGGTGTTCGCGGATGCGGCGGGCGAGCGCCTCTATCTCGGGCGGAGAATAGGCCGAGCCATCAATAACGACATGGCCGAACTCTTCCGCCAGCGACGGGAAGTCGCCTTCCGGGTCGATGACGACCTGCTGCACCATCCCGGCGCTCTCTTCGAGCAATCGGCGAAGCAGGTGCGACTTGCCGCTGCCCGAATTGCCCTGGACGAGCAGACGGGTCGCGAGAAGCTCCTCGATATCGAACTCGACCGGCTTGCCGGACGTTTCATGGCCGATGGTGATGTTGGCAGTCACACGCACATGGCTAGACAGTCGAATCCCCAAAGCGGAATAGGCGTCGGCAGGTTTTGCCCAGACCGATTGCACCACTCGTCGCACGACGCTAGATCGGTTGCGAGAGAGGACTGGATTTCATGACCAAATGGTTCGGGCGCATCGGTTTCGCCCTTTTGTTGCTCGTGCTTGTCGCATTCGTCGCGCTGGCAACCTGGGAACCGCTATGGGCAGAGCGCGACGATGTCGCGCAGCCTCAGCGCATCTACACCGCCGAGATCATTCGCGACGAATTCGGCGTGCCGCATATCTATGGCGATACGGACGCGGACGTCGCTTACGGCGTCGCCATCGCCCATTCGGAAGACGATTTCTCGACCTTGCAGGACGTGATCGCCATGGCCCGGGGCCGCTATGGCGCGATCGCGGGCCAGGACGGCGCGGCGATCGATTATGTTTACCACCTGCTCGATGCGCGCGGCACGGCGGAGCGGCACTATCCGCAACTACCCGAGGACACGCGCGCGCTGTTCGATGCCTATGCGGCAGGCCTCAACCAGTTCGCCGAAGAGAATCCGGGCGAACTGAAGCTCGGCAATCTGTTCCCGGTCGAGGGCGAGGACGTGGCCGCAGGCTTCGCGCTCCGCCAGCCGTTCTTCTTCGGCCTCAACGGCGTGATCGAACCGCTGGTCAAGGGAGAGCCGCTGCGACGCGAATACGGCCCCGACATTCCGGGCTATCCGCGACCCGCCGATGTCGAGGACGCAGCGTCCCCTTCGCAACAAACGGCCATGTCTCCGCTGGGCAAGGACAGCGGGATGAGCGGTTCGAATGCCTTTGCGGTCACCCCGGAAAAATCGGGTGGGCCGACCATTCTCGTCTCCAATAGCCACCAGCCGTGGCGCGGCGGGGTGGCATGGTACGAACTCGTCGTCGAAAGCGGCGAAGGCTGGCACTATGCCGGAGCGAATTTCCCCGGCTCGCCCTTCCCCTTCCTCGGCCACAATCGCGATCTGGGCTGGACCAACACGGTCAACACCCCGGACATGATCGACGTCTACCAGCTGGAGATGGACGCGGACGGCAATCGTTACCTGTTCGGCGACGAATGGCGCGAGCTCGAGCGCAAAACGGTGACCCTGCCGGTGCGTTTGGGCCCGCTCGTCCTGCCGATCAAGCGCGAGGTGCTGCGCAGCGTCCACGGCCCCGTCATCAAGAACGACAATGGCTATTTCGCCTTCCGCTATGGCGGGATCGACAATCTCGGCCAGCTCGATGCCTATTACCGGCTCAACAAGGCGAGCTCGCTGGAAGAGTGGGAAGGCATCCTTGCCCGGATGGATATTCCTTCGACCAACTTCATCTATGCCGACAAGACCGGCAACATCGCCTATGTCTACAACGCCGCCCTGCCCGACCGGCGCGAAGGCCCCGACTGGCGCGGCGTTCTCGCCGGAGACGATCCCGAACTGCTCTGGGATGGCCCGGTCGAATACGGCGAGCTGCCGCGTTACCTGAACCCGGCATCGGGCTGGCTCTACAATGCCAACAATGCGCCCTACACCGCCGCCGGGGCGGGAAGCGATCTCTCGCCTGATGACTTCGCGCCCGAACTCGGCGTCGAACTGAAGCAGACGAACCGCTCGCGTCGGGCCTGGAAGCTTTTGAGCGAAGCGGACCGGCTCGACCGCGAAACTCTGGAAGAGATCAAGTACGACACCGGCTATGCGCGCGAAGGTTACGTCGCGGACCTGTGGGACGAGCTGGAAACGCTCGACCTGTCGGACGAGCCGCGCCTTGCCGAGGCCCGCAAGCTGCTGCTCGAATGGGATTTCACCGCCGACAATATCGGTCGCGGGGACAGCCTCGCCCTCTTGATGATCCGCGAGTTTATGTCCTGCCGCTACCAGAACAAGGCCTGCCCCAGTGCGCGCGATGAGCTGATGAAATCGGTCGACCATCTGGAAACGCATTTCGGCCGGATCGACCCGCCGATGGGCGACCTGCTTCGCCTGCGACAGGGCGATGTCGACCTGCCTCTGGACGGCGGTTCGGACACGCTGCGCGCATCGACGCTGTGGGACGTTGACGAGGACGGCAGGCTGTCGGTCCGCCACGGTGACAGCTTCATCCAGTGGGTCGAATGGAACGCGGGCGAGCGGGTCACTTCGCGCTCGATCCAGCCCTTCGGTTCCGCCACCACGCGGGCCGATTCACCGCATTATGCCGATCAGTCTACGCTGTTCGTCCAGCACCGGTTGAAACCGGTCCATTTCTGGCGCGAAGACGTGCTGGAAAACGCGAAGAGCCGCAAGACCGTGACGAACCGCCGTTGACGCTCTAGGCCTTTCGAGAACAATACCCTTCGGAGCCTCCATGAAACGTATCATTTCCACCAGCATCATCGCTCTCGCCGTGTCGGCATGCTCGACCTATTCGCAGGAGCCGATGGATTCCGCGACCATGGAAGCGGCCATGGTGGGAGAGGCCGTCAGCTACGAACCCGCCCCGCTCTCGCAGCTCGTCGCCGAAGTGGACATTCCCTACGACAAGTTCGTCCTCGACAACGGTCTCACCGTGGTCGTCCACGAAGACCGCAAGGCGCCGCTGGTCGGCGTCTCGGTGTGGTACGACGTGGGCTCCAAGCATGAGCCCAAGGGCAAGACCGGTTTCGCCCATCTGTTCGAACACCTGATGTTCAACGGGACGGAAAATGCGCCCGAAGACTGGTTTGAATATATCCAGCAGATGGGCGGGACCGATGTGAACGGGACGACCAACCCCGATCGCACGAACTATTTCCAGACCGTGCCGACCGGCGCGCTCGACCGCGTGCTGATGCTGGAAAGCGACCGAATGGGTCACCTGCTCGATGCGGTGACGCAGGAGAAGCTCGATAACCAGCGCGGCGTCGTCCAGAACGAGAAGCGCCAGGGCGACAACAATCCCTTCGGCCTGCTGCGGTATGAAATCTTCGAGAACCTCTTCCCCAAGGGGCACCGCTATCACCACTCGACCATCGGCTCGATGGGCGATCTCGATGCGGCGACCATGGACGATGTGCGCAACTGGTTCATCGACCATTACGGCCCGAACAACGCCGTGCTGGTCTTGGCTGGCGACATCGACACGGCAACCGCGCGCGAGAAGGTGCAGAAGTGGTTCGGCGATATCGAGCGCGGACCTGAAGTGGTCCACCCTGCGGTCGACGTGCCCACGCTTGCCGAAGACAAGACCAAGGTCACGACCGACCAGATTTCGACTACGCGGCTCTATCGCATGTGGACCGTGCCCGGTTCCAATTCTGCGGAATCGGTCCCGATGAACCTTGCCTCTGCCGTGCTGGGCGGCCTGTCGAGTTCGCGGCTCGACAATGCACTGGTTCGCGAAGACCCGGTCGCGGTGTCGGTCAGCACTTTCAACTATACGCTCGAAGATGCCGGAATTTTCGTCGTCCAGGCCGATGTGAAGCCAGGCGTGGATCCCGAAGAGGTCGCGGCCAAGCTCGATGCGCAGATTGCCGATTTCCTCGCCACCGGTCCCACCGGCGACGAACTCCAGCGGGCGAAGGTCTCGACCATGGCCGGCGTTATCCGCGGCCTTGAATCGGTCGGCGGTTTCGGCGGCAAGGCTCCGCAGCTTGCCGCTGGCGAACTGTTCGCGAACGATCCCGGCTACGTCGAGCGCCAGCTCGACCAGATGGCCGCCGCCACGCCCGATCAGGTCCATGCCCTCGCTCGCAAATGGCTCTCGCGTCCCGTCTTCAACCTCGTCTTCAATCCGGGTGAGCGCACCGAAGGCGGCGAAGACCGCGGCGGCGCGGTGACCGGACCCGATTCCATCGAGGATATTGCGCAGGCCAATTATTGCGCCGAGGAAACCTGCGACCTGTCCAAGATCGCCACGCAGGCGCAGGCGGATCGCGATACCCTACCGGAACTCCAGCCGCTGCAGGGACTCGACTTCCCGGATATCGAGCGTGCGACGCTTTCGAACGGCATGGAAGTCTATTTCGCGCACCGCGACGCCGTCCCGACCGTTTCGGTCCGCGTTGAATTCGACGCCGGACGCGCTGCCGAGGACGCCGACTCGCTGGGCACGCAGCGCCTGCTGCTGAGCACGATGAGCGAGGGGACCGAGCGCCTCGACGCGACCGACTACGCGATCGCGCAGGAGCGTCTTGGCGCGAACATCTACAATGGCTTCGATGCCGACTACACCAACTTCTCGCTCGCGGCGCTGGCCCCGAACCTCGCGCCGTCGCTGGAACTGCTGGCCGAGACCATCCGCCAGCCGGGCCTTCGCGCCAATGTGATCGAGCGTGAGCGTGCGCAATTGCTCAACGCCCTCTCGTCGGAATTGAAGAACCCCAATTCGATTGCGGATCGCACCGGTCGGCGGGCAATCTTCGGTGCACACCCCTATGGGCTGCCGACCTCAGGCCTTGGTTCTGCAGCCCGGCTCGAAGCGCTGACCGAAGCGGACCTGCGCGCTTTCCACGACACATGGTTGCGGCCGGACAACGCCCGTATTTTTGTCGTCGGCGATACCTCGCTGGCCGAAGTGACGCGCCTTCTTGAAGCAAGCTTCGGCGACTGGCAGGCCCCTGCGACCGCTAAACCGGTGCGCAATTACAGCGTGGCGATCCCGGAGCCGCGTCAGCGGATCATCTTGGTCAATCGCGCCAATTCGCCCCAGTCCGTGATCTATGGCGGCCAGGTTCTCGGCCTGACAGGCCGCGACGACCTTATTCCCCTCATAGCCTCCAACGAAGCGTTGGGCGGTGGATTTCTTGCCCGGATCAACATGAACCTGCGCGAAGAAAAAGGCTGGTCCTATGGCGCCGGGAGCCAGATCGCGAGCGGCCTCGACCGGGTCTTCTACGGCGTGCGCGCGCCGGTCCAGTCCGACCGCACCGGAGATTCGATCAGCGAGATCCGCCGCGAGATCAACGATTTCGTGGATGCACGCGGCGTCCGGCCCAACGAGCTGGAGCGGATCGTCAATTCCAATATGCGCGAGTTGCCCGGCCAGTTCGAAACCGCGGGCGATGTGCTTGGCGGTCTCGTCAACATCGTGCGTTACGACCGTCCGGACGATTATTACGAGACGCTGGCCGCGCGTTACAATACCCTCACCGCACCGCAACTCGATCTCGAAGCGCGCCGGAACATAAACGAGGGTGACATCGTCTATATCGTAGTAGGCGATGCAGAAGTGGTCGCCCCGCAGCTCGACACGCTCGGCCTCGAAGTCGAGGTTATCGAACCGCAGGAATGAGCTTGTTGACATCGGTGTAAGTAACCCCGATGTCTGCACCACCAGATCCGGCCCGCAACAGCGGGTCACGCAAAAGGAGAATATGCATGTCCGTAGCCGGTACTTATGACACCGTCGTCAAGAGCCCCATGGGTGACCAGAAGGGCACCTTCACTGTCGTTCCGGGCGATGACGGCAAGACCTTCACCGGCTCGATGGCTGGCGGCATGGGTTCGATGGACGTCAAGGACGGCACCATCGATGGCAATGCGCTGAGCTGGAAGATGGACATGACCGTCCCCATGCCGATGACGCTGAACTGCAACGCCACGGTCGACGGCGACCAGCTGACCGGCACCGTCAACGCCGGTGCATTCGGCGACATGGCGCTGACCGGCGAACGCCAGGGCTAAGCCCGCAGGCAAGACCGACAAAAAAGGCCCGCCGGAGCGATCCGGCGGGCCTTTTCTTTTGTATCCGGATGGACGCCGTTACTCGACGATGTCCATTTCCTCGATCAGGCCCTCGGCCCCGTCGACCTTGTCCATCACCCACAGCATGTAGCGCGTGTCGACATGGATCGTGCGCGTGGTGCGCGGGTCGAAATCCCAGTCGGAATTGACGCTTTCGAACGTGCCGTCGAACAGCAGGCCGACCAGCTCCGCACGCGCGTTGAGCGTGGCCGAGCCGCTATTGCCGCCGGTGCTGTCGAGGTCGGACAGGAAGTTCACCGGAACCGAACCGATGCTGCCGAGCGCATAGGGCCCGTAATCCTTCTCGCGGATTTCCTGCAGCTGCTTGGCCGGAGCGTTGAACGGGTCTTCGCCGGTGTCCTTTTCAAGGATGCCTTCCAGCGTCGTGAACGGCAGGTAAGCCATGCCGTCCTTGGGCGATCCGCCCATCACATTGCCATAGGTCACGCGCAGCGTGGAGTTGGCGTCGGGATAGGTCGAGAGGCCCTGCGAACGCTGCCACTGGGTGATCGCTTCCATGTAGGCGGGGCGCAGCGCCTGCGCACGGCCTGCACGCTCTTCCGCTTCGGCTTCCTGCTCGCGCTCGTATTCGTAAAGCGCGACGGCAAGCTGGATGAACGGGTCCTCGCTTGCTTCGAAATCGGCCGGGCTCGCGTCCATCAGCGCAAGGCGCGTTTCGCTGTCGTCCAGCGTGGTGCCTGCGTAATAGCTGTCGAGCTTGGCCGACAGCGCCGCCGCATCGACATCGCCGGTCAGGCCCAGAGCATTGTCGAACACGGCCACGCGGTTCTCGGCCGGTTCTTCGAGATAGGTGTCGAGGAAGAGCAGCCACTGCGCCTTGTCGACCGAAGCCTCGTACCGGCGGTCCAGCGCCTGCAGGCCCTGCGCAAAGAAGGTCATGTCGCGGTCCTGGTAACCCGGCTCGCGCTGCGCATCGGGCTTCAGCCGTTCCTGCGACAGGCGATAGAGGCGCTGTGCTGCCGAAAGCAAAGCGGGACGGGTCGCGAAATTGTACCAAAAGGCCTTTTTCGCCGCGGTGGCACTTTCTTCGGTCAGGGCCACGAGGCCGCTGATCGCCTCACCGTAATTGGCGCGCGAAGGATCGGCAGCGATCCATGCTGCCAACGCCTCTTCCCGCTCACGGCGACGGTCGACCAGGCCGACACGGCGCGCGCCTTCGAGCTGGCCGCGAGTGTTCTTTTCGAAGTTGTTCAAGCTGGCGAGGAGCGATTCGTACTTTACCCGCGCGTCCGAACCTTCAGGGGCCGCTTCCTCGATGGTGTCGATCCAGTCGTTCACCAGCGTGACGTAGGTCGGATAGCTCCAGCTGAAGGTGTTTTCCACCTCTGCCAGCGTGGCGTAGCGCTGGGTCGATCCGGGATAGCCGGCAGCCATCACGAAATCGCCATCGTCGAGACCGGCCGCGCTGACCTTCAGATGATGCTCGGGCTGGTAGGGCACGTTGTCTTCGGAATAGTCCGCAGCCGAACCGTCGGGTGCGACATAGGCGCGGTAGAAGGCGAAGTCGCCCGTGTGGCGCGGCCACATCCAGTTATCGATATCGCCGCCATACTTGCCGATGGAATCCGCCGGCGCGTAGACCAGGCGCACGTCGCGCACTTCGAGGCGCTTGATCAGCGTATATTCCGCGCCGCCATAAAAGCTGGCGACCTGGCAACGCGATCCGGCATCCTGTTCGCACTCGGCCGTAATATCTTTCATGCGTTGTTCGAGCGTGTCGTAACGCTCCGTCGCCGACAGGGCATCGACGCCATCGCGCATGCGGGCTGTCACATCGGTGATCTCGGTCGTCACATAGATGCGCGAGCCGGGCGCGGCAGGCAGTTCGTCGCCCTTCGCCTTGGCGAGGAAGCCGTTCTCGAGATAGTTGTTCTCGGCGGTGGAATTGTACTGGACCGAACCGCGCGCGCAGTGGTGGTTCGTCACCACCAGGCCTTCGGGCGATACGAAGCTGGCGGAACAGCCGCCGAGCGACACGATCGCACCCATCGGGAAGCCGGTCAGGTCGGTCAGCGTTTCCGGATCGATTTCGAGGCCGGTTTCCTTCAGGTCTTCGGCGATTTCCGGCAGCTGGCCGGGCGTGAACATGCCTTCCTTGGCGGCGAGCGGCGCGGAGGCGACGCAGGCAAGCAGGGCGGCGACCACTTGTGTCTTACGCATTGATTTTCAGTCCCTCACATGGCGCGCCTTGATGCGCGCGAAACGCGCAGGGGCTAAATGCTGGCAAGGTCTTGCGCAAGCAGGACTTCTGTCAGGAACTTGCCAGTCCGACGAACGGCTTTCAGAGGTGGTTGCGAAGCGCCTGGTAGGCGGCTGCGGCGACCGTATTCGCAAGGTTCAGCGAACGCACCTTGTCCGATCGCATCGGCAAGCCGACCAGCTGCGCCTCATGCGCGGAGACGATCTGGGTGGGCAGTCCTTTCGTCTCGCGTCCGAAGACGAGATAGGCGTCCTCGGGATAGTCGGGTTCGTAGAAACTGCGTTTGGCGTATTCCTCGAACAGGAACATCTGGTCTGCGCGCGGGTCGCGGTCAGCGAGAAAGTCCTCCCAGCTGGCGAATTCGACCAGCCGGATGTGCGGCCAGTAGTCGAGACCCGACCGCTTCACCCGCTTGTCAGAAATCTCGAAGCCGAGCGGGTGGATCAGCACCAGCTCCATGTCGAGCGCCACGCAGGTGCGCCCCACCGCACCGGTGTTGCCGGGTATTTCGGGATGGACGAGGACGATGGAGGTCATCGCGCCCGGAAAAGCCCCCACAGGAACAACGCCCAGCCAAGGGTCAGCGCCCCACTTGAGGCCAAGACGATAAGACCGACCACGGCTTCGGCTGCGGGTGTTCCGGCATATCCTTCGCCAGCCATCGGCAAGGTCTCGCTCGCACCGGTAAGCGCGGCAAGGGTCAGGCCGAGCCACAGCCCCACCATGCCCACCGCCAGCGCCCATCGCGCCGCAGCTTCCATGCGCTCGCCAATGCGCGCCGAGGACCACAGGATGCCCGCAATCATTACGGCCATACCGCTTTGCACCGCGTCGAGGTGCGCGGACAGGGCCATCCGCGGATTGGCGTGAAGATCGATTACCGCGCCCTGGACCAGTCCGGCGAGGAAAAGCGCCGCCCCGGTCACGACCAGCGAACGGCCTGCCGGGGACAGCGCGATTTGCATCAGCCCAGCTTATCCTTGAGGATCTGGTTCACGACCGCCGGATTGGCCTTGCCTTGCATGGCCTTCATCGTCTGGCCGACGAAGAAACCGAACAGCTTGTCCTTGCCGCCGCGATATTCTTCCACCTTGTCGCCATTTGCGGCGATGATCCCGTCGATCGCCGCCTCGATGGCGCCGGTATCGCTGACCTGCTTGAGGCCCTTTTCGTCGGCAATGGCTTCGGGATCGGCACCGGTGCGAAGGACGTGCTCGTAGATTTCCTTCGCCTGTCCGCCGGAGATCTCGCCCTTGTCCTGCATGGCCAGGATCTTCGCCTGCGCTTCGGCGGTGGCATTGGCAGGATCGGCTTCATCTCCCAGCGATTTCATGACGCCAGGCGCAACCGAGAGCGCCCAGTTGGCCACCTGCGTTGCGACCTTGGCTTCCGGCTTGCCGATCTGGCTGGCCGTTGCGGAAAGCAGCGTTTCGAAACGGCCGAAGGTTTCGACCTCTGCCGTCAGTTCGCGCGCGTTGTACGGAGTGAGGCCCAGTTCGTTCTCGTAACGCTGGCGCTTGGCATCAGGCAGTTCCGGCAGGCTGGCGCGGCATTCGTCGATGAAGCTGTCTTCCAGCTCCAGCGGGAGAAGGTCGGGATCGGGGAAGTAGCGATAATCGTGCGCGTCTTCCTTGCTTCGCATCGAACGCGTTTCGTTACGATCGGGATCGTAGAGGCGCGTTTCCTGCACCACGGTTCCGCCATCTTCGATCAGATCGACCTGGCGGCGCGCTTCCTGTTCGATCACCGCCATCACGAAGCGGACCGAGTTCACGTTCTTGGTCTCGGTGCGCGTGCCGAGTTCGGTGGAGCCGACCTTGCGAACCGAGACGTTGACGTCGGCGCGCATCGAGCCCTGCTCCATATTGCCGTCGCAGCTGCCAACATAGCGCAGGATCGCGCGCAGCTTGCGCACGTATGCCCCTGCTTCGGCAGGCGAGGTCATGTCCGGCTTGGAGACGATCTCCATCAGGGCGATGCCCGTGCGATTGAGGTCGACATAGGACATGGTCGGATGCTGGTCGTGCATCAGCTTGCCCGCGTCCTGTTCGACATGGATGCGTTCGATACCGATGACCTTGTCTTCGGGGATACCGACCTTCTCGTCGGCTTCGATCACCAGCTGTCCCTCGCCCACGATGGGGTGGTAGAGCTGGCTGATCTGGTAGCCCTGCGGCAGGTCGGCATAGAAGTAGTTCTTGCGGTCGAACCGGCTCCACTTGTTGATCTGCGCCTCGATCGCCATGCCGGTGCGCACGGCCTGGCGGATGCATTCGCGATTGGGCACGGGCAGCATCCCGGGCATGGCCGCATCGACCAGGCTCACCTGCGTATTGGGTTCAGCACCGAAGGCGGTGGAGGCGCCGCTGAACAGCTTGGCGTTGGACGTGACCTGCGCATGGACTTCGAGGCCGATCACGACCTCCCATTCGCCCGTTGCGCCCTGGATACGGTATGTGCTCATGGTGGGCGCATTATCGACTCGCGAGGCCGATGAACAGGGGTCACTTGAGCTTTTTCGACCCGCTTTTCCGGATGCCGGCGTAGCATCGAGACCGCCTGTCGAATTGATAAAAGGGCCAAGGCCAGAGCAGACCGAGATATAGGTTTACATTTGTTATTCTTCGGCGCCGCGGTTGACCTTCGAAGCGCCAGCCAGCATGGAGTCGGTCACCCACCACACACCTCTGTCATTCGCGCCAATCTTGGCTAATGCGAATAACTGCAATTCTGTTCTTGTCAGGTTCAAATGGTCGCACTGAAAAACGCCCATGCTATTGGCGCACGCTACGCTTTCGTGGACTCGATCCGCGGAATTGCTGCGCTCATGGTCATCTATCTGCATATCGCCGAGCAACTGCTCCAGTCGCGCGAATATTATTCGGATCTGGAGATCTCCCTGTTCACGCTTTTCACGGCCTATTTCGATGCCGGAAAAATCGGCGTGATCATGTTCTTCGCCGTCTCGGGGTACGTAATTCCCTTCTCGCTTCTCAAGAAGCGCAAACGGCCACTCCTGTCATTTGCCATCGGCCGATTCATGCGGCTCTATCCTGCCTACTGGCTTTCAATTCTCGCGATGGTCCTTGTCGTGGCGTGGCAAGGCAACCCGTTCGACAGCTTCACAATCGCCGCGAACGCAACAATGCTGCAAGGCTTCGTCGGCATCCAGAATATCCAGGGACTGTATTGGACTCTCCAGATCGAGCTGGTCTTCTATGGCTTGTGCGTCGTCCTCTTCTTCTTCGGCCTGCTCGGGTCGCAGAAGTGGGTAACCGCCACTGCCATCGCGACCCTGGCGGGCGCATTCGCACTGGCGGTGGCTCGCTGGGCCACCGGAATGGGTTTCCCTGTGGCGCTGCCCCTTGCCCTTTTCGCGATGTTTATCGGTATGACTTGGCGCACGGCAACGCTGGACAAGGATGAGACGAGCATGCGCCACTTCCGGCTTCTCATCGCGCTGTTCGTGATCAGCATCCCCTTGATTTCGCTGCTGGCGTATAATGCGGATGCCGCCAACAACGAGACCTGGTATCGCTACACGCTGAGCTATTTCACGGCGATGGGATTGTTCATTCTCATGACTTCGTGGTGGAAGATTTCCAATCCATTCCTGAGCTTCCTCGGAACGATCAGCTACTCGGTCTATCTCTTCGGCTGGGTGTGCACCCAGATCATCGAGACCGCTTTCCCTTCGGTCCTGACAGGCGCGATCCCGGGCCATGCGCTGATTGCGCTCGCCAGCATCATGACGATCGTGGTCAGCACCGCGATCTACTACCTCGTCGAAAAGCCCAGCATCGAACTGGGCCGCAAGCTCGTTAAACTGGTCGAAAATGGCAAAGGCCGCGCTCAGATCAGTGAAGTGATCTGATCCTGAACGTTTCGACCGGCTCACTCAGCCAGCCGGTCGCAGGTCTCACCACCACTTGTCCGGCTTGGCCTCGAACCCGGCGCGCTGCTGGATCGCGAGACCGGCGTTGAGCACGCCCTGCTCGTCGAAGGGCTTGCCGACGATCTGCAGGCCGAGCGGGAGGCCGTCCTCGTTGATCGTGGCCGGCACGCTCATCGCGGGAAGGCCGGCCAGCGATGCGGGAACGGCGAAGACGTCGTTCAGGTACATCGTCAGCGGGTCTTCGTTGAGCGATCCCAGCGGGAAGCTGGCCGTCGGCGTGGTCGGCGCGAGGATAACGTCGCACTGGGCCCAGGCGTTCTCGAAATCCTGTGCGACCAGCGTGCGGATTTTCTGCGCCTGTGTGTAATAGGCGTCGTAGAAACCGGCGCTGAGCACATAGGTCCCGATCAGCACGCGGCGCTTCACTTCGTCACCGAATCCAGCGGCGCGGGTGGCGGCATACATATCCTGGAGGCCAGCACCCTCGGGAAGGTCGCGCAGTCCGTAGCGCACGCCGTCATAACGCGCGAGGTTGGACGAGGCTTCTGCGGGCGCGATGATGTAATAGGCGGGCAGCGCATACTTGGTGTGCGGCAGCGAGATATCGACGATCTCCGCCCCTGCATCACGCAGCCATGCCTTGCCCCGTTCCCAGCTGTCGAGAATGGCCTGGTCGGTGCCGTCCATCCGGTATTCCTTCGGGATACCGATTTTCTTGCCCTTCAGGTCCGAATCGAGCGCGGCTTCCCAGTTCGGCACTTCCATCTGGAGGGACGTCGCGTCCTTGGGGTCGAAACCGGCCATGGCTTCGAGCATGATCGCACAGTCTTCGACACTGCGCGCCATCGGGCCTGCCTGGTCGAGGCTGCTTGCGAAGGCGACGACGCCCCACCGGCTGCAACGGCCATAGGTCGGCTTGATGCCGCAAATCCCGGTGAAAGCTGCGGGCTGGCGGATCGAACCGCCGGTGTCGGTGCCGGTCGCGGCAGGCGCAATGCGCGCTGCGACAGCGGAGGAGGAACCGCCCGACGAACCGCCCGGGCTCATCGCGGCGTTGGTGCCGTCCTTCTTCCAGGGCGAATTGACATTGCCGAAATAGCTGGTCTCGTTCGAGCTACCCATCGCGAACTGGTCGAGATTGAGCTTGCCGAGCATGCCCGCGCCGGCATCCCACAGGTTCTGGCTGACAGTGCTTTCGTACTGCGGCTTGAACCCTTCGAGGATGTGGCTGGCTGCGGTGGTCTGCACGCCCTTGGTGGCGAAAAGATCCTTCATGCCGATTGGCACGCCGCCCATCTTGCCGAGATCCTCGCCCCGTCCGCGCTTGGCATCGACCGCATCGGCGGCGGCCAGCGCGTGGTCGGGAGTGGTGACGATGAAGGCGTTGAGCTCGGCAGCGGCGGCGACGGCAGCGTTGAAGCTTTCCGCCACTTCGCGCGCGGTGAAATCGCCGCCCGCCACGCCGTCGCGGATTTCCTTCACGCCAAGCTGTGTGAAATCGGTCATTATTCGATCACCTTGGGCACGCCGAAGAAGCCGTGTTCGGCCGCCGGGGCATTGGCCAGCACATCGTCGCGCCGTCCCCCCGACGTTTCGGGAATGGCGTCGACCACATCGTCGCGCAGGCGCAGCGTGTTCGGGATGACCGCGGTCATCGGCTCCACGCCGGAGGTGTCGACTTCGCCCAGCTGTTCCACCCAGTCGAGGATGTTGTTCAGCTCGGGCACCATGCGATCCAGCTCCGCATCCTCCATCCGGATGCGGGCCAGAGAGGCGATTTTCGCCACTTCTTCTCGGGTAACTGACATGGGCGCGCGTTAGCCGTGTGGCGCGCGCGCTTCAAGCAGGCTTTGCGCCTTATTCGACCGGCGCTTGCTGAGGGGCACCCTCGGGGCCACCGGGACCGCCCTGCGCACCCATCTGGGCCTGCAACTGCATGAAGCGCTGCTGCGCTTCTTCGAGCGACATGATTTCCGTCACTTCGACCTCGAAGACGAGGTCGCTATTGGCGGGAATTTCCGAGCCAGGAGGCGGCGTTGCGCCGTAGGCCTGCTCTGCCGGGATTTCGATCCGATACTTGCCGCCCTTCTGCGTCTGCATAAGCCCATCGACGAATCCCTGGATCAGGCCGCCTTCTTCCTCGAGCGGGAAAGGCGTGCCTGCGGGGAACACTTCGGGCGGAAACGGGCTCGGCTGCGAACGGTCGAATTCGGTGCCGTCGGGCAGCGTGCCTACATAGTTTGCGAAGACCACATCGCCGATCTGCGGCGAAGGACCGACACCCTCGGTCAGAGTTTCCACCTCGACGCCCTTGGGCACGGCGGCCCAAGCGAGGCCTGCGCCCAGCAGGATGGCGACGATGACGCCCAGCCAGAGCTTGGTGAGCGAGCCCTTCTTGATGGGGCGAAGCGGTACGCGGGTGATCTCGGTCATGTAAAATTCGTCCTGATACGCAAAGGGCGCGGATTTCTCCGCGCCCTCATGGCTTAGCTTGTCGTAGGTCGCAACCCGGGATTACTTGATCCCGTCACGCTCCATACGCTTACGCTCGAGCTTGCGAGCACGGCGAACCGCAGCAGCCTTTTCACGGGCGCGCTTTTCGCTGGGCTTTTCGTAGTGGCGACGCAGCTTCATTTCGCGATAGACGCCTTCACGCTGCAGCTTCTTCTTGAGTGCGCGGAGGGCCTGGTCGACATTGTTATCGCGAACCATGATCTGCATAAAATTCAATACCTCGACTTACGGGCCAGAGCCCGCTTGTAGCGGGGTATGCCTCCTTGAATAGGGTTTCGCTTTATCAACGAAAAGCGCGCCGAATCCGTTCCGGACCGGCTCGAATGGCGGCCACATACGGATTCGAGCCATAAAAGGCAAGCGTGCAGTGCTGCCTTTCGCAAACCCGCGCGAGCGGCTAGGGGATCGCCCAATGTCCACCGTCTCCACCTTTGCCGCAACCCTGCATGTCGCCATCGGCGGCGGCATCGGCGCGGCCATGCGCTACCAGACCGGGCGCGCCATGACGCAATGGCTCGGCGCGCCGATCATGGGCGCCTTCCCTTTTGCCACTCTCGCAGTCAACGCGATCGGCAGTCTCCTGATGGGCTTGCTGGCCGGCTGGCTCGTCCGATCCGGAGCCGACACCAGCGAGCAGACGCGTCTCCTGCTGGGGGCAGGCGTGCTGGGAGGCTTCACCACGTTCAGCGCATTCAGCCTTGAAATGGTGATGCTGATCGAGCGCGGACAATATCTCTTCGCAACGCTATATGCCGTCCTTTCCTTCGCGCTGGGTATCACCGGGCTGATGGTCGGGCTTGCAGTCATGAGGATGGCAGGATGAAAACCTCCGACGAAGTACGCCAGTTCACGGTCGAGGCCGATGACGATGGCATCCGTGTCGACCGCTGGTTCAAGCGGCATTTGCCGCAAGTGGGCTTCGGTACCGTAAGCAAGTGGGCGCGCACCGGGCAGGTCCGCGTCGACGGCAAGCGGGTGAAGCCCGACGACCGGCTCGAACAGGGCCAGCAAATCCGCGTGCCCCCGGGCGGCGATGCCGCGCACAAGAAGCCCAAGGCCAAGCGCGAATTGAGCGAGGCCGAGATCGAGCAGGCGCACGACATGGTCATCAAGAAGACCAAGTCAGCGATCGCGCTCAACAAGCCCGCAGGCCTTGCCACACAGGGCGGCACCAATACCTTCAACCACGTCGACGGACTGCTCGATGCCTTCGTCGAGGGCGAGGACGATGTGCGCCCGCGCCTCGTCCACCGGCTCGACAAGGACACCTCCGGCGTGCTGCTCGTGGCGAGGACGCCGGGCAGCGCGGCGTTCTTCTCGAAGCGTTTCTCGGGCCGCAGCGCCAAGAAGGTCTACTGGGCGCTGGTGGTCGGCGTGCCGGACATCAAGCAAGGCGTGATCGAGGCACCGCTCGCCAAGCAGCCCGGCTCGGGCGGCGAGAAGATGCATGTCGACCATGAAGGCGGCGCGCCTGCCAAGACCAAGTACCGCGTCGTGGAAACGGCGGCCAAGACCGCCGCATGGCTTGAACTCCAGCCGATGACCGGCCGAACCCACCAGTTGCGCGTCCATTGTGCGGCCATGGGCCATCCCATCGTGGGCGACGGCAAATACGGCGGCCGCGACGCGTTCCTGACCGGCTCCATCAGCCGCAAGATGCACCTCCACGCGCGCCGCCTGATCATCGACAGCCCGGATGGCGGCAAGCTGGACGTGACCGCCGACCTGCCCGAACATTTCGCCGCCTCGCTCGAACAGCTGGGTTTCGACGCGAACGCCAGCGATGCCACGCCCATGCGTGACGATCCGCCTCCCAAGTCGCGCGAAGAGAAAAAGCAGCAGGCCCGCCAACACGCCAAGAATTACCGCAAGGCCCAGCGCGGACCGCGCCGCGGGCGTGGTGCAGCCGGCGGCAAGCCCCAAGCGAAAGGCCCCGGCAAAGGTAAGGACAAGCGCTGATGCATCCCAATCCGCTCTTCCGAACAGATGACCGGGAGCTGATCGATAGCATTGTGGCGGAGGCCGGTTTCGGGATGGTTTTCCTGACCACACCGGATGGACCGCGCGTCGCCCATGTCCCGCTGATTGCGACCGGAAACGGCGCGTTCCAATTTCATCTCGCACGGTCGAACGCGCTGGCCGCCCACCTCGACGGGGCGAAGGCGTTGATCGTCGTCAACGGGCCGCACGGGTATGTCAGTCCGCGCTGGTATGCCGACCGCGCTTCCGTCCCCACCTGGGATTATGTCGCGATCGAACTGGAAGGGGTGGTGACGCGTCTCGATAACGAAGCGCTCGAGGCGTTGCTGCACACCTCCGTCACGCAGTTCGAGAAGGGTCTTGGCGGAGAGCAGTGGCTGGCGAGCGAAACGCCGGAAAGCCATTGGGCAAAACTGTTCAAGGGAATCGTCGGCTTCGAACTTGCAGTGGAGACCATGCGCCCCACGCTCAAGCTGTCGCAAAAGCAGCCCGCCCCCGTCCGCGAGCGGATCGCGGAGGAACACGCGACGCACGGCAATCCGCATCTGGCGCGCTGGATGCGCAAGGTGACTGCATGACCCGGCTCGCCGTATTCGATTGCGACGGGACTCTCGTCGATGGCCAGGCCGCCGTTTGCGAGACGATGGAACGCGCCTTCGCCGCCATCGGCAGCCCTCCGCCCGAGCGCAACGCAATCCGCCGCACCGTCGGCCTCAGCCTTCCGCTCGCCGTGCGCCAGCTCATGATGGACGGGCGTGAAGTGGACCGGTTGCAGGTGGTCGAAGCCTACAAGCGCCTGTTTCGCGAAACACGGCTGTCGGGGGCGCTCCACGAACCGCTCTATGACGGCATGGCCGACCTGCTTGCCCGCCTCGACGAGGATGGCTGGCTGCTCGGCGTCGCCACGGGAAAGAGCGACCGGGGCCTCCATTCCTGCCTCGAAACGCACGGCATCAAGCAGCGCTTCGTGACGCTGCACGGCGCGGATCGTTATCCGTCGAAGCCCCATCCCGCGATGCTCGAAGCCGCGCTTGACGAAGCGGGTGTGGAAGCAAACCAGGCCGTGATGATCGGCGACACAAGTTTCGATATCGAGATGGCCGGGGCCGCGGGCGTGCGCGCCATCGGCGTCGCCTGGGGCTATCACGATCCCGCAGAATTGCTGGCGGCGGGCGCACAATCCGTCGCCTCCACAATGGAAGAACTGGAGAACATGATCCGTGGCTGATCAAGACACTGTCGCCCGCCGTTTCTGGGTAATCCAGATGGCCCGCCTGAGCGCCTTCGTCATGGTGTTCATCGGCGCGCTGATTGTCAGCAAGATCATCGATCTGCCCGATTTCGTCGGCTACATCATCTTGGTCATCGGCCTCGCCGAATTCTTTGTCGTTCCGATGGTTCTCTCCAAACGCTGGAAATCGGGCGACTGATGAAGCGGTTCTACAAGGATGTGAGTGTCGCCGAGACCGATCTCGGCTGGACGGTCCACCTCGACGGACGGCCGATCAAGACGCAAGGCGGCCAGCCGCAGGTCTTGCCGAGCGAGGCCATGGCCGAAATGCTCGCCGCCGAATGGCGCGCGCAGGGTGAGACTATCGACCCCGCCTCTTTCCGTTTTCGCGACATGGCCGACTACGCGCTGGACGTAGTCGCACGCGACCCCGAACAAATCATCGAGAAGCTGGTCGGCTATGCGGAGACGGATACGCTCTGCTACCGCGCCGATCCCGAAGAGCCGCTCTACCGCCGCCAGCAGGAGGTGTGGGAGCCGATCCTTGCCGCGATGGAAGCGCGCGAAGGCGTGACGCTGCATCGCGTGAGCGGGATCGTCCACAAGGCGCAGCCTGCGACCAGCCTCCATAAATTGCGCCAGCGCCTCGCCGCGCTCGGCCCCTTCCACCTCGCCGCGCTGGAACAGCTCACCTCGCTCGCCGCATCGCTGTGCGTGGGGCTCGAAGCGCTGGAAGAGGCAGCCGATGGCGAAGGCCTATGGGCGGCAGCCAGCCTCGAAGAAGAATGGCAGGCTGACCTCTGGGGCCGCGAGGAAGAAGCCGAAGAACGCCGCGGCAGGCGCAGGGGCGATTTTCTTGCGGCGATGGAATTCGCCGCGACGGCTGGACGAGTGGCGCGCTGAAGTCTGCATTCGGGAGAAAGACCGACGCACGAAGATTTCGCTGGTCCGTGAAATGATTGGACCGGCAACGACTTTCTGCGGTATCATTGCCTTGTCGCAATGAAAGTATGGGTCCGAAATGAAAGCATGGTTCACACGGCGTTATCTGGACCTACTTGGTTCGATCTACATTTATAACGAGCATCGCGGGTATACCGCGCTTGATCGGGTGCTGGAGGCGGTACGCACGAAACACCCGGAAGCAAAGGAACTGATCGCCGCCGTCGAAAAGCATCGCGCGGACGAGCGTAAGCACTACACCATGTTCAAGCGCTGGTTCGAGCTGCAGGGCACCATGCCTATCGCGCTCGACCGGACCTTTGGCCATATCGACCGCTTCATCGAGATCACGTTTGGAACCTCGATCGACAATCTCGATACGGACGCGATCATTGCCAGCGACGAACTGTTCGAGAGACTGTGCAGGGTGATATCGCTGACCGAGAAGCGTGGGCTCAAACAGGTCGAAATCCTGCTCGAGCACCCTCTCGTGAAACAGGACAAGGCCCTACACAAGATATTCCAGGTCGTTCACATCGACGAGCCCGATCACTTTCTGCCTTATGATAAGTGGCTCGCGGAAAATTCGCGCCGGATGCCCAATGCGTGGGAGCGGTGGATCGACCGGATGATCCACTCCGAATTGCTGTTCATCAAGCTACCGCTGCTGTTCTTGTGGTTTGGTGCTCCGCGTCGCACCGAATGGCGTGATGCGGGCGAAAACAACCCCCAGCCAAGGCCGCGTACGGCACTGTCTGCCTGACTTCTGAAAATGCTGGCTCGATTCTTCACGCGTCGCGCGGGCGGGATGCTTTGGCGCAATACAGTCGTAAGCACCGGCGTCTTCCTGGTCGGACTTGGCGTACTCTGGCTTCTCGTCGAAAAAGCAGGCGTCGATCCCGTCGTGGCGACGGCGATCAGTTTCCTGATTGCCAATTCGATACACTATATTTTCGGACGGACCTGGATATTCGCCGGGTCGGACAGGGCCGTCTCGACCGGATATGTCCTGTTTCTCGCCAATGCGATGGTCGGGCTTATCGTGACTGTGGGCCTTTTCTGGGCGCTGACGCACTGGACACCGATGAACTATCTCGTCGCAAGGGTCGTGGTCTCGATATTCGCCGGTCTGGCGGTCTTCGCGCTCAATGCTGCACTGAACTTCCGGCAAATTTGAGACCGAAGATCAGGGCTTGATGCGGTCGCAATAGAAAGCCCGCAATCAGGTCGTTTGCAGCCGTTCCAAGGCCTTCCGACCTATCCAACCCACTCCGCGACCTGCACCGCGACATCGTTCGCGGCGCGGTTCAATGCGGGACCGACGCCCTGGACGTCGGGCGTCACGCCCGGCACCACGGCTTCAAAGCGGCGGGTTTCGACTGCGCTGCCCTCGCCTGCGCGCACGGCGTCGAAGACGACCACCACGCTGGAGGTCGAGGCGTCGTAGCCGAACTGGCGCAGCGTGCCCGAGATGCGGTTGACCGCCATTGCGCCCGGATCGTCACCGTCGACGACCACGCGACCCGACTGCGTGCGGATGGTTTCCGCGATCAGGCGGCGGAACAGGCGGGCGGGTTTTTCCACCCACACCGCATCCTTGAGATAGGCGAGTTCGGTGGCGTTCACCTGAACGGGCACGCGCGTCACGTCGAGCGCGGCCGGGGCTTCGAACTCGGTCAGCGCAAGGGCCGTGCCCGCATCGCTCGACCCGCCGGTCCCGGCAGGCGCGGTGGCCGTGGGCGTCAGGGTCAGCAGGCTTTCGGGCGGTTCGGCGCCGAAGCTGATGCAGCCGCCCAGCAACAGGGCCGGGGCAAGGATGGCGAGGGTCTTGGTCATGGTCATCGCGCGATCCCGTCTCATGGTTCGTATTCCGGCAGCGGCTGGCTGGAAAGCAGCGAGCCTGCGCCCTTCTCATCGATCTTTTCGGTCACGCTGCGCAGCGCCTTGCTGGTGGCGCGCAGGTCGCGCAGCGTCGCTTCGGCGGCGGGCAGCGTGCTTTCGGTCAGCTGCTTGGTCGCCGGGCGCGCTTCTTCGAGCGTCTGTTCCAGCGCTTTCGCCGCGCCGCCAGCCGAAGCCAGCGTCTTGCGCAGTTCCTGCGCCAGCTGCTCGCCCTCGGTATTGATCAGACGGTCGGTGGAGGCCGTAACCTTTTCGAATTCGTCCAGCGCTTCGGCCGCTTCGCGTAGGGTGACCTGCAGTTCGGCCATGGTCCGCTCGATCTGCGGGGCCGTTTCGGCAAGGCTGCGCGTCATCTGGTTGGTATTGGCGAGGATACCCGCAATCTCGCCCTGGTTTTCCTCGTCCAGCAGCTGTGTCAGGCGTTCGGTCAGCGTCGCCAGCCGTTCGAGCAGCAGCGGTGCGTTGGACAGCAGCGCGTTCAGGCCCCCGTCCTGCGGCGGGATGATCGGCACGCCTTCGGTGCAGGCCGTGGTTTCGCAAGTGATGGGCGGCGCACCGCTGCGCGCGCCATCCAGCAGGATAGTCGAAACGCCGGTAAAGCTGCCCTGGATAGTCGCGGTGGTGCCGACCAGGATCGGCACTTCTTCCTTCACGCTGATGCGCACGCGGACGAATTCCGGGTCCTTGTCCCACAGCACGATCTGGTCGACCTGCCCCACGGGAACGCCCGCAAAGCTGACCTGGCTACCATTGGCGAGCCCGGCGACCGACTGCTTGAAGAAGATGTCGTACTCCTTCTGGGCGCCTTCGCCCCAGCGTGCCAGCCAGACGATGAAGAGCGCAAGCGCGGCCAACACGGCCAGCGTTACAGCCCCCACCCAGATGTAATTTGCCCGCGTTTCCATTGGTTAGGCCTTATCCTTGCCCGGAGGCGTTTTGTCCAACGCTTTGACCGCGTGTGCGGCGATCGGCCGGTCCATGTGCCGGCGCAATTCGTCGAGCGCCTGCGCCGTCAATGCGGCGCGCCCGCGCGGTCCGTTGAAGTATTCCTGTATCCAGGGGTGATCGAGTTCCATCAGGTTCGGCACCGTGTCGACAGCGATGACCTTCTTGTCGGCGAGCACCGCCACCCGGTCGCAAATCTCGTGAAGCGTATCGAGGTCGTGGGTGATGAGAAACACGGTCAGTCCCAGCGTTTCCTTCAGTTCCTTGGTCAGGCGGTCGAAGGCCGATGCGCCGATCGGGTCGAGGCCTGCGGTCGGTTCGTCCAGGAACAGTAGTTCCGGGTCGAGCGCCAGCGCGCGCGCGAGGCCTGCGCGTTTCTTCATGCCACCCGAAAGCTCGCTCGGATATTTGCTCACCGCTTCTTCGGGAAGGCCGGAAAGCATCACCTTGTAGCGAGCGATTTCGTGACGCAGGTCGTCCGAGATATCGGGGTAGAACTGCTTGAGCGGGACTTCGACGTTCTCGCCCACCGTCAGGGTGGAGAACAATGCGCCGCCCTGGAACAATACGCCCCAGCGATCGCGCACGCCCAGCACCTCGTCGGGCTCTGCCTCCGTGATCGACTGGCCGAACACCTCGATATTGCCACCCGACGGCGGCTGCAGGCCGATGATCGAGCGCATGAGCACCGATTTGCCGGTGCCCGAACCGCCCACGACGCCGAGGATTTCCCCTCGCCGGACCTTGAGGTCGAGATCCTCGTGCACGGTCTGCGTACCGAAGCGGTTGACCAGCCCATCGACGACGATGGGGAAATCGCCGCGATAGCGTTCGTGTTTAGGCTTGCTGGCTCCGGCCATCACGCCCACCCGATTTCAGTGAAGAACACGGCGAAGAACGCGTCGAGCACGATGACGGCAAAGATGGCGGAGACCACGGACAGCGTGGTGCGCTTGCCCACCTCTTCGGAATTACCCTTCACCTGCATACCGTTGTAACAGCCAGCCAGCGCCACGATCAGGCCGAACACCGGTGCCTTCACCATGCCGACCCACAGATCGTATGTCGGCACGACTTCCTGGATGCGGCTCAGGAATGTCCAGAAGGGGATCCCCAGCATGGTCTCCCCGATGACCGCGCCGCCGATGATCGCCATGCACGAGGCATAGAAGCCGAGCAGCGGCATCATCAGCACCGCCGCCAGAATGCGCGGGATGACCAGCGCTTCCATCGGCGAAATACCGATCGTGCGCATGGCATCGATTTCTTCGGTCAGCTTCATCGTGCCGATTTCGGCGGCGAAAGCGCTGCCCGAGCGGCCGGCGACCATGATCGCGGTCATCAGCACGCCCAGTTCGCGCAAGGTGATTCGCCCGACGAGGTTGATGGTCAGCGTTTCCGCGCCGAATTGTGCCAGCTGGACCGCACCCTGCTGGGCGATCACGATACCGATAAGGAAGCTCATCAGGCCGATGATCGGGAGGGCCGAGACACCCACCAGCTCCATCTGGCGGAATAATGCGACCATGCGGAAGCGCCGCGGATTGCGGATCAGCGAACCGGCAGAAATCAGCAATGCGCCGAGGAAACTGATAACCCCGACGATGCCGCTGCGGGCGTTGAAGATCTTCTCGCCCATCGCATCGGGCACCCGGCTCCAGAACGGCAAGCGCGGCGCGCCGAGCTTTTCTTCGCCGCCAAGACCCGAAATCGCGTCCAGCAATCGCTGCGCACGCGAGCTCGCCCCGGTGATTTCCGCATCGTGCTCTGTCGCGAGCGTGCAGGCCAGCCATGCACCTACCGTGTCGATTTCCGACACGCCGGACAGGTCGATCGTGGCCACGTCACTATCCATGCCGCGCAGGTCGTCGTCGATCGAGCCGATCGTGGACACGAGATAGGGCCCGGTGAGCACCAGCGCGGAACCCCCGTCCCCCTCGACGATCTCGAATTGTGCAAGCCCTGTCATTCGGCTCCCCGTATGGGCGGATTTCAGTCGCCAAACAAGCACGTAAGCGCGCGAAGGCTATATCCCGTTGCATCGCACAATGCGCACTGGCATTGGCACCAGCATGACCACCGAGCTTTCAAAGACCTTCGATCCCGCCGATATCGAGCAGCGCTGGTACGCGCATTGGGAGGAAAACGGCCTCTTCCGGCCAGAGCGGCCGGATGCCGAGCCGTTCACTATCGTGAACCCGCCGCCGAACGTGACGGGTTCGCTCCACATCGGCCATGCGCTCGACAACACCCTGCAGGACGTGGTGATCCGCTACGAACGCCTGCGCGGCAAGGATGCGCTGTGGGTCGTCGGCATGGACCATGCCGGTATCGCCACGCAGATGGTCGTCGAACGCCAGATGGAGGCGAAACAGGACAAGCGCACGAATTACTCGCGCGAGGAATTCGTGGGCAAGGTCTGGGAATGGAAGGCGGAAAGCGGCGGTGCAATCACCAAGCAGCTGCGCCGCCTCGGCTGCTCGATGGACTGGTCCAGAGAGCAGTTCACGATGGACGAGCATTTCTCGAACGCCGTGCTCAAGACGTTCGTCGACCTTTACAACGACGGCCTCATCTACCGCGACAAGCGGCTGGTGAACTGGGACGTAAAGCTGAAGACCGCGATTTCCGACCTCGAAGTCGAGACCATCGATGTGAAGGGCGGCTTCTGGCATTTCCGCTACCCGCTGGCGGACGGCGTCACGACGTCGGAAGGCAAGGATTACCTCGTCGTCGCGACCACGCGCCCCGAGACCATGCTGGCCGATATGGCGGTGGCCGTTCACCCCGATGACGAGCGCTACAAATCGGTCGTGGGCAAGGACATCCTCCAGCCGATCACCGGTCGTCGATTCAAGGTCGTGGCCGACGAACACGCTGACCCCGAACTGGGCAGCGGCTGCGTGAAGATCACGCCGGGCCACGATTTCAACGACTTCGACGTGGGCAAGCGCGCAGGCTTCGCTCCTGCCGAAATGCTCAACATGCTCGATGCGGAAGGCAATGTCTGCCAGACCGCCGATGGGCTGGTGCCGGAGGAATTCCTCGGCCTGCACCGCTTCAAGCGTGCCAAAGAAGATGGGGGTGTCGACGGCGCGCGCGAGCTGGTCGTGGCGCGCATGAAGGAACTCGGCTTCCTCATCCCGCATGTCACCAAGGACAAGGAAGGCAACGAAGTCGAACACGATGCCGAGCCGCGCACCATCGCGACGCCCTTCGGCGACCGCGGCGGCGTGGTAATCGAGCCTTGGCTGACCGACCAGTGGTATGTCGATGCCGAAACGCTCGCCAAGGCGCCGATCGAAGCGGTCAAGGACGGCACCATCGAGATCGTCCCGAAGAGCTGGGAAAAGACCTTCTTCAACTGGATGGAAAACATCCAGCCCTGGTGCGTCAGCCGCCAGCTCTGGTGGGGCCACCGGATTCCGGCGTGGGCAACCCACGAATACCGTCGGGACCCGCACGACAGAGAAAAAGGTAGCTTGATCGCGAAAGGAACGAAGGGGATCTATGTTGCCCTCTCAGAAGATGAAGCGATTAAGCAAGCTCAAGCCGACGCCAATGGGCGGAAAGTTGTTGCTTTTGATAACCTCGAAGATGCAGAGGCGGCTTGGGAGCGCGGTGAACCCGGCTTCTACGACGACGATGTCCTCTGCTTAATTCGCGACGAGGACGTGCTCGACACGTGGTTCTCGTCTGCACTTTGGCCCTTCGCCACGCTCGGCTGGCCAGACAAGACCGACCTGCTCGAAAAGCATTACCCCAACGACCTGCTGATTTCGGGCTTCGACATCCTGTTTTTCTGGGATGCGCGCATGATGATGCAAGGCATGCATTTGACCGGCAAAGCACCCTGGCCGCGGCTCTACCTCCATGGTCTGGTGCGCGCTGCCGACGGGGCGAAGATGTCCAAGTCCAAGGGCAATGTCGTCGACCCGCTCGGCCTCATCGACCAGTACGGTGCCGATGCGCTGCGCTTCTTCATGTCGGCGATGGAAAGCCAGGGTCGCGACATCAAGATGGATGAGAAGCGCGTCGAGGGCTATCGCAACTTCGCGACCAAGCTCTGGAATGCGACGCGTTTCTGCCAGTCCAACGGCATCGGCGCGAGCACCAGCATCGAAGCACCCACCGCCACGCAAGCGGTCAACAAGTGGATTATCGGCGAAGTCGTCGAGACCAAGAATGCGCTCGAACAGTCGATGGCCGATTTGCGCTTCGACGCCGCCGCGAACACGATCTATCACTTCGTGTGGGACCGTTTCTGCGACTGGTATATCGAGCTTATCAAGGGCAATTTCGACGAGGAGACCAAGGCGGTCGCCGGCTGGGCGCTCGACCAGATCCTCGTCATGCTGCACCCCTTCATGCCCTTCATCACCGAAGAGCTATGGTCGAAGCAGGGCGAGCGCGCCGACTACCCGCTGATCACCGCGAAATGGCCCGATCCGCAGGCCGAGGTGGATGCAGGCGCCAAAGCCGAAATCGACTGGCTGATCAGCTTTGTGACTGCTGTTCGATCGATGCGAGCGGAATTAAATATTCCGCCCGGCGCCTTCTTGTCGGCCATCTTCGAGAACGCCGAAGAGCAAACCTACACTCGAATTTCCAACAATCGTGATCGCTTGCAAAGGCTAGCGCGCATCTATGATTTGAAGCCGGAAGGCACTGTACTTCTGAAGCATGGCGCCGGTGAGATTGATGCCGCAGATGAAGTCGCGAAGGGAGCGTCACAGATTGGCGTCGATGGTGTTACGTATACATTCCCGCTCGAAGGCGTGATCGACATCGAGGCGGAAAAGGCGCGCCTGACCAAGGCGATGGACGCCTCCACCAAGGAAGCCAAATCGCTCGAGGGTCGCTTGGGCAACGCCAACTTCGTCGAACGCGCAAAACCCGAGGCGGTCGAAAAGGCCCGCGCCGATTTCGCGCATCACAGCGCCGAGATCGAACGGTTGAAGGCAGCACTGGAGCGGCTGGGTTAGGAAATTTTCCTACCCGGCCCGGCTGTGGCACAAGACAGGCATGAACACCGCTCGCCCCCTAATTCTCCACGCCATGTGTCAACCTGGCCGAGACGCTGCATTTGCCAGCGAATCCAGTGTCTTGATGGCTGTTCCGCCGGGTGACACGGTGTCGCCTTCGTCGCCTTCGGGGATCGCCGGATGGCGCTAGTCCTCGCCACGGACGATACGGGCGGACCTGAAATCTTCGCGTCCGTGCAGGGCGAAGGGCCGAGCGTCGGGCGCCCCGTCGCCTTCATGCGCCTGTCGCGCTGCAACCTTGCCTGCGTGTGGTGCGACACGGCCTACACCTGGCATTTCGAAGGCGACAATCGCCCCCACCGGGACGGCCAGACGTATGATCGCAAAGCCAACCAGGTCACTCTGGACGAGGCCGATGTCGCCGAGCGCATACTGGCGTTGGGGCAGGACCGGCTGGTCATCACCGGCGGAGAACCGCTGCTGCAGGCACCGGCGCTTGCCAAGCTGCTCGATCTGCTTCCGGACATCAGCGTCGAGATCGAAACCAATGGCACGACCAAGGCCCCGGTCCCGCTCGATATCCGCATCGACCAGTTCAACGTCAGCCCCAAGCTGGCGCATAGCGGCAATCCGGCGGACCTCGCGCTGATCCCCGAGCGACTGGACGCTTACGCCACCGACCCGCGCGCCTTCTTCAAATTCGTGATCGCGGAGCCTTCCGACGTGGACGAGGTGCTGGCGCTCCACGAACGCTATCGCTTCCGCTCCGGCCACGTGTTCCTGATGCCCGAAGGCACTGACAGCGAAACGCTGCGCACCCGCGAGAAATGGCTGGCCGATCTATGCCTGAAGCACGGCTTCCGCATGAGCGACCGCCTGCATATTCATTTGTTTGGAGACACAAGAGGGACGTGATTTTGTCGCACCCGCCTCCGCGGGTGCGTCCTCGCTAGACGTGCAGCAAGCTAAACCCGCTGCGGGCGGCCGGTCGGCCTTGCCTCGCCTTCGGCTCGGTCAGATCGCCAGCCGCGAGACCCTCACTAACCCTGGCTGCGCCACCGCTGGACGGTCCGCTGGACGATGTCTTCCTCGCCGCCGCTCTGGCTCCACATCTCGACGAAGCTCGGGTCTTCCGAAGCCGGGCGCTTGACCTCTTCGAGATTGTCGAAGCTGACGCGGATCGGAATGGCGACACCCTCGCCGCAGATGATGCACTCGCGGTTGCGGAGCGCGGGAATGGCATCGAGGAAACCGCGTGCGCCTTCGGGCATCGCGGCGCGCACGAAGTCCTGGTCGCGGTCGTTGTTGAGACGCATGGAGATGATCGTACCGCACTGCGACAGCACGCCTTCGGCAAGGTCGGACGGACGCTGCGTGATGAGGCCAAGGCTGATGCCGTACTTACGACCTTCCTTCGCGATGCGCGACAGGATGGTGCCGACAGAGTTGCCGTCGGCGTTCTTCTCGCTCGGCACGTAGCGGTGCGCTTCCTCGCAAACGAGGAGGATCGGTGTGGTCTTTTCCTCGCGGCCCCAGATCGCAAAGTCGAACACAAGGCGGCTGAGCACGGCAACCACGGTCGAGGTGATGTCCGAAGGAACGCCCGACACGTCGATGATCGAGATCGGCTTGCCGCCAGCCGGCATGCGGAAGATCTTGGAGATGAAGTCGGCCATCGTGTCGGCGACGAGCATGCCGGAGAACATGAACTGGTAGCGCGGGTCGGTCTTGAGCTCTTCGAGCTTGTTCTTGATCCGCATATACGGCGCGGAGTTTGTCGCTTTGTCGAGCTTGCCCATCGCGTCCTGGATCGCGTTCGACAGGTCCGAAAGCAGGTACGGAATGGGCGAATCCACGGTGATCTTGCCCATTTGTTCGGCAAGCCGGCTCTTCTGGCGTGCCTTGAGCAGGCAGCGTGCAAGAATGTCCGCGTCGATCTGGCGGTCGTTGCCGTTGCTGGTGAGCAGGACTTCGCAATGCTCTTCGAAGTTCATGATCCAGTACGGCATCTGGAGGTTCGAGACGTCAAGGATGACACCGGTCTGGCGGAACGCGGAAGCGTATTCGCCGTGGGGGTCGATCATGACGATGTGACCCTCGGGCGCAGCCTCGCAGATACGGTGGAGGATCAGGGCCGCACTGGTCGATTTACCCGTACCGGTCGAACCGAGCAGGGCGAAGTGCTTGCCCAGCATCGCATCGACGTAAATGCCGGCGCGGATGTCCTTGGTCGGATAGACCTTGCCGATGGTGACAGCGCTGCGGCCATCGCTGGCGTAGACCTGCTTCAGGTCGGCGGTGCTGGCGGGATAGACCAGCGCGCCCGGCACCGGGTAGCGGGTCACACCGCGACGGAAACCGTGGAGCCTGCCGGTCAGCTTTTCTTCCACGCCTTCACCGAGGAAGTCGATATTGGCGAGGATGCTGCCCGCCTTGCGGTCGCGCTTCTGGTTGCGGACGCTCGCGAGAAGCCAGCTGTTGCCGACGCGAATCTTGATCTGCGAACCAACCTGGCCAGCCATGGCGACCGACGGATCCTTGTCGTCGGCGCATTCCGTAAGGCGCTGCAAGTCGACGGCCACCTGCGATCCGGAACCCGCGATTTCGAGAACCACGCCGATGGGCTGCGTGGCGTTGTCGCTATCGCCTATCTGCTCGGGCTTTTCCTCGGGTCTCGCCTGGACTTGGGCGGGGGCGGCGGCAGGTGCCGGTGCGGTCTCTGCCCTTGGTGCAGGCTGCGGAGCGGGACGCTCGGCCTCTTCCTGTCGGGGTGCGGGCTCATAGTCAGATTGCGGTGCGACTGCATCCTGCGGAGCAGCCTGCCCGACGCTGGAGGGCGAATACTCGACTTCAGGCTCCGGCTGAGGCTGCGCTTGGGGTTGGTGCACATAGCCCGAGCGCGACGCGGAGGCAGCGGGCTGCTGGGCCTGTTCGGACCGGCGGATGCGGTCGCGCAGGCTGTTGCCGCGCGGCTGCGGCGGCTCCGCGCCGTCTTCCTTGGCCGGGTCGAAAGTCCGGAAATTGCCCTTGCTCATGTCGTTCATAACTCGGCCCACATCCCTCGTGCAGATCTCGCAATATTGCAGGGGTGGAATGCCGCAGAACGGTTAAAATCGCGTCAACGATGAAAGGGATTGTCGCCTCACAGGCGGGCGAACAAGCGTCCTGCGCCCCAGCCCATCCCGACCGACAGGAGCACTGCGATCAGGCCGTAAGCGAGGCCCCACTGGTTCGCGCTGTCCTCGACGAAACGCTCGAAACCGACTTTCTTTACTTCGACCTCCGAGACAGCTGAGGCGATCACGCGTCCGCGTGTCACGGCAAAGGTCTCGGCCGTATAGGTGCCGGTGGTCACATTGGACGGCAACTCGATGCGGGCCTGGTAGAGTACGCTCTCGCTGATCTGCACACCGCCGAAATCCTCGCGGTAGAGGCCAAGCCTGCGTTTCAGGTCGACCAAGCCTGCAGCGAAACGGCGTTGCTCTTCCGGATCGAACGAACCGCTGGGCGACAGCTGGATGTAGTCGGTACCAAATTCGTAGATCGCGGCCGTCTTGTCGTCGACGATCTCGGTGATCGGGCGCGAGGAAGCGACAGCGAAATAGCTCGGCACAGAGCGGAAATCGGTGCTCTCCGCATTGACCCAGACCCCGATGAAGCGCTCTTTCTCGCGCAGGCGGATGGGCTCGCTCGGTCCCTTCAGGACGACGACGATGTCATAGTCCTGCCCTGCGCGCCCCGCAGGATCGAGAACCGCGCCGAACAGCAGCAGTTCCTGCCCCACGAAGCCCTGCCTGACCTGCACCTCATGCTGCGAGACTTCCGGCACGAGGACCGGATCACGCTGGCCCATCAGGAAGAAGGCTGCGAGGAAGAGGAGCGCCGCCCTCACAGCGGGTAGACCGTGTAGATTTCATCGGGCCGGTAGAAAAGGCCGAGAAACATCCGGAAGGCGACCAGCAAGACGATCGCGGCGAGGACGAGCCGTAGTGCCTCCGGCTTGGCCTTGACCGCGAATTGCGAACCGATCTGCGCGCCCGACACCGATCCCAGCAGCAGCAGCGCGACCAGCACGATGTCGACTGCCCGGGTCGTGAGCGAGTGCATGATGGTGGTCGCAATGGTCACGAAGAGGATGTTGAACAGGCTGGTGCCGACAACGACATTCGCACTCATCCCGAGGATGTAGAGCATGGCAGGCACGAGGATGAACCCGCCGCCAACACCCATAAGCATGGTCAGAATGCCGACGACGATGCCCACGATCAAGGGCGCGAGCGGCGAGATATAAAGCCCCGATCCGTAGAAACGCCACCGGAACGGCAGGCTGGCGACGAGCGGGTGATGACGACGCCGCGCAGCCTGTGATCCGCCCGTCCCGCGCAGTGTCTGGATAGCTTCCTTCGCCATCAGCAGGCCGATCGATCCCAGAAGGACGACGTAGAGTGCGTTGATCACCACGTCGATCTGGCCGATCGAGCGGAAGAAATTGAACAGGAGCGCCCCGAAGCCAGACCCGATCACGCCACCGCCGATCATCACCGCACCCATGCGATAGTCGACGCCGCGCCGCTTGGAATGGGCGAGAACACCGGAAACGCTGGCGCCGGTGACCTGGGTCGACGCCGATGCAGCGGCTACCGTCGGCGGAATGCCATAAAAGATCAGCAACGGCGTGGTCAGGAAGCCGCCGCCCACGCCGAACAGGCCGGACAGGATGCCCGTCAGCGCACCGAGCGCGACGATAACCAGTCCGTCGACGGACAGGTTTGCAATGGGGAGATAGACATCCATTGCGCTGCCCTATCGCAGCGTTACTCTCTATTAAAGCTGAACCGTGTCAAAAGCCCGTCGAAAGCGTGAATGCGGGTCCGTTCCCGGGTTCGGCATCGCCTGCGACACGGATCCGGTAGTCGAGCGAGACGCGTGCGGAAAACTCGCCCAAGCGCACATCCGTGCTGGTGGTCGGACCCACGTCTACGCGGCTCGCGCCTTTCTGGGCACCGCCCCATACACCGGCTCCCACGTTAAGATCGGCGCTAACCGCAGAAAGGTCGAACTGCGCCACTTCTCGACCTGCAACGGCCAGACCGTCGGCAAAAGCGCTCGCATTGCGACCAGCGACATAGCCCGCCTGGCCATATCCGCGCAGCACGAGACCGAGCGGAAGATCACTGCGCTCGAACCCCGCAGTAGCAAAAACGGAGGGGCGCACTTGCGCGCTTCCCTGCCGCTGGGACAGACGCGCCTCTGCGTGAAGGGTCACCGGCACATCAGCGATCGGACGAGCGCGCAGTCCGAAAGCGGCCTCGGTTTCTCTGGGCTCGCGCAGCGCCGCATTCGCTCGCAGATAAAGCGCCGGGTCGTGCGCGGAAGCGGAAGACAGACGATAGGAAAGGACACCGCCGAGCTGGCTTCCCCCGTAAGTTGCAACAGGCCCCCTGCTTGCAAACGCCGCCTTGCCTTCCCCGCGAAGCAACAGCCATCCGTCGAAACGCCAGCGCTTGCGATCCTCGCGCGCCGACTGCGGAAGCTGGATTTCTCCGCGCTCCACCCGGGCATTCTTGTCGAGGGCTTCGGCAACACTGGCCGGCATCGGCAGGCGAGACATTGCAGCCATCCAGACGATGTTGTGGCCGGTCATGGTCCGTCCGGGCGCGAAGACCGGTAAGGTTTGGGCGCTTGCCGGAAGGATTGTGGGCGGCGGGGCGGCAATCGGCACGGGTACCGCCCAATCCGGCCCCTCTCTCCGGGCGGCTTCGGCTCGTTCTTCGTTGGCGGGCATGGCGCGCAGGTCTGAAATCGCGGCCATCCGCTCGTGTGCCGGCGTACCCAGTGAGCGCAGGATTTCCTGTGGCCAGGGGTTTTCCCAGGTCGCCAACCTCAGCGTCATCCACCCGCCCAACAGGACGAGCAGGAACACCAGCGGCTGCCCGCGCCTTTGCACTGCAGAAACGCTCATGCGTAGGCTGCCGTCGGAAGCGCGAGCGAGGGATGATCGTGATGCTGTGTCTTGTCCCAGACCAGCGGAGCCCCGCGCAGGCTGCGCCAGTACGCTACAAGCGCGCGGCGTCCGCTCATGATCGCGATGACATTGGAAACGACAACCCGCGGGATCGCGATCATGCCCTGTTTCAATCCATACTCGCGGCCGGTGAAGAGCGCGCGCATGGCGAGCCGCCAGATCAGTCCCGCCATGGTGAACACAAGGAGGGCCCGCAGCAGTGGGGAAGGTTCGAGCGGAGCGATCAATCCAGCCGTAGTGGAAAGCTGCGATACCGCAGCCCAAAGAACCAGCGCATAGGCGACGGCGAGAACGAGCGCCGCCATCGGCCCGCGCCTGTCGCGCAATGTCATCCAGCGCTCTATCAGCGAGCCGCGCCAGCCGAGGCGATCCCATCCCTGTAGCGCGATGCCGTGGGTCCAGCGGGTTTTCTGGCGGACGGCGGCCGAAAGGTCGGAAGGGAAGAACGCCCGCGTCGCGACGAGCCTGCCTTCAGTGGTCCTCGCCCTCAGGAAACGGCCCGTACCGCCCAAGGCACCGATCCGCTGACCAAGCTCATAGTCTTCGGTGAGCGATGCTGATGCGAAAGGCTCGCCCGCGTATCGTTGCGCCAGGCGATCCAGCATCGGGCGCCTGACCGCGGAGCCGACACCTGCGCCGGGCACAGATACGCCGAGCGCATCGCGTACGACCATCGCCTTGGCGTGCGATTCAGCGAACTCGTCGGAATAGTGGCCCGCAATCCAGTGCGAGTCCGATTGCGGTAGGGCCATGACCGGAAGCTGCACGAAATCGTCCTGCCAGATCGCCCGGTCGAGCAGGACCAATGCAGCCGGATCGACCATGTCTTCCGCATCGTGCAGCACGACCATGTGTGCCTTGATGCGCAGGCGCGCCTCGTCTTCGCAGAGCGCCCGATAGAGGCGATTGAGGCAGTGCGCCTTGCTGGTCGGACCGTCCTCGCCGACGATAACCACGCGGATCCGGTCGTCGTTGCGCGCTGCCACTGCCACCGAGGCGATCGTTGTCGGGTCGTTACGATAACAACCCACATAAATGCGCACGTCGTCCTGCGGCCAACACGCAAGCGCATGGGCCACAGTGGGCCCGATCACGGCATCTTCTTCCCACGCAGGGATGAACACGGCGGCCATGCCGGAAAGGTCCTGGACGGCGTAACCCCTTCCTGGAACCTCGACCGGTTTCGCCCTGCCCGTCAGCCTCAACCATGCATAGGTGAGGTCGACCGCAAGTTCGTCGATCAGTCCAATGGCGAAAAACACCGCGGCTAGCAGCAGCAGCTCGTGCTGAAGCAACGCAAGCCATTCGGCAGACGTAAATTGTGCGACCGGCAACCCTTTATCCCCCTGTCGCTTTCCTAACCTGCACATTCGCCCCTTGCAACGCACGATGCTTTGCGAAAGAGAGCAGGCGCTATGAGTAACCGCCCTTCACCCATCCGTCTCGTGTTTGCCCCGGTCCGCGCCCTCTTCGTCAGCGATGCGTCTGCCGGGATCCTGCTGATCCTCGTCGCCATCGCTGCAATGCTGGCGGCCAATTCCGCCTTGGCGGAGGACTATCACCACCTGTTCCATGGTGAGTTATTCAGCGCCGACGTGTTCAAGCTGAACACGCTGCACCTGTGGATCAACGACGGGCTGATGGCGATCTTCTTCTTCGTCGTCGGCCTCGAGGTGAAGCGCGAGTGGATCGAGGGGCAGTTGTCCGACAACGACCAGCGCAAGATGCCGGTCCTTGCCGCTGCAGCCGGGATGGTTTTCCCGGCCTTGGTTTATCTGTTCTTCGTCAATGCCGAAGGCGCTGGCGAACTGACGCGCGGCTGGGCGATCCCGGCAGCGACCGATATCGCCTTCGCGATGGGCGTGCTGGGCCTCTTAGGAAGCAGGGTTCCTGCATCGCTGCGCCTGTTCCTTCTAACCGTCGCCATCGTCGATGACATTGGCGCCGTGCTGGTAATCGCGCTGTTCTACACGGCCAATCTGAAGGTGATGTGGCTTCTCGCCGCCGCGGTGGTCGTCGGCATCATGATGGCCATGAACCGTGCGCGCATTTCGGCTTATACGCCGTTCATCGTGATGGCGCTCGTGCTGTGGTTCCTTGTGCTGAATTCGGGTGTGCACGCCACCATTGCCGGCGTGGTTGCAGCGCTGACCATTCCGATGCGCGGCAAGGACGACGACACCATGCTCGAACATCTGGAGCACGGTCTTGCGCCCTGGAGCGCCTATCTCATCGTGCCGGTCTTCGGCTTCGCCAATGCAGGCGTTGAAATCGGTAACCTCGGCATGGAAGGCATTATCGCGCCGCTGCCGATTGCGATCGCCGCCGGCCTTTTCTTCGGCAAGCAGGTGGGCATCCTGTCGGCTATTTATGTGGCCGACAGATTGGGCTTCGCGCCGCGCCCGGATGGCGCAAGCTGGACGGAAATCTGGGGTGTCTCGATCCTGTGCGGAATCGGTTTCACGATGTCGCTGTTCATTTCCGGCCTGGCATTCGCCGGAAACGCGCTACTGATCGAGGAAGCCAAGATCGGTATCCTGATGGGCTCGTTCGTCTCGGCAGTCGTCGGCTATACGATCCTGCGGATGACGACCGACCACCCCGAGGACGAGAAGTCGCCTTACCTCGATAAGGCAGACCTCTAGGCCGACAGGCTTACCAGGTGCCGGTATTGGGCATACTGGCCCATGGCTCGGCTGGTTGCAGGTATCCGTCCTGCAGCAGCTCGATGGAGATGCCATCGGGCGTGCGCACGAAAGCCATGTGCCCGTCGCGCGGGGGACGATTGATGGTGTGGCCCGCATCGACCAGCCGCTGGCAGGTCTCGTAGATATCGTCGACTCGGTAGGCGAGGTGGCCGAAATTGCGGCCGCCCTCATAGTGTTCCGCATCGCTGCCGTCTTCGGGAGGCCAGTTGTAGGTCAACTCGACCTCGGCCACGCCCTCTTCGCCCGGAGCTGCGAGAAAGATGAGCGTGAAACGCCCTTGCTCGCTTTCCTTGCGGCGCACTTCCTTCAGGCCGATGAGTTCGAAAAAGGCGACTGTGGCGTCAGGGTCGCTGACGCGGATCATCGAATGAAGATATTGGGTCATGGCGGGCCATTAGGCCATGTCCGGCGCAAGGAAAAGGGGCGCGCTCTCGCGAACGCGCCCCATGCCGTTTCCCCCAGTGAGTTCTAGAAACTGGCGGTCACGGTTCCCACGATCGCATCGTCGGTAAAGCCGTCGATAGAGGGACCTTCGACACCGACATACGAAATGCCGACTTCGAGCGGGCCGGCCGCATAACTGGCACCAATCGACCAATCGAGACCGCTGTCGTCCGTATCGCCAGCGAGCAGCGGCGGCGCGAGTACGCCGTCGGTGTAGCCGAGGTGACCGGTTACAGTCAGCGGAGTTCCGGGCAGGCCGGTGCTCAGGTCGGTGTAGACATACAGGTTGTCGTCCCCGCCAAGCGAATCCTGTTCCCAGGCGTAGGCGGCACCCACGGTCGCTTCTGCCGGACCGAGATTGAAGCCGATCGAGGCATAGGGCTCCCAGTAATCGGTATCGAGACCAAGTTCTTCGGACGGGTAGAGATAATACAGCAGGCCGACATCGACGCTGACACCTTCGCTCAACTGACCCGACCAGCCGCCGTAGATGTCGAATTCCATCTCGCCATAGGACGGACCGCCGTCGATCGAGGACGCCCAGACACCGGCATAAAAGCCGCTGTCATGCGCCACATCTAGACCACCCTGGATTGCAGGATCCCCGCCGGACAGCGAGACGCCGCGGAAGCGGTAGTCAGTCACGAGCGAGACATTCGCCGAAACGGTTACGCCGTCGGCATCGGCTTCGTCCTGCGCGAGAGCGGGGGAAGAAAGGCCGCATGCAAGAGCGGCGAGCGAAACGGCCAGTCGGCCGCGAAAGGACGTGAGCATATTCGAACTCCTTAGGTTCGGTTTGGTGCTTCGTCCCACCTGCGTTTTCGCCGGGTCCCGATTTTTAGGAAGGGCTCCTCGGTCGAAATCGAAATGATCGTGCAGCAAGCCACGATTCGGCGCAAGATTACTTGCTGAACTTTTCGCTATCGCAACATCAAGCGTGGCTATTGTGCAACTGCGAACGCGTTAAGCTGCGGCTCAGCGCTTGCCGCTATATAGGCGGTGCACTAGATGCGCACTGGCTACAAAGCCGCCCGAGAAACGATGATCCAGTCCCTACGCAACCTCTTTCGCAATCCCGACAAGGCCCGCCGCATCGCGCGCGTGCCCGATGGCGAGCGCTGGTATGTGATCGGCGACATCCACGGAAGGCTCGACCTGCTCGAAGCCTTGCAGGCGGCCATCGAGGACGACGACGCCAAGGCGGGCGCGGCAGACACGACGGTCGTCTTCCTCGGCGATCTCGTCGACCGTGGCCCCGACAGCGCAGGCGTCATCAAGCTTGCCCGCAAATGGGGCAAGAAGCGCAAGGTCCGTTATCTTGCGGGAAATCACGAAGAAATGTTCCTCGACAGCTTCAAGGACAAGGAAACGCTGCGGCACTTCCTGCGTCATGGCGGGCGCGAGACCGTGCTCAGCTACGGCGTGAAGAAAAAGGAATATAATCGCATGCAGCTCGAAGAGGTGCAGAAGGCGATGCAGCAAGTGGTCCCCGCCAAAGACCGCGAATTCCTCGAAAGTTTCGAAGAGATTATCGTCGTGGGCGATTACGTCCTCGCCCATGCCGGGATCAATCCCAAGCGCGCCGTGGACGACCAGAAGCGCAAGGACCTGCTGTGGATCCGCGACCGCTTCCTCGCCCACGAAGAGCCGCTCAGCCATGTCGTGGTCCACGGCCACACGATTTTCGAAGAGGTGGAGGACAACGGTAACCGCGTCGGGATCGACACGGGTGCATTCCGCACCGGCCGCCTGACTGCCCTCGTTCTCGAAGGCGACAGCAGGCGAACCATCCAGGCCGCCCAGGCCGAAGATGGCAGCATTACTACCTCGTAATTCGCAAGTTCCGTTAAAAGCGCCAGGGGGCCTGTAAGCCGGGTTCTGTCTCCGCAGACGGTATCCGAAACCGGACCGTATCTGCAGCGGCAGCCATTCGTCTGGGCCGCGGATCGCTCCGTGGCTCAAGCAGCCAACCCGGGCGGTCGCAGCTGTTACACTCGGGGCGAAACACCCCGGCCCTCTTGCGAGAGCGCGCCACCCCTATTCGGCCTTGCTCCGGGTGGGGTTTGCCATGCGGGCGCTGTTACCAGAACCCCGGTGCGCTCTTACCGCACCCTTTCAGCCTTGCCTGATCTCCCGAAAGAGCCATCGGCGGTCTACTCTCTGCGGCACTTTCCCTACGGTTGCCCGCGGCGGGCGTTACCCGCCACCCTCGTTTCGTGGAGCCCGGACTTTCCTCGGATGCGAACACCCGCGGCTGCCCGGCCCCCTGGCACGCGCTCGTATAGGGTGGGAAATGAGCGAGGGGAAGCGCTCACTTCCCGGCGAAATGCGTCCTAGCGAGCCACGCCGCGGTCGCGATCGAGCAGCAGCTGGAAGAGGATCGCCCTCACCTCGCCGTCGATCTCGCCATCGATCTTGCGCGGACGCCAGCGGCGCTGGAAGGCTTCGACCGCCTTGTGCCCATCGGTGATGTCGTATCCGAACCGTTCCAGCGCGAGATAGAACGCACCGTCGTTATCGAACGGGTCGCCTAGTTCGATCTTAGGTGTCGGCAGGCACAGCCCGTACTCGGCCAGCCTTTCCCACGGGAAAAGCTCGCCCGGATCGATCTTGCGCGCCGGAGCGACGTCGGAATGGCCGACGACGTTGGCCCGGGGAATGTTATGTTCCTTCACCATGCGCGCGACCAACGGCACAAGCGCTTCGAATTGCGCCTCCGAAAAGTCGCGATAACCGTGCAGGTGGCCGGGGTGATCGAGTTCGATCCCGATGCTAGCGGAATTCACATCCTTGTGGCCACGCCAGTAGGAAAGGCCTGCGTGCCAGGCGCGTTTCTCTTCGGGAACGAGACGAGTCACCTCGCCCGCTTCGGAAATGAGGTAATGCGCGGAAACCTTGGCTTCCGGATCGCACATACGCTCCAGCGCGACGTCCGCACTCGTCATCTCCGTATAGTGGATGACCAGCATGGAAATGGGCAGGCTGCGTTCGTCGAAATTGGGTGAGAGACACTCGCGATGGACGAGTTCGTCTCCGGTCGGGCCTCCTTGGGCGCTCAACCGATCAGACCTTCGGGTTCGGGCAGGACCGCGCCGAGCACCAGGGCCTCGTCGGTGCGTGCGTACTGCAGACCGCCGCCCGATTCCTCTGCGAGCAAGGCGATCATGTGCGCAGCGGCAGTGCGGCTCGACAGTTCGGAGGAAGGGAGGCTGCCTTCGATTGCCTTGCCGATCGTTTCATCGAAGGCGATCTTGGAACCCGTGGCGCGCACCACGATTTCGCAATTGCCGTCGCGCACCTCGGCGCCGACATCCAGCGTCCCGCCCCGCACCAGTGCATCGATTGCGATCTGGGCGAAGTTGAGCAGGACTTTGACGGAAGGCTTGGAAAGGTTGGCGGTTTCGATCGCCCAGTTGATCTCGATCTTGTTCTTGTCCGCGACGAGCGCCTCGATCAGCGAGCGCGGCTCTGCCACGTCGACGCGATCTCCGAACCCTCCGGCAGCGCCGAACGCGAGGCGGAAGAATTTCAACTTATTGGTGGAAATCGTCGCGCTCTGCTCGAGCAGCTCCATCACGCTATTGCGCATTTCCGGATCGGTTTCCATTGCCAGCAATTCGAGCCCGTTGCTCAGGGCCCCCACCGGGCTCAACATGTCGTGGCAAAGGCGCGAGCAAAGCATTGCCGCAAGATCGGTGGGATTGCTGTCGGTCATTAAGGCCCCGTCGGGAGTGGAATTTGGTTGCGGTCTTCTAGCGTTCGCGAACCACATAGGGAAGCGCCGTGAAGCCGCCATCCCCTGCCCGCCAAAAGGTGACTCGATCCGACGCGATTATCGCCCATACCGCCCCGTCGCCTGCCGCCATGGCTGCATCTTCCGCCGAAGGGCTCTCGCGGCCGTTGGGGTGCGAATGATAGTATCCCAGGACAGCCGGCCCGCCGTTGCGGGCATCGCGATGGGCGTCGACGAGCTGTTGCGGGTCGATCTCGAAGTGGCGTTCGGGCTGCGGGTGAACGTTGGTCGCCAGACGGACTTCGGTGATCCGTCCGCCTTCTCCCAGCAACACGCCGCAGCATTCGCGCGGATGCGCCGAGGCTGCCTGCGACACCATGGCCTCGACAAGGCGGCTTGAGAGTTCGAGCATCATCGCCCATGGCGATAGCATGTCTTCGCCGGAAATCCTCACTGGAGTGCTGACTTCGCCTGGAAGGCTGGACAAGGCCTTGGCCGAAGCGTCCGGCCTTTCGCGGGAACGGATCAAGTCTCTGATCGCGAATGGCGCGGTGACCATCGGCAAGACCGTGAAGACTTCGGCATCGGCGAAGGTTCAGGGGGTCGAGAACTGGCGCATTGCGCTCCCCGCCCCCACCCCGCTGGATACACCGGCGCAGGACATTCCGCTGGTGATCGTCTACGAGGACGACGATCTGCTGGTCGTCGACAAACCCGCCGGAATGGTCGTCCATCCTGCCGCGGGAAACCAGGACGGGACGCTGGTCAACGCGCTGCTACATCATTGCAGGGGTAAGCTGTCGGGGATCAACGGGGTCGAACGGCCCGGCATCGTCCATCGGATCGACAAGGATACGAGCGGCCTGCTGGTCGTGGCCAAGTCCGATGCCGCTCACGAAGGCCTCGCCGCGCAGTTTGCCGACCACTCGATCACCCGCCGCTACCTGGCAGTTTGCGCGGGTCACCCAAACCCGCCCGCCGGGACGGTTTCAGGACGAATCGGACGCTCCGACAAGGACCGGAAGAAGATGGCGGTGCTGCCCGACACCTCCTCTCGCGGCAAACACGCGGTGACGCATTACGAAACCCTGCGCCTGCTCGATCACTGCGCGCTGATCGAATGCCGACTCGAAACCGGGCGCACTCACCAGGTCCGCGTTCACTGCGCATCAATCGGTCATGCGCTATTAGGAGACCCTGTCTACGGGCGAACTCCTAAGGCCCTGCGAAGCGTGCTCGAAGGTCTACTTTTCGAGCGGCAAGCCCTACACGCTGCACGGCTGGGATTCAGACATCCTATCAGCGGTGAAACCCTGGATTTCCGCGCTGAATTGCCTGCCGATATGCGGGAACTTATCGACGAAACCGCACGTTGAAATCGACGAAAGACAGATGCATTTTTCCGCGGATTGCGGTATAAGTAACCCAGTGGCCCGATAGACCGGATGCCCATCAGGGGTCCGGCAAACGAGGTCGACGCTAGAAAGGTCAGGAATAAGTGAGCAACACCAAATCTTTGAGCGTACCGGCGCTCGGCGGTGAGCAGAGCCTCAACCGCTATCTATCCGAAATCAAGAAATTCCCGGTGCTGACGCAAGAGCAGGAATACATGCTCGCGAAGCGCTATGAGGAACACGACGATCCCGACGCGGCGGCGCAGCTCGTGACGTCGCACCTGCGGCTCGTCTCGAAAATCGCGATGGGTTACCGCGGCTATGGCCTGCCGGTTTCCGATCTGATTTCCGAAGGTAACGTCGGCCTCATGCAGGGCGTCAAGAAGTTCGAAGCCGACCGCGGCTTCCGCCTCGCGACCTATGCGATGTGGTGGATCAAGGCCAGCATCCAGGAATACATCCTGCGCAGCTGGTCGCTCGTAAAAATGGGTACAACGGCCGCGCAGAAGAAGCTCTTCTTCAACCTGCGCCGCATGAAGAAAAACCTCGACGCCTACGAGGATACGGACCTTCATCCCGACGATGTGAACAAGATTGCGACCGACCTCGGCGTGCCCGAGCAGGAAGTGATCAACATGAACCGCCGGATGATGATGGGCGGCGACGGGTCGCTCAACGTCTCCATGCGCAACGGCGAAGAAGGCTCGGGCGAATGGCTCGACTGGCTTACCGACGATCGTCCGCTGCAGGACGAGACGGTTGCCGACGCGGAAGAAAAGGAAGTCCGCCACGAAATGCTCGTGGAAGCGATGGACAGCCTCAACGACCGCGAAAAACACATCCTTACCGAGCGTCGTTTGACGGACAATCCGCAGACGCTCGAGGAGCTGAGCCAGGTCTATTCTGTCAGCCGCGAACGCATCCGCCAGATCGAGGTCCGGGCTTTCGAAAAGCTGCAGAAAGCGATGAAGGCGATCGCTGGCGAAAGGCTTTTGCCGGGCGCTGCCTAAGGCAGGAAGAAATGACATCGAAACGGCGCGGGGCTTTCCTCGCGCCGTTTTTATATCCAAGGGCAATCCATGCGTTTTCTCGTCCGCTTCCTGTTCAAATTCCTGCTCGGCTTCGTCGCGCTCAGCCTTCTGCTTGTCCTGACGTTCAAATTCGTACCCGTGCCGGTAACTGCAACGATGGTGATGAACGGTGACGGGATCACCAAGGATTGGGAGCCCCTGTCGAACATCGACCGGAACCTGGTGCGCGCGGTAATCGCGGCGGAAGACGGCAAGTTCTGCACGCATGACGGCTTCGACCGGGAAGCAATCGAGAAAGCGATCGAACGGAACGCACAGGGTGGCCGTATCCGCGGCGGATCGACGATCAGCCAGCAGACCGCGAAAAACGTATTCCTGTGGCAAGGCGGAGGCTACTTTCGCAAAGGGCTGGAAGCCTGGTTCACTGTCCTGATCGAGAACATCTGGGACAAGCGCAGGATCATGGAAGTCTACCTGAACGTCGCGGAGACCGGCATCGGCACTTACGGCGCCGAAGCGGGAGCGCAGCGTTATTTCCGTAAGTCGGCGGCGAGCCTCACGCCGCTTGAGGCAGCACGCATGGCCGCTGCCCTTCCGCTGCCGCAGGAGCGCTCCGTGACAAATCCCGGCGGCTGGCTGCGCAGGCACGGCAACACCATTTCGGCGCGCATTGGCGTGGTGGCGCGAGACGGGCTCGACAGCTGCATTTACGAATAGCGTCTTCCTGCTGGCAGGATATCTCGCTGTAATGTTTGCCTTTCGAGGCCAGTGATGGTCTGAGGGCAGGAAGAAACGCAAGGAAGGCACCGGCACTTGGGCATCGGCCACAGCCACGATCACGCAGGCGGGCATGACCACGATCATTCCGGGCATGGGCATTCCCATGCGCCGAAGGATTTCGGCCGCGCATTCCTGATCGGCATAATCCTCAATACCGGCTTCGTCATAGTCGAGGCGGTGTACGGCTGGATCTCCGGCTCGATGGCGCTGATCGCAGATGCCGGTCACAATCTTTCCGACGTGTTGGCGCTGCTCCTGGCCTGGGGGGCCAGCGTCGCTGCCAAGCGCCCCCCGAACGAGCGGTTCACTTATGGCTACAAGAGCTCGACCATTCTCGCAGCTCTCGCCAATGCGGCACTGCTGCTGATCGCGATCGGCGCCATCGCATTCGAGACCGCGCATCGCATTTCCAATCCCCAGCCGGTCCAGGGCATGACCATGGTCATCGTCGCGGGTATCGGCATCGCCATCAACACCGGCACGGCGCTTCTCTTCCTGCGCGGGCGAGAGCACGACCTGAACATCCGCGGCGCGTTCCTGCACATGGCAGCTGACGCGCTGGTGAGCCTGGGCGTCGTCCTCGCCGGAATCGCCATCCTCTTTACCGGCGCCCTTTGGGTCGATCCTGCGGTGAGCCTGCTCATCGTGGCGGTGATCGCCTGGGGCACGTGGGGGCTGCTAAAGGACAGCGTCGCGATGAGTCTGCTGGCGGTGCCGAAAGGCGTTTCAGAGAAGGCCGTGCGTGGTTACCTTGCCGAGCTCGACGGGGTGGAGGCCGTCCACGATCTTCATATCTGGCCGATGTCGACCACAGAGACCGCCCTTACAGCGCATCTGATTATGCCGGGCGGCCATCCGGGCGATGGATTCCTCTCCGAAGTCGCGGGCGAGCTGGAACATCACCACAGAATTCATCACGTAACGATCCAGATCGAGAAAACACGGTCACAGAGATCGAATTTCTGCGTCTAGAAAACCGCAGAATTTAGCCGTTTCTCCGGAACGTCACCTGTCCCGACCGCTTATGTCACTGGACGGGCAGAAAATTCGGAGAGTTTCCTTGCCTATTAGCACGAAAGTCAAAGCCGCAGCTGCAGCATCGGTCCTGGCCATGGGCGGTTTCGCCCTTGTCGCCGGCGCGCCGGCCCTCGCCCATAATCACGGCGAAAAGAAATCGCAGCCCAACATCGTCGAAGCCGCGATGAGCACCGGCATCCACGAAACGCTGGTTACCGCCGTCGACACCGCAGGCCTCGTCGAGACCCTGTCGTCGCCCGGACCCTACACCGTCTTCGCGCCGACCGACGACGCATTCGGCGAACTGCCTGACGGCACAGTCGAAAGCCTGTTGCTTCCCGAAAACCGCGACACGCTGACTACCATCCTGACTTATCACGTGGTGGCCGGCCGCATCCCGGCGGCGCGCCTGTCGCAGGCCATCCGCCAGTCAGGCGGCAGCTATGAATTCGAAACGCTGGCTGGCGAAACGCTGACTGCCAGCTTCGATGGCAGCGCAATCGTGGTCACCGATGCCGCCGGCCGTGAAGCCGAAGTCATCCAGGCGGACGTGAAGACCACCAATGGCGTCATCCACGTCACGGATAGCGTCTTCCTGCCCGGCTAGCGCCAAGCTCCCGGCACTGCCGTGAGCGTTGTATCCCCTTCGCACCCAGTGCCGACTGTCCCGCCCGGTTCCGCAAAGCGCCGGGCGGGACTTTTATTTGCCCTTGAGGGTCAGTGACCAGTTTCGCGGAGCGGTCGAGGCGACGCCAACAGGCGTTTTTGGCGTGTAGGGATTTTCGAGGCTTTCAACCTCTTCCTGCGTCAGGTCGAGCGACATGGCCGCCACCGCCGCTGAGATGTGGCCGTCCTTGGTCGCCCCGATGATCGGCGCGGTAATCCCGTCGACCGCGAAATGCCAGGCGAGCGCCACGGTCGCCCGTGACACGCCGCGCGCCTCCGCGATCCTGCCGACAGCCTCGACAATGGCGCGGTCCGCATCGACATTCTGCGTGTAGAGCATCTTGCCGAAACCATCGGTTTCGCTGCGGACGGTGCTTTCGTCCCACGACCTAGCGAGCTTGCCGCGCGCCAGCGGCGACCACGGAATGATGCCGACGCCCTGATCCCGGCACAGCGGGATCATCTCGCGTTCTTCTTCGCGGTAGAGGAGGTTCACGTGGTTCTGCATCGAAATGAAGGGCGTCCAGCCATTCGCGCGCGCCACCTCCTGTGCCTTGGCGAATTGCCATGCCGCCATGGACGATGCACCGATGTAGCGCGCCTTGCCCGACTTCACGATGTCGTGCAGCGCCTCCATTGTTTCCTCGATCGGCGTGCTCTCGTCCCAGCGATGGATCTGGTAGAGATCGACATAGTCCATGCCCAGCCGGTCGAGGCTGTCGTCGATCGCCTGCATCAGGCTCTTGCGTGAAAGCCCGCCGGCATTCGGCGCCTGCCGCCACGGCAGGAAGGCCTTGGTCGCCACGACGATCTCGTCACGCTTGGCGAATTCCGGCAGCAGCCTGCCAACCACCTCTTCGGACGCGCCCATCGAATACATGTTGGCCGTGTCGAAGAAATTGATCCCCGCCTCCACCGCCTCGCGGATGAAGGGGCGGCTCTCCTTCTCGGACAGTACCCAATCGCCATGCCAGCCCCTGCTGGTATCGCCATAGCTCATGCATCCGAGGCAGAGGCGGGAGACCTTGAGGCCTGACCGGCCAAGATTGACGTATTCCATGTTCACATCCTTGCCGGGTGACGAAGGCGACAGTGTGTCGCCTTTGCAAATCGGCCCTTAGTCTTTGGTTTAAAACGGATTTTCAACACTCCGACCGGTTGACACCTCGATGTCCCCTTTCACCCTTTGCCACTCATCCCGATTGCCATTTGAAGAACAAGTAGGAAAGGCGAAGCGCGTGCGCGATCAGGCCAGCGACAACCCGCCGTCCACGCTGATCGTCTGGCCGACGACATAATCCGCAAGCGGCGAGGAGAGGAACAGAGCGACACCCGCCATGTCTTGCGGCAGCCCCAGTCGGCCACGCGGCGTGCTCGCGATGGTGGCATCGCGGAACTTCTCGTTCCCGAGGAAGGCATCGTTGATCTTCGTGTGCACATAGCCCGGCGCGATACCGTTTACGCGGATACCCTCGGCAGCGAATGCAACTCCAAGCGACTTGACCATGCTGATCGCGGCCGCCTTGCTGGCACCATAGGCGGGATTGCCGATCAATCCGCGATAGCCGCCGATCGAACTGACAATGAGCAGCGAGCCGCCCGTATCGGCCAGCTTCATGCGCACCGCATTGGCGCAGTCGAGCAGGGAGTCGAGATTGACCGCCATCACCGCATCCCACCCTTCGCGGGTGAATTCCTCGCGATTGTAGCGGGCGATGCCCTGGCACAGCACCACCACGTCCAGCCGTTCGGGCCATTCGAAAGTGTCCACGGCATCGCGGTCGCTGACGTCGAGCGAGTGGAAGGTCAGCCCTTCCATCACGCTGCCGTCGGCCTCTGCATAATCATCCGCCTTGGCGCGCGTGCCGGTCACGTGGACATCGGCACCGTGATCGCGAAAGCCGTGCGCGATACCGTTGCCGATCCCGCTCGTCCCCCCGATCACGAGGACACTCTTGCCTGAAAAATCCAGCGGGTCGGTCATGCTATTCTCCTCAGATCGCGCGGCTGACGACTTCCTTCATGATTTCGTTCGTGCCGCCATAGATGCGCTGGACGCGGGCGTCGCGCCACAGGCGGGCGATGGGATATTCGTTCATGTAGCCGGCGCCGCCATGCAGTTGCAGGGCCTGGTCGCAGCATTCCCATTGAAGGTCGGTATGCCAAAGCTTCGCAGCGCTCGCCTCGTCCGTGGTGAGCTTGCCTTCGAGATGGCGCAGGATTGCCCAGTCGAGATGCGCCCAGCCCACCTGCAATTTGGCGGCTAAATCGGCGAGCACGAACTTGGTGTTCTGGAATTCGAACACCGTCCTGCCGAACGCCTTGCGGTCCTTGGTGAAGGCGACCGCTTCGTCGAAGGCGCGCTGGGCACCGGCCTGTGCACCGACGGCAATCGACAGGCGTTCCTGCGGCAGTTCCTCCATCAAATGGATAAAGCCGCGCCCTTCCCCGCCGAGCAGATTGTCCTTGGGCACGCGGCAGTCCTGGAAGAACAGTTCCGAGGTATCGGCTGCGTGCTGGCCGATCTTGTCGAGATTGCGCCCGCGCTCGAAACCGGGAGTACCGGCATCCACGAGGATCAGCGAAGTGCCCTTGGCGCCCTGCGACGGATCGGTCTTGGCGACCACGATTACGACATCGGCGTTCTGGCCGTTGGTGATGTAGGTCTTCGAGCCGTTGATGACCCATTCGTCGCCGTCGAGGACCGCGGTGGTGCGCACACCCTGCAGGTCGGAGCCCGCGCCCGGTTCGGTCATGGCGATGGCGGTGATGATGTCGCCGGACACCATGCCGGGCAGGTACTTCTTCTGCTGCTCGTCCGTGCCGAGCCGTTCGAAGTAATTGACGGTGATATCGTTTTGCAGGGTAAAGCCGGCGGACGAGCCGAGATAGCTCAGTTCTTCGGCGATCACGCAGTTGAAGCCGAAATCGAGGCCGAGGCCGCCGTTCTCTTCTGCGACCGTGGGGCACAGCATTCCTGCCTCGCCCAACGCCTTCCATGCTTCACGCCCGACGATTCCCTCTTCCTCGTGCTTGTCGAGGAAGGGGGTCATGTGCTCGGCAAAGACCCGGCGAACCGTGTCGCGAAAGGCCTCGTGGTCTTCGTTATAGGCGAAGCGCCTGGCGGTATCGAGCATGGCGACTGCTCCTACGCGTCGATGAAACCGGCAAGGCGCTGGCGGATGATCTTGTCCGCATCGGCCATGATGCCGTCGATCAGTTCCTTGCAGGTCGGAATGTCGTTGATGAGCCCGGCCACCATGCCGCACGACCATGCGCCTGCGTCCATGTCGCCTTCGGTCATGATCCGCGGGTAGACGCCCGCGACCTGTTCGATGATGTCCTCGAATTTCAGGTCATCGCCCTTCTGCTTTTCGATTTCGAGCAGTTCCTCGACCGCATCGTTCGTCATCACGCGTTCGGTATTGCGCAGCGGACGCATGACGAGGCGCGTGTCGAGCTCGCTCGCTGCGACGATCGCCTTCTTCACGTTCTCGTGCACCGGCGCTTCCTTGGTGGCGATGAAGCGGGTGCCCATGTTGATGCCGTCCGCGCCCATGGCGAGGCTGGCGACGAGGCTGCGCGCATCGGCCTGGCCGCCGCTGGCGACGAAGGGAATTTCCAGCTCGTCCGCCGCACGCGGGAGCAGGATCATGTTCGGGATGTCGTCTTCGCCCGGGTGGCCGCCGCACTCGAAGCCGTCGACGCTGACCGCGTCGCAGCCGATGGACTGGGCTTTGAGGCTGTGGCGCACGCTGGTGCATTTGTGGATCACCTTGACGCCCGCATCCTTGAAGAAGGGCAGGACCTGCGCCGGATTGTTGCCGGCCGTCTCCACGATCTTCACGCCGCCTTCGATAATCGTGCGCACGAGGCCCGGATAGTCGGGCGCATTGACCGTCGGCAGGAAGGTCAGGTTCACGCCGATCGGCTTGTCGGTCATGTCCTTGCAGCGCGCGATTTCATTCGCCAGCTTTTCGGGCGTGCCCTGAGTTAACGCAGTGATGATGCCGAGCCCGCCCGCATTGGAAACCGCCGCCGCCATTTCCGCAAAGCCGACGTAATGCATGCCGCCCTGGATGATCGGGTGCTCGATGCCGAACATTTCGGTGATGCGTGTTTTCATGATGGCTGCCTCTCCTGCTGGTTGCTTTTCGCAACCGGTATCGGGGCAATTGTGTCGAGTCTAGCGCTTCGACAGGCGCTGCAACGCTTCCATCAGTTCATTCCCGCGTTCCGTAAGGGCAAGACCGCTGGAAGTTTTCTCGGCCAATCCTTCGTGTTCGAGGTCTTCCCCGGTGGGCGAGCGCATGAGGCGGCCGTAGCTGCCCGAATGGTAGATCAGCGGCTCTGCATCGCGCCGCTCGAAATCGACCACTTCGCCAAGGAAAATCGCATGGTCGCCGCCTTCGTATTCGAACCGCGCACGGCATCCGAAACGCGCGGCGTAGCCTTCTATCAGCGGCGCGCCTTCCGGCCCGTCCTCGGCGGCGAGACCTTCGAACTTGTCCTGCCCCGGCTGGGCGAAGCGGTCCGACATGGATTGCTGGTCCGCGGCAAGCACATGCACCGCCCAGCTCTTCGCTTCGCGGAATACCGGCAGGCTGCCGGAATGCAGCGACAGGCTCCACAGGACCATCGGCGGGTCGAGGCTGACCGAGTTGAAACTGTTCGCCGTCAGTCCGATTGGGCGCCCGTCCTCGCCCCGCGTCGTCACGATGGTGACGCCGGTTACGAAAGAGCCGAGTGCGCTGCGGAAAGCCTGCGGGTCGAACATTGCCGGTGAGCGCTAACCCGCGCCGTGGCCAAGGGCAAGGATTACGCCGGAGCCGGACCGTATTTCTGGATGTATTGGCCGTGACCCGGCATTCTTTCCACCAGCCAGCGGATGGATTTTTCCATCTCGTCGACTTCGCCCGCCATTTGGGTTGCGACATTGTCGGCCATCGGGCTGTTGCCTTCCATCGAAATTCCCTGCCCCATCATGACTGCCGCCCAGCTGGTGGTGGTGAAAAGCTCGTCTTCCTCACGCAGGACTTGGCCGTTCGCCTTGAATATCTCGACTTTTTCGGTGAGCGTATCCGGCACTTCCATGGTGCGAACATGATCCCAGAAGGGAGAATCGTTCCGGCGCGTAGCGTTGTAGTGCAGCACCAGGAAGTCGCGGATCCGCTCGTATTCCTTGCGGGTGATCCGGTTGTAGGTGCTGATCTGCGCCTCGTTGACGCCATCGAGCGACAGCAAGGCAATCAGCTTGTTCACGCCTGTGTTGATGAGATGGATCGAGGTAGATTCCAGCGGCTCCATGAAGCCGGATGCGAGACCGATGGAGACAACGTTCTTGTTCCAGAACTTCTTTCGCCGCCCCGTGACGAAGCGCAGGAAATTGGGTTCCGCCGTCGGCTTGCCGGCGAGGTTCTTGACCAGGATGTCGTGCGCTTCGTCATCCGACATGAATTCGCTGCAATAGACGTGTCCGTTACCGTTGCGGTGCTGGAGCGGGACCTGCCACTGCCAGCCTGCCGAATGCGCAGTCGCCTTGGTGAATGGCGGAGGCGGAGACCCGTCGTCGCGGTTGCAGGGCAGTGCCACCGCGCGATCGCATGGCAGCAGATGCGTCCAATCTTCATAGCCGGTCTCGAGCGCCTGCTCGATCAGCAGGCCGCGAAAGCCGGAACAGTCGACGAAAAAATCGCCCTCGATCGCCTGGCCGCTCTGGAGGGTAACCGATTTAACGAAGCCGCTTTCGGCATGCAGCGAAACATCGTCCACGCGCCCTTCCTGCCGCACGACCCCGCGCTTCTCGGCATATTGGCGCAGGAAACCGGCATAGCGCGACGCGTCGATGTGATAGGCGTAATTCATCGGAGGCAGGTCTTCGCTACTGTAGTCCTGCGTCCGCGAGAAACGTCCGAAGTAGGCCGCCATCGTCTCTAGGTTGAAGGCCTGCAACGGCCTCTTGTCACCGCGCTGACGCAGTGCGTGCCAGACCTGGTGAAAATTGATGCCGCCGAGATCGTATCCGTAATTCCCGAAAGGGTGGATGTAGCTTTCGCCGACCTGCCCCCAGTTGCTGAACTGGATCCCCAGCTTGAATGTACCCTGCGTGGCCGAAAGCATCTCGCGCTCGTCGATCTCGAGCGCCTGGTTGAATTCGACGAATGGGGGAATGGTCGCCTCGCCCACACCGACCGTTCCGATTTGCTCGGATTCGATGAGCGTGATCTTCAGTTGCCGGCCTTCGCGGATGCGCGAAAGGGCGGCGCCAGCCATCCAGCCAGCAGTTCCGCCCCCGACGATGACGATATGTTCGATAGCCATTGAAACTCCATGCCACCAAAGGGCAGCTGTTGCCAGTCTGCCACGGATGTTGTGAACGTTCATATTGTATGTTGTGAACGCTCACAAGTAGCGATATATGACAGAATGAATGCAGGATTCGTCCTGACATATCGCTTGGGACCAGGGAGGATACATGTCTCGCACCAAAACAGGTGGCGCCACGTACGGGCGCCGGATTGCCGCACTGACGACCGCCTCGAGCCTTGCGCTCGTCGCCGCGCAGCCCGCTTTCGCACAAGATGCGGATGAAGATCTCACCGAAGAAAGTGCCGGCGGCACTCCGGAAGAGCTCGATCAGGATAACGTCATCATCGTGACGGGTTTCGCCCAGTCGCTGAGAAGTGCGCAGAGCATCAAGGAAAACGCCGACACCATCGTCGATGTCATCACTGCTGAAGACATTGGGGCCCTGCCGGATCGTTCGGTTGCGGAAACCCTTCAGCGCATTCCCGGTGTCAACATCGGCCGGTTCGAGAAAACGTCCGACCCGACCCGCTTTTCGGTTGAAGGCTCGGGCGTTATCATCCGCGGCCTTCCCTATGTTCGCTCGGAACTGAATGGTCGCGATATCTTCTCGGCAAATGGCGGTCGTTCGCTAAGTTTCGAGGATGTTTCGCCTGAACTCGTCGGCCGTGTCGAAGTTTTCAAAAACTCGACTGCGGACATGATCGAAGGCCACATCGCCGGCATGGTCAACCTCGTGACCCGCAAGCCGCTCGACAAACCCGGCCTCAACATCGCAGGTTCGATCGAGGCGAATTACGGAGACCTGCGCGAGGATTGGTCGCCGACTTTCAACGTGCTGGCATCGGACACGTTCGATTCTGCTGCCGGCACTTTCGGTGTGCAGCTCAGCTATTCCAATTCGGCACTTAAGGCGCGCACCGATGCGTCGCAGGTGGTCGATTCCTGTTATCGTCCGTCGGATCTCGATGGTGCCTGTATTCGTGCGGCGCCGGTAGATTCCAACGGCATTCTCAGCGGTGACATACTGCTTCCGGGCGAATTCCCCCCGAGCGACACCGTGATCGTCCCGCAGTTCGCCAATGTGCGCACAACAGACCTGGATCGTGATCGCGAAGCATTCTCCGCCGTCGCGCAATTTGAATCCAGCGACGGCGGCCTGCTGATGACGCTGGAATACCTGCGCTCGGAAACGAGCTTCTTTACCGAAGAGTTCGCGCTGCAAGGCCGCATCGATGATGGCGTTTCTTCGCCTGATGTGCGCGAAGACAGCACCTGGGTATTCGAGGATGGCCGCTTTGTCAGCGGCATCCTAACCGACGGACGCGGCGATCCGTACGCCACGCCATTCGGACTCGGTGGTATTCCGCTCGACTCGCTCCGCTTCTTGCGGGATACGAAAAGCGTCACGGAAGATATCTCTTTCGACATCGACACCGAATTCTCGGATCGCTTCCGCGCCAACTTCGAAGCGCAGTACATCACTTCGAATCTGCGTCGCGATGCCGTCTTCGGAGCGATGAGCACCTGGGCTGACATTGCGATCGACCTTAGCGGCGACACGCCGGACGTGCAGTTCCTCGCTCCACTCGGTGCACCGGCCGACTACTTCAGCTCGGGCTTCTACACCTACTATTGGTTCGGCCTCGACAGTCGTGAAAACAACGATGGCGAACTGTTCAGCCTGAAAGGCGATTTCGAGTACGACATCAGCGACGACGGTTTCTTCAAGAAAGCGCGTTTTGGCGCCCGTTGGGCTGGTCGCGATCGCACGACTCGTAACACCGACTTCAGCACCTGGGGCAACCTGTCCGCACCGTGGGCCGGCCGTGGCGGCTGTGCACCGTGGGGCGAAGGTCCGGGCTGTAATCCGGGCGGTGCTGGGACGATCTCCTACGACTGGGGTCAGCCTGGCTTCACTCCCGGTCGTTTCTATACCGGCCTGCCGGATCAGGAATTCGCGATCGCTGGCGGGGCATACACGGATGAATTTCCCGCTTACACGCAGGTGCGCGCGCCATTCGCCGACAATTTCCAGAGGGGTGAGACGTCCTTGCCGATCCCCGGCGGAGAGGCTTGGTTCTATGGCGGTGACGATTTCCTGCAGGAATATCTCGATGGCATTACGCAGGGTCAATGGGACGAGATCTCGACCTTTTCGCAGACGCCCGAGCGTTTCAACCTGGGTGTTGCCGGGCGTTCGCGGACCAATCCGATCACTGGCGTAACCACGCAGTGCGATCCGTTCTGCCCCGAAGAAATTTCCGAGGTAACGGAAATCACTTCAGCTGCTTACGCACGCCTCGACTTTGGCACGGATTTCGATGGCGGCTGGTCGCTTGGGGGCAATATCGGCCTCCGGTACGTAAAGACGAAGGTCAAGCTTTCGACACTGCTCGGCTTCGAGCGTCCGGGCGATCAGTTCGACAACGTGGACGTCAACCCCGGCGCCAATGGCGACGGCATCGTTTCGGCTGCGGAAATCACGTCCTTGTGTGCACTCCCTGGGCCTCCAGGTGCCGCACGAGCGTACTGCGCGCTTACGGGTGAACGCCTCGACCAGTACGCAGCGCTCATTACCGGCGAAGGCATACCGGACGCCCGTCCGATCGAATTCGATCATTGGCTTCCGGCACTTAACGTCCGCCTCGACAGTGGAACCGGCGTAGTTATCCGCGGTGCAGTTTCGAAGGGCATATCCCGTCCTGACCTGAATACCTTCGCTGCCAATGGCACGTTCGGATTCAACTCGCAGGGCGTAACGTCGGGACCGCTGCTGAGCATAACCACCGGTAACCGTAACATCCGTCCGACCGAATCGTGGAATTACGATCTCTCGGCCGAATGGTATTTCGATGATGTCGGCTCGCTTACCTTGGCCGCCTTCATGAAGGACATTTCGGGTATCGTTTCGACCGGCACCAACATCGTAAACTATACAAGTCCGAGTGGCGTTTCCCAAGACGTACTCGTCACCGGTCCGTCGAACGAGCTAGAAGGCACGCTTAAGGGCTTCGAGCTGGCATATCAGCAGACTTGGGACTTCCTGCCCGGCTTGCTGAACGGCTTCGGTGGTCAGTTCTCCTACACCTATGTGGACGGGGGCGACTTCTCGAACCCGACGCTGCAGGATCCGGGAACACCGTCGATCGCCAACGGCGCACTTCCGCTGAACGCGAGCCCGTTCGTGGAATTCCAGCCTCTTGCAGGAATTTCCGAGCATACGATCAACGCGACGCTATTCTACGAGCGTGGTCCGTTCTCGGCGCGTGCAGCGTATAACTGGCGTAGCGAATTCCTGCTCACAGCACGTGATGACCTCTTCCCATTCTCGCCTATCTGGCAGGAATCGGGTGGGCAGCTCGACGCATCGATCTTCTACGATGTGACCGATAACCTGAAAATCGGTGTTCAGGGCGTGAACCTGCTGGACCAGGTGCTGAAGCAATCGGCAGTGATCGATTACGACGGGACCCGCGTGACCAGCGCCGCGTTCCGCAATGACCGCCGCTATACCTTCATCGCCCGGTTCAATTTCTAAGAACCGGGGTAGAAGGCAGGAAAACACTACGGGCCCCGGTTGCGAGACCGGGGCCCGTTTGTCTTTCCTCTCTTGAAAAACGCAACCGGACCATTCCAAATCCTGACCGCCAGGATTAGGTTGGCTGTGGATCGGTCGATATCCAATTGACCATTGGGGGGTTTCGTTATGGGCAGGCGCCGCCAGGCCGTGACCATCAAGCACGTGGCAGCAGACGCTGGGGTTTCGCTCCAGACCGTCAGCCGCGTTATCAATAACGAGCCCAATGTCCGTCCCGCCATGAAAGAGCGCGTGCAGGCGAGCATCGACAAGCTCGGCTATGTCCCCTCGATCGCGGCCCAGCGGATGAGCGGCTCGCGTTCATACCTCATTCTTGCGATCAATGACCGGGACCTGACCATCGCCGACTGGCGCGCCCGCGAAGGCCGCGACTGGGTCGACCAGATGCTGCTGGGCGGGATGCTGACCTGCGCAGAGCACGGCTATCGCATGCTGATCGAGCTGGTCGACACGCATAACGACCACGTCGAGCGTGAACTGGGAGCGGCCATCGCCGCCCTGCAGCCGGACGGCGTGATCCTCACGCCGCCCCACTCGGGCAATCCACTCATCACCGGATTGCTTGCTGAGCGCGGCATTCCATTCGCGCGGATCGGTTCGACCGAGCCGGGACCGGGCATTCCGATGACCATGGGCGACACGCATAACGCACGGATCGCCACCGAACATCTGCTCGATCTCGGCCACACGCGGATCGGGTTTATCGCCGGTCCTCCCGAATTCAGCCTGAGCGACTGGCGTATCGCGGGATGGAAAGAGGCGATGTTCGCCGCGAAGAACCCGACCGAGGGACTGTGCGAACGCGGAGATTTCGGGTTCGAAAGCGGCCTCAAGGCAGCGGAAAAACTGCTTTCGCTTCCCGAAAGGCCGACGGCCATCATCGCCAGCAGCGACCAGATGACGTTCGCGACCCTTCAGGTTGCGAAGGAAAAGGGGTTGCGCGTACCGGAAGACCTCTCCGTGGTCAGCTTCGATAACTCGCCGATCGTCCGTTTTACCCAGCCGCCCCTCACCGCTGTCGACCAGCCGATCGCCGCCACGGCCTCGCGCGCGGTCGAACTTCTGATCGATGCGAAAAGAGGCAAGGTTCCGTCCGAGCCCGTGCGGGTCAAGGGTGAACTGGTCGTGCGCGGGTCGACCGGCCCTGCTCCTGCGGGCACGAATGGAGCCTAGCAGGACACAGGTCGGGCAGTCCGAACGCTTCCTGTGGCTTTATGCCCTGGCGGTGGCAGGCGGCGCCGTAGCCTACGTTCCATTCCTGACGTTATTGCTCCCCGTGAGGGTCGGCGAACTCGAGGCAACCGACACGATCGGTGCGCTAGCCTATATCGCCTTTGCCGGGGCCATTTCCGCCAGTATTTCGAACATCCTCTTCGGCTGGCTGAGCGACATTACCAGGAACCGGCGCGGTTGGATCCTGGCAGGGCTCTTGCTGTCGTCGATCCTGCTGATCGGTGTGAGAAAGACCGGGAATGCGTCTGAGCTGCTAGGGCTGATTGTCGTCTGGCAAATCGGCCTCAACATGATGCTGGCCCCCTTGGCCGCATGGGCAGGAGATTGTGTGCCCGACATGCAGAAGGGCAAGCTGGGAGGCCTGCTCGCGTTTGCCCCGGCGCTGGGGGCACTGTCGGGAGCCTTGGTAACGATACCCGGCATAGCGGACCCCGACGCGCGTCTCGCCATCGTGGCGGGAATTGTCGTAACCTGTGTGCTACCGGTGGTGGTGTTCGGCAAACCGGTCGCAATGCCGCACCTGATGTCCCGTGCTGACGTGGACGCACACGCTTCGCAAGATCATGCCAGGCAGCCCAGAAGCACGGTCGCGCGCATGTGGCTTGCGCGCCTGCTGGTCCAGATCGCCGAGGCAGCTCTGTTCGCCTACCTGCTCATCTGGTTCGCTACAATCGATGCGGATTTCGGCGACAACCGTACCGCCACCGTATTCACCTTCGTGCTGGCCCTGTCGATCCCGCTGGCCATGCTCGCCGGTCGCTGGTCCGACCGGAACGACCGGCCCCTACTCCCGCTGAGCATCGGGGCCGGGATCGGCGCGGTAGGCCTGGTCGTCATGGGGATCTCCGACACGCTGACTGGGGCCATCCTCGGTTACGTGGTCTTCGGTCTCGCCACCAGCGTGTTCCTGGCCCTCCATTCCAGCCAGACGCTGAGGTTTTTGCCCAAGCCTGCCACGCGTGGCCGCGACCTTGGCATCTTCAATCTCACCAACACCGTTCCCAGCCTGATCATGCCGTGGCTGACCCTCGCCCTTGTGCCGTTATTCGGCTTCGATGGGCTGTTCTTCGTGCTGGCAGCCCTCGCAGTCATTGCAACAGTGCTTCTCGTGACGGCCAAACGCTAAATCTGGCGGCTTGATTTTACTTGGAAGTCGTGTCACCTCTGTCCATTGATAACGTTCTCAATTCAATGGGAGCGCGGAGGGACAAGATGAAGAAGGCGTTTTGGACGGCATCGGCGGCGGCCCTTGCCCTGGCTGGTTGTTCGGCAATTCCGGCAGAGGTCGAAACGACCCCCGTGGCAGTCGCCGAGGTGTCCGAAGACGCCCGCGTTGCCGACCTGCTTTCGCGCATGAGCCTGGAGCGCAAGGTCGCACAGCTCATCCAGCCGCAGATCAACTCCTTCACTCCCGAAGATATGCGCCGCTATCGGTTCGGCAGCTATCTCAACGGCGGCAACGGCGGCCCCTATGGCGATGAATTCGCCCCGGCTTCCGAATGGCTGCGTTATGCCGACGAGATGTATCTCGCCTCAGTCCAGCTACAGGAAAACGGCGAGCCGATCATCCCGACGATCTGGGGCACGGACGCCGTCCACGGACACACGAATATCGTGCAGGCCACGATCTTCCCGCACAATATCGGCCTTGGCGCGACCCGCGATGCCGACCTGCTGCGCCGGATCGGCCATGCCACGGCAGTCGAGATCGAAGTAACCGGCATCGACTGGAACTTCTCGCCCACCGTGGCCGTCGCGCGCGACGACCGCTGGGGCCGCACGTATGAAAGCTATTCGGAAGATCCGAAGATCGTCGCCCCGCTCGGCGCGGCGCTTGTAGAAGGCCTTCAGGGTGCCAAGGGCGATCCCGACCGTCTGGGCGCAGGCCACGTCATCGCCACCGCGAAGCATTTCTTCGGCGACGGCGGGACCGACCAGGGCGTCGACCAGGGCGAAGTGAACGGCGACATCGAGGACCTGAAGGCGTTGCACGCCTATCCCTATCCGGCAACCATCGACGCCGGTGTCGAAACGATCATGGCCAGCTTCAACTCGGTCAACGGGCGCAAGATGCATGGCAACGAAGCGCTGCTGACCGATTTCCTGCGCGGCGAACTGGGCTTCGACGGCCTCGTGGTCGGCGACTGGAACGGGCACGGACAGGTGAAGGGTTGCACCAATACCGATTGCCCGCAATCGCTTCTCGCCGGTCTCGATATCTACATGGTTCCTGACGACTGGAAAGGCCTGCTCGAAACGCTGGTAGCACAGGTCGAGGACGGCACGATCCCGATGGCGCGCCTCGACGAGGCGGTGGGCCGCGTGTTGCGCATGAAGATGCGCGCAGGGCTGCTGGACGAGTTCGTGAAGCCTTCCGACCGTCCCAACGCTGGTAATTATTCGCTGCTGGGCTCTGCCGAACACCGCGCCATCGCGCGCGAGGCGGTTGCCAAGTCGCAGGTGATCCTGACCAACAACGGCGTTCTTCCTCTGAAGGAAGGGGCGAATGTCCTGGTCGCAGGTAGCGCCGCCGACAGCATCGCGCAGGCTGCAGGCGGATGGACGCTGACCTGGCAGGGCGGCGGAGACCTGACGAACGACAATTTCCCCGGCGCAACATCGATCTGGTCGGGTCTGGAAACCGCCGTCGAAGCAAGCGGTGGCAACGCCACTCTTTCGCAGGACGGCAGCTACACCGCCAAGCCCGATGTCGCAGTCGTCGTATTCGGCGAGGAACCCTATGCGGAATTCGCAGGCGACCGGAAGCATCTCGGCTTCCCGGATACAGAAGGGCTTGAGCTGCTGCGCAAGTTCAAGGCCGAAGGGGTGCCGACCGTGGCTGTCTTCCTTTCGGGGCGTCCGATGTGGATGAACCGCGAATTGAATATCGCCGATGCCTTCGTGGCGTCCTGGCTCCCGGGCGGCGAAGGAGCCGGCATTGCCGATGTGCTTACCGGCGCAATGCCTGCAACCGGAAAGCTCGGTTTCAGCTGGCCCGCGACCTGCGATTTCGGACCGCTCAACGGACCCGACGGGGCGTTGTTCACCGTCGGCTACGGCCGCACGCTTGCCGACACCAGCGCACTGCCGACCCTCGATGAAAGCTGTGCCCCGCTCGAACAGGGCGCTGCGAAGGACTGGTACGTGAGCGGTCGCCTGGCCGATGGCGTGCTTGCCAATACGGCAACCGGCAAGCTCGACAACCTGCGCGGATCGGCAGGCGGCATCACCGCGCGCGGCATCGACCGCACGGCGCAGGAAGACGCTCGCGAGCTTACCTTCAACGCAGGCTCGATCCTCGAACTCGTGCAGGGCGACGGTGACAAGGGCTATGGCTATCGCATCGTCTACGAGGTCGAGAACCGGCCGCTTGCGCCTTTCTATGTGAAGGTCGGATCGGGCGAACCGCTCGACATCACGCAGCAACTGGCTGTCGCTGCCGGCAAGGGCTATCGCGAGATGATCATCACTTCGGCCTGCGCAACGGATCTCGGCCCGACGCTATCGCTGGGATCGGAAGGCGATTTCACGATCAATATCGGTTCCATCGTGCGCGAGGAATTCGCAGAGGGGACCGACTGCTCGTTCTGACGGGCATTCGTATTTGCTTTGCGTGGCGGCACTGTGCTGGCACACCGGCAGGAATAACGGGTCGCGCGGCGTTTGACCGGCGATCATTGGGGAGAAAATTGAATGGCTTTGGCACCTGACGTTGCGTCAAGCACCGATCCGAATCCGATCGAGGCCGAAGGCGCGCATGTAAACGCGCCCGGACTGCAATATTTCGTTTTTGCGCTGTTCTTCATTTTCGGCGGAATCACCTCTCTCAACGACGTGATCCTGCCCAAGCTGAAGGAGCTCTTCACGCTCAATTACACGCAGGCAATGCTGGTGCAGTTCTGTTTCTTCACGGCCTATCTGCTGATTGGCATTCCCGGCGCGCAACTGGTCAAGCGGATCGGTTACATGCGCGGTGCGGTGGCAGGCCTGCTCATCATGATGGCAGGTTGCCTGCTTTTCATCCCCGCCAGCCAGACCGCGACATACGGACTGTTTCTGGGGGCGCTCTTCATCCTGGCAAGCGGCGTCGTGATCGTTCAGGTGGTCACCAATCCGCTGATCAGCCTGCTCGGCCCGGCTAAGACCGTGCATAGCCGGCTGACCTTCGCGCAGGCATTTAACAGCCTTGGCACCACAATCTTCCCGATTGTCGGTTCGGCGCTTATCCTCGGCAGTCTCGCCGGTGTCAGCGCTGCCGAACTTTCCGGCGCCGAATTGCAGCAGTACCGTACTGCCGAAAGCGCGGCCATCGTGTCGACCTATATCGGTCTGGCCGTAGCACTGGCCGTGATCGCGCTGGTCGTGTGGGTCAATCGCAACAAGCTGCCGCATGACGCCGCCGCCATGAAGGGCGACGCGCTGACCACCCCGGTTCGCTACATCGCTGGTATCGCGCTGATCGCAATCGGGGGCTGGCTCGTAATCAACGGGAATGAGATTCCCGGCATCATCATCCTGATGATCGCACCCGTGATCTGGCTCTGGGGCAACAGCCTGCTCAGCCGCACCCGATTCTCCTTCGGGGCCCTGTGCATATTCCTTTATGTCGGGGCAGAGGTCGCAATCGGCTCGCTGATCGTGAACTACCTCATGCAGGAAAACGTCCTGGGGATCAGCGAACGCGCCGCAGGCGACATGATCTTCCTCTACTGGGGCGGCGCGCTGGTAGGCCGCATCATCGGTTCGCTCATCCTGCGGTTCGTCAGCCCTGGCCTTGTGCTGATGGGCGTGGCGCTGGGCGCGATTACGCTGGTCCTCATCTCGACCAACACCACAGGGACGGTCTCCGCCTACAGCCTGTTGGCAGTCGGCCTGATGAATTCGATCATGTTCCCGACCATCTTCTCCCTCGCCTGTGAAAAGCTGGGCGCGAAGGCGGCCGATGGGTCGGGCATCATCAACATCGCCATCTTTGGCGGCGCGGTCATTCCGTTGCTAACCGGGATGCTGGCAGATGCCGCGGGCAGCCTGGCAACGGCAATGATCCTGCCTATCGCCTGCTACGCCATCATCGCAGCTTTCGGCATCTTCGCCAGAAGGCCTGCCGTAGCCTGACACCGGCCATGACCGGTACATTCGGGGGTTCGCATGGAGGCTTCGGTCTGCCATGCGGCCCCCGAACTGGTTTTCACTGACGGGATTTCGCATGACCGACGCCGAACTGGCAGCCCACCTCGCCGAATACGCAGGAAAGATCCTGCTGGAAGTGCGCGCGAGCGGCATGTTCGAAGGCAAGGCGCTGGGCAATGCGGGCGACGAGACCGCGAACCAGTTCCTGTGCCACGCTTTGCGCCACCAGCGCCCCGACGACGGCCTTTTGTCCGAAGAAAGCAAGGACACCAGCGAACGCCTTTCCAAACAGCGCGTCTGGATCGTCGACCCGGTGGATGGCACACGCGAATATGGAGAGGAGCGTAGCGACTGGGCCGTCCATATCGCGCTTTGCGTGGACGGCAGGCCTGAAGTGGGCGCGGTCGCCCTGCCCGGCCTTGGCAAGGTACTCTGCACAGTGGAACCGGGCGAACTGCCCGAAATGGCCGCAAAACCCCGCATGGTCGTCAGCCGCACGCGCCCCGCCGCGGAGGCAGTTGCCGTCGCAGACGCCATCGGCGCGGAACTCGTGCCGATGGGGTCTGCCGGAGCCAAGGCGATGGCCGTCGTGCGCGGTGAAGCGGAAATCTATCTTCACACCGGCGGCCAGTACGAATGGGATAGCGCAGCACCTGTCGCGGTCGCCCTCGCCCATGGCCTCCACGCCAGCCGGATCGACGGCAGTCCGCTCGTCTACAACCAGGCGGACACCTACATGCCCGACCTGCTCATCTGCCGTCAGGAATATGCCGACGCCGTGCTATCCGAAGTGGCGAAGCTTTCTTCCTAGCCTTCGATTTGCGCCAGCAACTGGCGCGCGCGGGAGAGATGCGGGCGATCCAGCATCTTGCCGTTATGGCCGATGGTCCCTGCCCCCGGGTTCGCTTCGAATAGCGCCACGATTTCGCGCGCCTCGGCGATTTCGTCTGCGCCGGGCGAAAACGCCTCGTTGATCACCGGCACCTGTGCCGGGTGAATCGCCAGCATCCCGCGATAGCCGTCGCGGCGCACTTTCTGCGCGCGGTCCTTCAGACCTTCGAGGTTGCGGAAATTCCCGTCGATCGTCTCGATGGCCGGAATCCCGGCCGCCGCAGCGCCGAGCAACGTGAGACTGCGCGCGAGTTCGTAGGTAAAAGTATAGGCGCCGTCCTCGCCCAAGTTAGACATGGCACCGATGGAATCGGCGAGGTCCTCTGCGCCCCAGGTCATCGCAGCGAGCCGCGGGGCACCGGCATAATCACCTGTCGTGAACATGGCGGCGGCAACTTCGGTGACCAAGGCAATCACAGGCGTCGAGCCCGGCGTAATACCCAGCTCCATTTCCAGCGGGGTCAGGAGCGCATCAAGTGCTTCCACATCGTGCCGACCACGCGATTTGGGCAGCATGATCCCACCCGGCCTGCCCGGCAGGATTGCGGCGATATCGTCTGCCGTGTGCGGTCCGTCGAGCGGATTGATCCGCACCCACAGGCGCGCCCGCTCCGCCTCGCTGCGCGCCAGCAGGAAGGCGCGAATGGCCTCGCGCGCGGCGGGCTTGGCATCTTCGGCCACGGCGTCCTCGATATCGAAGATGACGATGTCCGCCTCCCCCTCGGCCGCCTTGGCCATCTTGCGCTCGCTATCGCCGGGCGCGAAGAGCCAGGAGCGGAAGCGGTTGGGAAGCGATGGCTGGATGGTCACTGGGGCAAACCTCTCTTTTCGATCGTCGTTCTAAAGGCCCAGCTTGATGCCGGCCCAGACAGTCCGCGGCACACCCAGGTCGATGGAGCCACCCTGGTTTCGGGTAACGATTTCCTCGTCGAACAGGTTCTCGCCGCGCAGGACCACGGCAAGGCGCGTGGTCACGGGAACCTGCGCGTAGACGCCGAAGATCGTCACGGGAGGCAGCACATCGGTCTGCAAGTCGTCTTCGAACTGGTCGCCGGTGTGGCGCAGCGACGCCGCCAGCAGCCAGTCTTTCGCGGGCCGCCAGCTAAGCGTCGCCCCGCCCGCCCAGCGCGGCGTTTGCGCAGGCCGGTTGCCGTCGAAGTCCGCACCTGCATCGCGTGCCTCGGCATCGGTATAGGCGAGCGATAGATCGAAGCGCAGCGTGTCGAGGGACAGGCCAGCAGAGACTTCCACCCCGCGCGCCCTGATCTCGTCGATATTCTGGCGCTGGCGGGTGGTGGCATCGAGCGTGACGTTCGCAATCGCCCCTTCGACCTTGTTATCGAAAACCGTTGCCGACAGTTCCACGCCCTCTGCCGGGGTCAGGTCGAAGCCTGCCTCGACGCCTTCCAGCCGCTCGTTGCGCAGCGAGGCATTGGCATTGGTCGTGACCGGGAATACGACGAAGGGCCGGTAAAGCTCGTTCAGCGTGGGCAGACGCAGGCCGGTGTACGCCGCTGCACGCAGGCGCAAGGTATCGGAAGCCCGGAACAGCAGCCCGCCGCGATAGGAATCCTGCCATCCGGAGCGATCCTCGAAGAGATCCGAGCGGATAATATTGCCCGAGGCATCACGCGCTTCGTAGAAGCCGTCCGAGATCGCATAGCGGTCTACTCGCGCCCCGCCCGTTAGCGTGACAGGGCCGAGCAGCCATTCATGCTCCACGAAGAAACCGAGATCGGAATTGGTCCCTCCGGCATTGCGCCGCTCGTTGACCCTGCCACTGAAAGCGCTGATCGCAGTTTCGAACAATTCCCCGTCGGAGCGGCGATAATCGACGCCCAGTCGCAGGACCTGGTCGTCCTGCACCGGAGGGCGCACTTCCAGCTTGCCGCCCAGCCCGGTCGATGGGGTGTTGCGCTGGTCGAGGACCGGCACGAACCGCGTCGAACTGATGACCGTGTTGGTGAAATTGCGCGCCTGAACATAGGCCAGCGCCTCATATTGCCAGTCACCCCGCCCGACGAGGCGAATACTGGCATCCTGGCCGGAGCTGGAGCTGTCGGCTCCATCGAAACGCAAGGTGCGGCGGTCGTCATAGACGAGGCCGCGCACCTGCAGCTCTGCATCCTCGCCCGCGGGGATGACCCCGCGAACCTGCGTGGACCAGCTATCGTAAGCCGATTTAGCGCTGGCATCGACCCGGTCGACCTGCGGCGTGGTAAAGAAGCCCGGACCCCGGTCCCAGCGCGCGGAGATCACCCCGAACCCTTCGGCCAACTGCGAAGACGCGTGGAACGCGCTTTCCGTACCGCCGCGATCGTTGACGAGGACCTGGCCTCCGAAGCCATCGAGATCGGTCGCGCCCGCGCTCACCAGTTCGATTGTCCCGGCAAGCGCGCCCGCGCCGAACGCGCCCGCACCGCCTCCGCGTGTCACCCTGATCTCGCTTAGGCGTTCGGGGGCGATCGCCGTGAAAGGGATGAAGCCGAAGAAGGGATCGGCCATCGGCACGCCGTCGAGCAACACCAGCGCGCGGCTGCTCGCATTGCCGCCGAGGGCACGCAACGTCGCGCCCTGTGCGCTGGGGTTGGACGACCGGCTATCGGACCGGCGGAATTGCTGGAAGCCTGCCACCGAGGACAGCACGTCCTCTATCCGTCCCGAGGGCGCCGAGACGATCTGTTCGCGCTCGATGGTCTGCGTGTCATAGGCGGGGCTGGCAGGCGTTTCCTCCAGGCCTTCGCCGGTGACGACGATCACCGGTTCCTCGGCATTCTGCGCGATTACAGGGGATGCGACTGCGGCTGCCGCCGCGAGTAGTCCGGCACGTAGCGGGAGAGAAGCTGGAACGAGCAAATTCATCGGCGGTGCTTTCGGGGACCCTCGCCAGCCGGTCAAGCCAATGTCCTCAGTCTTCTTCGGATTCGAGCACGGCAGCCATCGGGGATGTGCGCGGCAGGCTCTGGAAAGGCTGCTGGTCGTCGGCTGCCACAGGGGGAGATGCGGCCATACGCCACAGGCCGAACAGGCCGCCAAGTAGCGCCATGGTGCCGATCGCGAAGAACAGGCCCGCCGGTCCGGCAAGGCTCATCGCGGTCGAGCCGATCAGCGGTCCTGCAACCGCGCCTGCCGAATAGGTGAGCACGAGCCCGCTGCTCGCCCCGATCCGCTCGTCTTCCTCGAGGTGGTCGTTCGTATGCGCGACGCACAAGGGATAGAGCGCGAAGGCAAAGCCGCCGAACATCGCGCCGAGCACGATGGTCCCTTCGCTGGGCAAGTCGAGCAGGGCCATTGCTGCGCAGGTGGCGGCCGCGATCAGGCTGCACCACACGATCACCTTGCGCCGGTCGAAGCGGTCGGACAGCAATCCGAGCGGGTATTGCAGCAGCACGCCGCCCGCGATCACGCTGAAGGTGAAGAAGGCGACCTGCGAGAGGTCCATCCCGATCCGCTGCACGTAAACCGCACCCATGGCGTAAAATGCGCCCAGCATGGCGCCGGTCGTCAGCGTGCCGACGATGCCGAGCGGCGATGCGGTATACAGTCGCTTCAGCGAGAACGGCACGGTGCGTTCGATGTGCGGCTGCTCCATCCGGGTCAGCAGGACCGGCAAAAGCGCAAGGGACAGTAGCACCGCCGATATCATGAAGGGCAGGTCCGGCGAATTATCACCCAGGTTCAGCAGAAACTGGCCCCCGGCCTGCCCACAATAAAGGGCAATCATATAGGCTGCGAGGATCGTGCTGCGGTTGTGGGGCTGGGCCTGCTTGTTGAGCCAGCTTTCGAGGCACACGAACACGCCAGCCATGGCAAAGCCATCCACCAACCTCAGCGCGATCCACAGATAGGGGAAATCGATGATCGCATAGGTCAGGCTGCTTGCAGAAAACACGGTCACGAATGCGGCAAAGGCGCGGATGTGACCTATCCGGGCAATCAGGGCTTCCACCTTCAGCGATCCCCAGGTCAGCCCTGCGAAATAGCCCGTTCCGACGATCCCGATCAGCAGCGCCGCAGCGCCCGCTTCTTCCAGCCGTATCGCGATAAGGGTCGAGAGGAAACCGCTTCCCGCCATCAGGATGAAGATGGCGAACAGGAGGGACCGGATCGGAAGGGCCGAAGACAACATCGAATCGCCCCTAACACTCATGGCACACGCTTCAAGGTGCTGCGGAAATCGCAGGTGCGGACTTAGCATAAAAAACGCGGCCCTGCGGGACATCCCGCAAGGCCGCGCAAGGCGGGCCGGCTGGCGTGCTAGAGCCGGCCAATCCGTCTAAAAGCGGTAGGCGACACCCGCGCTCAGCACCCAGGGGTCGAGATCGTGATCGGTCTGGATCGCCAACGTGTCGCCCGCGTACCAGCTCGCCGTGGTGCCCACGAAATAACGCTTCGCATCGACGCTGAAGGCAAGGCCGGTGTCATTGACCGGAACATCGAAACCGGCCTGCAAGACAAAGCCGAATTCGTCCGACAGATCGGTCTTGGTCACACCCAGCGGCAGGGTCGCTTCGCCGGGGTCCACGTCCACCCAGAGGAAATACGTGGCGCCCGCGCCGACATACGGTTTCGCACCGCCGAGGTCGAAGTGGTATTTCGCCGTGACGGTTGCCGGAATCAGCTTGGCATCGGACACCAGTTCGGCACCCGTCAGCCCCGAGACCGCGTCGACGTCGTGCTGCGTCATGCAGCAGATCGTCTCCAGCGAGAAAGTGGGCGAGACGAAATATTCGATCGCCAGCGTCGGCACGACATTGTCGTTGGCCTCGGTCTGGGTTCCGGCAGGCAGGCCGACGATATCGGTCTTCACCTCGGTGATCTTGCCATCGGGAAGCACGGCCGTGCCCAGCAGCTTCACCTGGATGGCGCCCTTGGCGTCCTGTGCCTGCGCCTGTGCGGGGATGGCAAGCATCGCGAGCCCGGCGACGGTTCCGGCAAGCAGTTTCTTCATTTTGCATTCCTTGGCGCGAGGCAGCGGCCACCCCATGCGGCCCAGGTTGTTGCATCGCGTGCCAAGGCAACTGCACCACTTTTCCATGGCGCTCCTTGATCTGGATCAATGAGATACGCTTTTTGCCGCGCGATAGGGCGTGCATGCACACTTGCACCGACGCCTTCGATTGCTTCGTCAGCCGCGTTCTGCCCAAGCGCACAGGACCCGAAACCGTGCGCCTGTTCCGCACGCTGGGTTCGCACGTTCACCTCAAACCGGACCGGCAGCTCCAATATCCCGACGACGAGCCGACCCTCGTCTTCCTGTGCGACGGCGCAACCAAGCTCGTCGCCCACGCGTCTGACCACCGCGAACAGGTGCTTGCGTTCCACTTTACCGGCGACCTGCTGACGCTGCCGGCGCACGGCGCGCACAGCTACACGCTCGAAGCACTGGTCGATTGCGACCTGATGACCTTCCCCTACGCACAATTCCTGCAGGCTGCCGAGAAGCACCAGCAGGTCCTCACGCAATTGCTGGAGCGCAGCACCGTCTCGCTGCAGCGCAGCCGCGAAAAGACGCTGACCCTCGGGCGCAAGTCGGCGCTCGAACGCGTGTCCAGCTTCCTGCTCTCCATGGCAGAGCGGATCGGACGCAGAGACGGGTCGGAAGTGAAGCTGGAACTGCCCATGTCGCGAAGGGATATCGCCGACAGTCTCGGCCTCACCATCGAGACCGTCAGCCGCCAGTTCACCCTGCTGCGCGACCAGGGGCTGATCCGGACGCAGGGCCGCTCCGGAGTGACGCTGCTTCGCGTCGACGAACTCGATCGCCGCGCAGGCCACCTCAGGGTCGCGGCGTGAAAAATCCATCAAATTTGATCCACATCAATGCCGGATCCCGGTGGCCGCGTTAGGCGCGCAGGGATTGCACGGGAGGTAATATGCAAGCGGAAACCGCATTAGGCCGCACAATGCTGTGGTTTGTCCTGTTCCTGGTCTCCATCGTGGTTGTCGCCACGGCGGCCGACGGGGGCTTTGCCGCACACGCGGTAATCGTGGCGCTGGTGTGCTTCGTCCTGATGTGGATGAGCGCGTCGCGATACGATCCGGCGAGCAAGCTCAACAGCTTCTTCAAGATGCCCGATACGCCGTCGAAATATGACGACGACCCCATCCGCTGGGGCGTGCTGGCGACGATGTTCTGGGGCATTGCGGGCCTTGCCGCGGGCCTCTTCATCGCCTTGCAGCTGGCCTTCCCGCAGCTCAATTTCGAACCCTATTTCAATTTCGGCCGGGTTCGCCCCCTCCACACCAGTGCAGTGATTTTCGCATTCGGCGGCAATGCCCTGATCGCGACGAGCTTCTACGTCGTGCAGCGCACCTGCCGCGCGCAGCTGGCCTTTCCCGGCCTCGCCCGCTTCGTGTTCTGGGGCTACCAGCTGTTCATCGTTCTGGCCGCGACGGGTTACCTGCTCGGCGTCACGCAATCGCGCGAATATGCAGAGCCCGAATGGTACGTCGACCTGTGGCTGACGATCGTGTGGGTGGCCTATTTCATCGTCTTCGTCGGCACCATCGTTCGCCGCCGCGAACCGCATATCTACGTCGCGAACTGGTTCTACCTCGCCTTCATCGTGACCGTTGCGATGCTCCACATCGTCAACAACCTTGCCATGCCGGTGAGCTTGCTCGGCGCGAAGAGCTACAGCGCCTTTGCCGGGGTGCAGGATGCGCTGACGCAGTGGTGGTACGGCCATAACGCGGTCGGGTTCTTCCTGACGGCGGGCTTCCTGGCGATGATGTACTACTTCGTGCCGAAGCAGGCCGAACGCCCGGTCTACAGCTACCGGCTGTCGATCATCCATTTCTGGTCGCTGATCTTCCTCTACATCTGGGCGGGTCCGCACCACTTGCACTATACCGCGCTGCCCGACTGGGCGCAGACGCTGGGCATGGTGTTCTCGATCATGCTGTGGATGCCCAGCTGGGGCGGCATGATCAACGGCCTGATGACCCTCAACGGGGCATGGGACAAGATCCGCACCGACCCGATCATTCGCATGATGGTCATGGCGCTCGCCTTTTACGGGATGAGCACGTTCGAAGGCCCGATGCTCTCGATCAAGAGCGTGAACAGCCTGTCGCACTATACCGACTGGACCATCGGCCACGTCCATTCCGGCGCGCTGGGATGGAACGGCATGATCACCTTCGCCTGTGTCTACTTCCTCGTGCCGCGCCTGTGGGGCCGCGAGCGGATGTATTCGCTGCGGATGATCAACTGGCACTTCTGGCTCGCGACGCTGGGCATCGTTTTCTACGCTGCCACCATGTGGGTCGCCGGGATCCAGCAAGGCCTGATGTGGCGTGAATACGGTCCCGACGGATATCTCGTGTGGTCCTTCGCAGACAGCGTCGCCGCGATGTTCCCGATGTATGTGCTGCGCGCCTTCGGCGGCCTGCTGTACCTCTCGGGCGCCCTCGTGATGACCTACAACATCTGGATGACGCTGGCCGGGAAGCTGCGCGACGAAGCTCCGATGCGCGACGCCGCCTACGACGCGGAGAAAGACCGTCCGATCGTCGACACCCCCACCAGCGCCGTTCCGGCCGAATAAGGGCTGACTGCCATGAGCATGACCGAACGCCACAAGAAACTAGAACGCAACATCACGCTGCTGGCGGTGTGCACGCTGATCACGGTTGCCATCGGCGGCCTGGTGCAGATCACCCCGCTCTTCTACCTCGACAACACGATCGAAAAAGTCGACGGGATGCGGCCCTATACGCCGCTGGAGCAGGCCGGGCGCGACATCTACATCCGCGAAGGCTGTTATGTCTGTCATAGCCAGATGATCCGCCCCTTCCGCGACGAAGTGGAACGTTACGGTGCATACAGCCTCGCTGCGGAAAGCATGTACGACCACCCCTTCCAGTGGGGCTCCAAGCGCACGGGGCCAGACCTTGCCCGCGTAGGCGGCCGCTATTCGGACGAGTGGCACGTCCAGCACCTCATCAATCCGCAAGCCGTGGTGCCCGAAAGCGTCATGCCGCAATACGGTTTCCTCGCCGAAACCGAGCTTGCCGTGGGCGATCCTTCCGCGACCCTCACCGCGCTCAGCCGCGTCGGCGTGCCCTATTCGCAGGAAGACATCGACAACGCCCTGATGGACCTCTTCCTCCAGGCCGATCCGGATGCGGAAGGCGATTTGGAAGACTTCCAGCGCCGCTACCCCAAGGCGCAGGTGCGCGATTACGACGGCGATCCCTCGCGCATCACCGAGATGGATGCGCTGGTCGCCTATCTCCAGATGCTGGGCACGCTGGTCGATGTCGACAGCGCCGCCGCGCAGCAGGAACTCGCGCAGGAGAAGGGCCGATGACCTCCTACGAAAACCTGCGCCACTTCGCCGACAGCTATGCGCTTGTCGTCACCGTAGCGCTCTTCCTGCTGCTGTGCCTGTGGCCGTTCCGCCCGGGCGCCCGCAAACGCAACGAAGAGGCAGCCAATTCGATCTTTGAAGGAAACGACGATGGCGAATAAGCGCATCGACCAGCCCACGGGCACCGAAACCGTCGGCCACGAATGGGACGGCATCGAAGAGCTGAATACTCCGCTGCCGCGCTGGTGGCTGTGGACCTTCTACCTCACCATCATCTTCGCCATCGGCTATGTCATCGCATACCCGGCATGGCCGATGATCGACCGGGCGACCGCCGGCATGCTGGGCTGGTCAAGCCGCAGTGCACTGGCCGAGGAGATGACCGCCGCCGACCGTGCCCAGCAAAGCTTCCGCGAACAACTTGCCGCCATCGACGTGGTGAAGCTGCGCGACAACCCTGAGTTGATGCAGCGCGCAGTCGCAGGGGGCGCGGCAGCCTTCAAGGTGAACTGTTCGCAATGCCACGGATCGGGCGCCGCGGGCAGCCAGACGTTGGGCTATCCCAACCTTAACGATGACGACTGGCTTTGGGGCGGCGATCTGGCCGCGATCCACTATTCGATCGACCGCGGCATTCGCCAGCCGGACGACAACGAAGAACGCCAAAGCGTGATGCCCTCGTTCGACGGTGCTTTCGACAGCGCGCAGCTCGATGCAGTGACGCAGCACGTCCTGTCGCTGAGCGGCAATGCGGATGCCAATGCATTAGGCGCGCAGATTTACGCCGACAATTGCGCGGCGTGCCACGGTCCGGCGGGACAGGGCGACCGTGCGCAAGGCGCGCCGCGCCTCAACGACCAGATCTGGCTTCGCGGCGGGACTGCGGCCGCCATCAAGCGCCAGATCCTCAACCCCAGGATGGGCGCGATGCCCGCATGGGGTGAGAGGCTGGATCCGGTGACGGTCAAGATGCTGACAGCCTATGTCTATTCGCTCGGGGGAGGCGAAGAGGCGCAACCGGAGACTTCCGGCGAGCCTGCCACCCAACCCCAAGCGGAAGCCGGAAACGATGGGCAACCCTGACCAACCGGACGATGCGAAACGCGACTGGGCGGTGACCGTCGAGGACGGCATCGCCAAGTCGAACGAGCCCGTGTCCAGCGCGGTCGCCAATCCGGCAGCGACAACGCGGCGCCACGAACCGCATGAACCGCCGCGCGAGACGCTTCCGGAAAAGCTCTACGAAGCGCGCAAGTCGATCCATAACAAGCGGATCGACGGGCCCTTCAGGCGCTTCAAATGGTTCGTGATGCTGGTGACGCTGGGGATCTATTACGTCACCCCGTGGCTGCGCTGGGATCGTGGGCCTTACGCACCCGACCAGGCGGTGCTTGTCGATCTCGCCAATCGCCGCTTCTACATGTTCGGCATCGAGATCTGGCCGCACGAATTCTATTTCGTCGCGGGCCTGCTGATCATGGCGGGCATTGGCCTGTTCGTGATCACGAGCGCCGTTGGCCGTGCCTGGTGCGGCTATGCCTGCCCGCAGACGGTCTGGACCGACTTGTTCCAGCACATCGACCGCTTCGTCGACGGAGATCGTAATGCGCGCATCCGGCTGGAGAATGCGCCCTGGACTTGGGGCAAGGTCTTCCGGCGCGGCTTCAAATGGTCGATCTATCTCGCGATCGGTTTCGTAACCGGCGGTGCATGGATCCTCTATTTCGCCGATGCACCCACGCTGTTCCGCGATTTCTTCGCCCTCGAAGCGGCGCCGGTCGCCTATATCACCGTGGCGGTCCTTACGCTGACCACCGTCACCCTGGGCGGGTTCATGCGCGAGCAGGTCTGCATCTACATGTGCCCTTGGCCGCGCATCCAGACCGCGATGATGGACGAAAAATCGCTGCTGGTGACCTACAAGGACTGGCGCGGCGAGCCTCGCGGCAGCGTAAAGAAGGCCGCAAAGAATCCCGGCCAGTTCGGCGATTGCATCGACTGCACGCAATGCGTCCAGGTCTGCCCGACGGGCATCGACATCCGCGAAGGCCCGCAAATCGGCTGCATTACCTGCGCCCTGTGCATCGATGCCTGCGACAAGGTCATGAAGGATATCGGCAGGCCGCGCGGCCTGATCGACTATGCCACGCTCGAGGATTGCGAGCGAGAGGCCGCTGGCGAAGCGCCAAAACCGGCATGGCGCGCCCTTCTCCGCCCCAGGACGATGGTCTATTTCACGATCTGGGCCGGCATCGGCGCGGCCTTGCTGTTCGCACTAGGCGTGCGCACGCATACGGAAATGACCGTCGCGCCCGACCGCAATCCGCCCTTCATGCTGATGAGCGACGGCTCGATCCGCAATTCCTTCACGCTGAAAATCCGCAATATGGAAAGCCGTCCGCGCGACATGGAAATCGCGCTCGAGGGGCTGGAAGGCGGCGTCATGTGGACCGATGCCATCAGCCGCGGCGAGGCAGCCGCCACGCAGACCGTCACAGTTGCCGCCGACCAGGTCCGGACTATCAGGGCCTATGTCATGGCTCCTCGCGACGCGAAGACGCAGGACTTTGCGTTCACCGTCACCTCGGTCGACGAACAGCGCGAAAGCGACCGTGTCGAGACCCGTTTCGATGCACCGGAGACCCCATGATGCAGAAGGAATTCACAGGCAGGAAAATGGCCGCGATCCTCGTTGCGGGCTTTGGCGTGGTGGTGGCGGTCAACTTCACCATGGCTGCCATCGCCTCGGGCAGCTTCAGCGGCGTCGTGGTCGAGAACTCCTATGTCGCCAGCCAGAAGTTCAATGGTTGGCTCGACCAGGCAGAGCGGCAGGAATCGCTGGGATGGAATGCCGCGGCCAGCCGTTCGGGCGACCGCCTGGCACTCGACCTCGAAAACGTGCCCGCAACCGCAACGATATCTGCACAGGTGCGCCGCCCTCTTGGGCAAGCCGACACCCGCGAGCTAACCTTCGTTCAAACCGGCGACGCCCGGCTTCTGTCGAGCGAAGCCCTGCCCGCTGGACGTTGGATCGTGCGCGTTTCGATAAAAAGGGGCGGTGACCGCTGGATTTCGGAGGACCGGATCGGGTGACCGCGCCTTTCCGCCAGCAGGATCTCGAGGAGACAGTCCGCGTCGATACGCGCTTGACCGTCCCGGGTATGCGCTGTGCGGGATGTATCGCCAAGATCGAGCGCGGCCTTGCCGAGATCGAGGGTATCGACGCCGCTCGCGTGAACTTTTCTGCCAAGCGCGTCGCGGTGCGGCACAGCCCGGGTCTGGATCAGGGCGATCTCGTCGAGGCGCTGCGTCACCTTGGCTTCGAGGCACAGGCGCTGGCAGACAACCCGCTCGGCACCGACGACAAGGAGAGCAAGGCACTGCTTCGCGCACTCGCGGTGGCAGGCTTCGGCATGATGAACATCATGCTGCTTTCCGTCAGCGTTTGGTCCGGCGCTGGCGGCGTCACACGCGACCTCTTCCACTGGCTGTCGGCAATTATCGCGCTGCCCGTCGTAGCCTACTCGGGCCGTCCCTTCTTTGCTTCGGCATGGATGGCACTGCGATATGGACGGACGAACATGGACGTGCCGATCTCCATCGGCGTCCTGCTCGCTACGGGTTTAAGCGTCTACGAGACCATCGAAGGCGAAGGTCACGCCTATTTCGACAGCGCGGTCATGCTGCTGTTCTTCCTGCTCGCGGGACGCGCGCTCGATGCGACCATGCGGACAAAAACACGCGCCGGTATCGGCGCGCTACTGTCCAAGATGGGCAAAAGCGCGCGGGTACTTGGCCACGATGGCACCACAGCCCAGGTCGACGCAGCCGATCTTCAGCCCGGCATGGTCATGATCGTCGCTTCCGGCAACGCGCTCGCCGCCGACGGCGTAGTCGAAAAGGGGCGCGGATCGCTCGACAATTCCATGCTCACCGGAGAGAGCGATCCTGAACGCGTAGCAGAAGGATCTGTTGTCCACGCCGGGGCCATCGCTCTGTCCGGGCCGCTGGAGGTGCGCGTCACGGCGGCTTCGTCCGACACCGTGCTGGCCGAGATCGCTCGTCTCATGGACGAAGCAGGTCAGAGCCGGAGCCGCTATACCCGCATCGCAGACCGCGCATCGAGCCTGTATGCGCCTGCCGTTCACTCCCTGGCTTTGCTGGCGTTCATCGGCTGGATGGTGGCCGGCGCAGGCTGGTACCAGTCTCTCGTCATCGCAATCGCCGTACTCATCATCACTTGCCCCTGCGCCATGGGACTGGCCGTACCAGCCGCCCAGGTCGTTACGTCCGGCGCGCTCATCAAGCGTGGCCTCTTGGTCAAGGACGGCAGCGCTCTCGAACGGCTCGCCGAGATCGATATCGCGATCTTCGACAAAACCGGAACGCTGACGCTCGGCGAACCCCAGGCAGACGTTTCCTCCCTACCTGAGGTCGAACGTCAGGTCGCACTCGCTCTTGCACGGACAAGTCGCCACCCCCTCAGCCGTAGCCTCTCGGATGCTCTTCAACACGAAGGCACGCGCCCCGCGGAGGTTGACGACATCGTCGAGGTTGAAGGTCAGGGTCTCGCTGGCACTTGGCAGGGCGTTCCGGTTTCGCTTGGCCGCCCCGTTGAGGAGACGACAGGCATGTCCTCACTCCTTCGCATCGGGTGTGAAGAGACCATGATCGCATTCGCGGATGGCCTGCGCGCCGATGCCGGTGAAACGCTCGCCAAACTGGCGGAGCAAGGCATTTCGAGCCGGATTCTATCCGGAGATCGAAAGGGACCGGTCGAAGCGGTGGCCCAAGCCCTGGACGTTGAGGCAACCGCCGAAGCGAAGCCGCAAGACAAGCTCGCAATGCTCGAAAGTCTTCGGTCGCAAGGGCTTAAAGTCCTGATGATCGGAGACGGTATCAACGACGGCCCGGCGCTGGCCGCGGCCCATGCTTCGATCGCACCGGGTAGCGCCAGCGATGTGAGCCAGCAGGCAGCCGATGCGGTGTTCACCGGGAAGGCGCTGATGCCGGTCGCGCTCGCGGTTGCGCACGCGCGCCGCTGCATGGCGATCGTTCGCCAGAATTTCGGCCTGGCAGTGGTCTACAACATCTGCGCGGTGCCGCTTGCCCTTGCAGGGGTGGTAACCCCGCTGATCGCCGCGATCGCGATGTCGGGCAGTTCGCTCATCGTGGTGGGCAATTCGCTGCGGCTGGCAAGGATAAGAGAATGAGCGGCCTTCTCTTCCTGATCCCCATTGCCCTTGGCCTTGGCCTGTTGGGACTGGCAATGTTCTTCTGGGCAATGCGCGATGGGCAATTCGACGATCTCGACGGGGCCGCGCAGCGCATCCTCATCGATGACGAAGACGACGATCAATGAACGGCGTCGCGCTTGGCTTGCTGGCGCTGGTGCCTGCGATTGTCGGGCCCCTTCCCGAGGAGCAGCAGGTCATCTCTGCGCGCATTTGCGGCAATGGCGAGGCTGTCCTGATCGATATACCCATACCGCTGCGTAAATCCCCTTTGAGCCAGCCGTGCCATGCAAAAGGGTGCCGCGGCTCGTCCCGGAAACATATTTGATCTGACGCAAAGACGGGCGGCCCGCTCTTCGGCAAGCGAGCCTCATGTGGACCTACTACCCCGACCTGCTCGCTACGCCCGTCCCGCGCTATACGAGCTATCCGACCGCCGCCGATTTCGGCGAGATTCCCGCCCAAGCTTATCGCGAAGCGCTGGAAAGCGCACACGGTGATGTATCGCTCTACCTTCACATTCCGTTCTGCGAGCAGATTTGCTTCTACTGCGGGTGCAATACCGGCCGCGCCAATCGGCAGCACAGGCTCGCCAGCTATCTCGAAGCCCTTCACACCGAAATTGCCACAGTGGGGGCTTTGCTGCCGAGCGATGCGCGTGTTCGCCGCATTTCCTTCGGCGGCGGAAGTCCCAACGCCATCGCACCTGCAGACATGCTCGCCCTGATCGATGCGCTCGCAACACACTTCGATCTCGACGCGCCGATCCTGTCGACCGAGCTCGATCCGCGTACGATGTCGCCCGATTGGGCCGACGCGATAGGAAAGGTGGGCTTCGACAGGGCCAGCTTGGGAGTTCAGACCTTCGCGACCCACTGCCAGGAGGCCATCGGCCGGGTTCAAGGCGAAGATATCATCGTGCGTTCAGTAGACTGGTTGAGGGATGCAGGGGTTACGTCGCTCAATTTCGACCTGATGTATGGCCTGCCGGGACAGGGCGGGCAAGACCTGCTCGATAGCCTGCAACGCACGCGCGCGCTTGGTGCAGACCGGATCGCCTTGTTCGGCTATGCCCATGTGCCACATATAGTCCCGCGCCAGCGCGCAATCGACGCGTCCAAACTTCCCGGGCAGGAGGCGCGCTTTGCCATGGCCGGTCTCGGATATGGCTATCTGTGCACGCATGGCTACACGCCGGTGGGCTTCGACCATTTCGCCAGGCCCGGCGGCGATCCACTGGCAGCTGCCGCCCTTGCCGGAACGCTGGGCCGAAACTTCCAGGGCTTCACCGATGACACGGCGCGCAATCTTATCGGCCTCGGCGCGTCCGCGATCTCGTCCTTTCCCGGCCTGCTCGCCCAGAATGAAAAGAATTCGGGCCGGTATCGCATGCGCGCATCACAAGGCCTTCTATCTGCAGACCGCGGCATCCTTCGCACCGCGCAAGACCGATATCGAGCGAGCGTGATCGAGGGCTTACTGTGCCGAGGACGCGCCAGGTTGGGCGCGAAGCTTATGGCGCAAGTCCGCGGCGCCTTGACGCTTTTCATCGATCGCGGGCTCGTTTCGCTCGATGACGACTGGCTGACCATCCTGCCCGAGGGTCTTCCCTATGCCCGCACGGTCGCGGCCCATTTCGATTCTTACCGCTCGATAAGCGCGCGCCAGTTCAGCTCAGCTGTTTGAGCAGAGCAGCCAGGCGACCCGTCACTCAGGGTTAATAGGCTTGCATGCAAACCTTGTATTTACCATCGTGTCGCAGCTTGTGCGGTAGTTGGCGCCTGACGGACGTTTTTGACCGCTCGAAATCATTAGGAAATTCGGAACAGCGACGTTCCGGTAAGTGTTGATATGGGCATGAGCCGCTTTAATCTTGCACGAGGAAGAACCGCTATTTCAGCGGCCTGCGCGCTCATGTGCATGTTCGCGGCGTCCCCTGCAGCGAGCAACCGCCCCCAGGTTTCGGTGCAGAACCCGGCCGCCTTGAGGTTTGGCACCTTCGCCGTGCCGACCTCGGGCTTTCGGGAAGTGTCCCCCCGAGGTGGGATATCGAGTGGCGGTATCTTCGCGCTCGACGACACCGGCGTCGGCCCCGCGCAATTCGTCGTACAATACGATCGCGGCAATAATGGGCGACGCGAACTGAATCTTGTTATCGAGATCGTCTTTTCTGCGCCTGGGACTTATGCGCAGGGCGGATTGACCGCTCGTCTTTCGCGATACCAGATCGACCTCCCCGGCTATGGCGCGGTGCAACCCGGCCAGGTGATCAGGATCGAACTGCCTAATTGCAGGCAGCGTGTCTGTTCGCGCTCCTTCAATCTCGGCGGGCGAATCGATGTCGATCGCAATTTCGGCGGTGGGCTGGTGGAAATCCCGATCATCGTCGACGCTGCCGTGATCTCGGTCAAATGACGACGCGTCCCTCCCCTTCACTCGTCGCCTTTTGCCTGGCGATAGCCACAGGTCTCGCACCATCCGGCCACGCCGTGGCGCAGGACCGTGCGCAGGCGACCGGTACGGCCACGGCAAGCGTGGTTGCACCTATCACCGTGCGGCAGGTGGAATCGCTACGTTTTGGAACGGTGGCGACAGGCGACACAGGGGGCACACTTACCCTGTCTCCGACGAATGGGGCGACGAGCGTAACGGGGTCGCTGCGCAGTCTCTGCCCCTCGGGGAGCAGCTGCACAGCGAATCCCGGTATATTTGCAGTCACGGGAGAGGCAGGGCGCAGCTACCGGATTGCCGCACCTGCCCAGGCTCTTGCGGGCCGCACGGAAGGCGGCGGCGCGCTGACGGTGTCCGCAATCACTATTGCTACGCAAAGCGTCCCCGGGCCGGGCCCACGCGGCATTCTGGATGACGCGGGCAGCGACAGGTTCAAGGTGGGTGGAACGCTGGAAGTTGCGCCCGGAACGGCGGCTGGAACCTATGTCGCGGAGATGGAGATGGTAGTCTCTTATGACTAACCAGAAGTGAAAGGCCTACGTAAGACCCCGTAGTTCCGCGGTAATTTCGCGGTAATCTTTCCTTAAAGCCTAGGTTCTATCCCTTAGCTCGCACCGGCAATAGCTGGGCGCGCTATTGTACGAACCAGGGGACACCTAATGAAGAAAATCATCCTCGCGGCTGCCGCAGTCGCATTCGCAACTCCTGCGATGGCTGCTCCGGGCGACACCGCTCAGGATACGGGTACCGCAGTTGCTGAAATCGTTGCTCCGATCACCATCACCCACGATGGCGGCGCGCTTGATTTCGGTATCATTATTCCGGGCACGCTTGCTGGCACGGTTGTCGTGGATCAGGGCGGCAACGGCACTGCAGGCGGCGACGCGCTGTTCGTTTCGGGCAGCACCAACGCAGCCGACAGCTTCACTGTCACGGGCGACGCAAGCCGCGCCTACAGCATCGTGACGACTGGCGGTACGGTCACTTCGGGTGGTAACTCGATGACTTTCATCACTGACTCTCCGGCATCGGGCTCGCTCTCGGCAACCGGCACCGACAGCTTTTCCGTTGGCGGCACGTTGAACGTTGGCGCCAACCAGGCTGCTGGCTCCTACAGCGGCAGCTACACCGCAACGGTGAGCTACAACTGATCGGATCGGGCAGCTGCCGACATTCCGTCGGTAGCTGCCCACCGAGCAATCCTGACCGATGAGCCGGCCCATGTTCAGGACGTATCTTTCGGGGGCAACTGCCCTTCTTGCCGGCCTCCTGGCTCCACAGGCGATTGCGCAGTCGAGCGATACCATGTCGGTATCGGGCACGTCGAAAGTGCGCGTGGTCGAGCCAGTTTCCATCGTCAACATTTCGGATTTACGCTTCGGCACGATGATGCAGCCGATTGCGAACGGGATAGTCGACGTCAATCCCGATGGCTCGGTCTCGAGCAATCTGGACCTCAGCACCTTTCCCAATGGCAGGGCGCCAGCCCGCTTTACCGTTCTGGGTGAGGCCCAGCGTCGCTTCATCATCTTCGTACCGAACCGGACGACGATCTCGAACGGCACATCCACCATGCGGGTCGACCGTTTTCGTACCAACCTCAACCTGGGGTTCGGTCGCTTCGACGCTGTGGGCAGCTACGACCTCTACGTTGGCGGGCGGCTGCAATTGAATGCGAACCAGGAACCCGGAACATATTCGGGGACTTTCGAGGTCTCCGTTCTTTATCTGTAAATTAACCATGCCTAGGATATGACCCGGACTGGGCTGAACGCCCATGTTTTCAAGGGCAACATGATGAAATCCGGGTCGAAATTCCTCACATTGAAATCCAAGAGCGTTGCGCTGACGCTGGCTGCGGTCATGGTCCTCGGCACAGGCTCCTCGATCGCACAGGATACAGCTGCCCCCGCCGTCCCCGCTGCGCCTGCCGGATCGGTAGGCGGTCTTGGCGATGTGAACCTGTTTCCCAAACGTGTCGTGATCGACGGGCGCCGCGCAATCGCCACTGTGGGTCTTTACAACAAGGCGGTCGATCCCGGCGATTACGAGATCAAGATCATCGATATGGCGATGACGCCGGAAGGCCAGCTCATCTCTTTCGACAACGGCTTGGACGAAGCGACCAAGGCCAAGGTCAGCACAGCCAGCCAGATGCTGCGCTATTCGCCCCGTCGCGTCCGCCTCGGCTCGTCAGAATCGCAACTCATCCGGGTGATGGCACGTGGATCCAGCGATCTGCCCGACGGCGAATACCGTTCGCACTTCATGGTCACCTCGGTCCCGGATTCCGAGGGGTTCAGCATCGAGGAAGCCACCGGTGCCGGTCAAGCCGACGGCATCGGCGTAAGCATCCGCCCACGTTTCGGGATCGCAATCCCGGTGATCGTCCGGGTCGGCGAAACCACGCTGAACGTCGGCATTAGCGGCGCGACCTTGCTGACGGCACGCGATGGTTCGCAGGCGGTCGGCTTCGTCCTGAACCGCAGCGGCACGCGCTCTGCATTCGGCGACGTCGTGGTCAAGGCAGCCGGGCGTTCGGAACCGATCGCTGTTTCCCGCGGTGTCGGTATCTATCCCGAAATCGACGCCCGGCAGGTCATCGTACCGATCGATCCGGAAACCGAACCTGGCCTGCTCGCATCGGGGGTGCGCCTGACAGTCGAATTCATCGACGATGACTTCGCTCCCGGTAGCAAACTTGCCGAGCACAGTTTCGTAGTGCCGTGAACAAGCGGATTATCGTTGGTGGCGCCGGAACCGCATGCCTGATCACGGCAGCGGTGGGTTTCGGCCTCTGGCCGGACCAGGACCAGCAACGCACGAAACTTCCCCAGCCCAAAAAACAGAATGCCGAAGCAGGCGGACCCTCCGTCAGTCTCCGCAAACCATTGCCCACGCCGACCTTCGATCCGGCGGCAACAACAAGCACCAAGAGCGTCCCCACCAGACCTCGCTTGCTTGGCACCACCAGCGCACTGCCCTCTGTCGCGAAGAGCCCGGAGGCAAAAGGCGGCGGTGCATCGAAGGCTATCTTGCCGACCGCGCCGAGCGAACTCGCCGATCTCGTCCTGCCGGAAGCCATCGAACGGTACACGCCGCTGGTTCCGAGCGGCGCGGCGAGAGAGCCTGCCACCGTGACGGGCACCGAAGCGCTGGTCGAAAGCGATAAACCCCTCACGGCGCGCGTGGTTTCGATCGGGTCGGCGACGGTCGGGGACCCGCAGGTTCCGCCAAGCGATTTCGCCGCTCCGCAAAACGGGATGATCTTGTTCGGAGGCGGTCAGCGCCCGGCGCTTTCTATTGGTACAGACCCGCTCGAACTTGCCATGGCACTTGCGCCGCTAACGCTAGAGCCCCTGCCCGACCTTGATGCCGATGCGTTTCCGCTCGCCGACGCGTCCTCCCCCATGGGTGACCGGATCGACGGCAAGGATCGCGCAGCACCGCCGGTTCTGGCCGCGTCGGCTCAAGTTCTTTCGCCACATGAAATGGTGCTGCCAGCCTCACCGGCTGCATCCGGCGAGGTGCTCGGCGAAGAGGGCCTGGTCGTCGGAGACCAGAATCTCGCGCCTTCGGCGAGCGAAGTTGTCACGGTAGCCGACAGCATCGGCGCAGCGCAGGCCGAAGAGCTTCTGTCGGTCGCGCCCCTGGAAGAGCCTGTTGCGCTTGCCCCCCGGGGCGGCGTTGACAAGCCCTCCATGCCAGGCGCAATCAAAGGCGCTACTGAAATTTCAGAGGTCGAAACTGCGAGCTTCGACGCTCCCTCTTCCGCCTCTGGCAAAGAGTCGATGCCGATTTCGGCATCCGCGACAGCGGCAGGATCAGGCTCGGAAGTGTCGGCACAATCACTGGGCAGAAGCTCTGCCGAAGCTGCTGAGTTGACCGAGCCCCCACACACCCAGACGACAGCATTGTCTGCGGATAGCGTTGCATCCTACGCCCCGCTGACAGCCGCCTTGGTCAAGCGTCCCGCTCCGCAGAATGAGAGCGGAGGCGTCGGCGGAGACATTGGTGAAGCTGCCCCTTCCTCTGGAAGCGCCAGCGCCGCCTTCGCATCGGCGCCCGGACTCGGCAGCAATCTTGGCGAGGACGGCCCTCTGATCTCGTACCAGGACGAGCTGATCCTCGAAGTCCGCGTCAACGATGCGCAGGAGAGCGATACGATCATCGCTTACGGTACCCGTCAGGGCCTTTACCTCCCACTGGGAAGCATCGCGCGAATTCTGGACCTTGCGATCACTGTTACCGACGAAGGGCGTTACGCGCATGGATGGGTCCTTAGCGAAGACCGCAGCCTGACAATCGACCTGCGCGACGGCACTATCCAGTACGGCGACAAGACGGTCGAAATCGAGGGCATTCTCGCGGCGGATTTCGATGGCGAGATGTTCCTTCGCATCGATCAGTTCGAGAAGCTGTTCCCGATCGAAGTGAAGCCGGACCTGCGGACACAATCGGTGAACATCACCACGCTTGAGAAATTTCCATTCGAAGAGCGTTCCGCTCGCGAAGCCCGCCGCGCACGCCTGGAGGCCAGGCAGGGACGGCCAGAGGGGAAGAATTTCGAACGGGTAGATTTGGCATACGAGCCCATTTCATTTCCCACCGCCGACATAGAACTGCGCGCCGTTTCGGATCAGACATTCGGAACCCGGGCAGAAGCAGATATGCTCTTTGCGGGCGATCTCGGCTTTCTTACCGCGGAGAGCTATCTCAGCGGCGACACGGTGAACGGTCTGACCGCATCGCTGTTCAAGGTGGGGCGAATGGATCCCGACGGCGAGCTTCTCGGCCCCCTCAACGCGACGTCGTTTTCCGTCGGCGACGTGAACTCGACCACTATGCCGCTCGGCCTGCGCAGCGTTGCGGGGCGGGGTTTTACAGTGACCAACGCACCTTCGGATGTTGGATCGGTCTTCGACCAGATCGACTTGCGAGGGATCCTCCCCGCTGGCTACGAGGTAGAGCTCTACCGGAACGATATCCTGATCGGTTCGACGAGCGACGCCGTCAACGGGCAATACGAGTTTCTGCAGGTGCCGGTCGATTTCGGGCTTAATGTATTCCGGCTCGTATTTTTCGGCCCGCAGGGGCAACGCAGCGAGAAAGTCGAGCGGATCAGCGTCGGCGACGGAAGACTGGCCAAGGGCAAGCTCGTCTACAGCTTTGATGCCACCCAGCGTGAGCAGAACCTGCTTGGCGTCAAGGCACCCAATTTCTTCGAACCGCGCGACTACGGTTCGCTGCGCACATCGGCGCAATTGTCGTATGGCCTGACCTCGGATGTAACCACGGTGCTCGGCGGCGCCTGGTTCGAACGCCAGGGCGAGGACCGCTGGTTGGGAACGGCGGGCCTTCGCACCGGCTTTGACGGAGTAGCGGTGCGCGCCGACGCCGGTATCGCCGATGGCGGAGCGTTTGCGCTGACCGCCGGCCTGGGCGGCCGGTTCGGGCGTTCGGCTATCACGGTCAACCACACGGAATATAGCGGAGAGTTCCCCGATGAGACCGTAGCATTGGGAACAGAATACCTTCGCCGCGCTAGCGAGGTCGACTTCAACACGACGCTGGGATTCGGAAGCGAAGGTACCGGCCTTACGGTTCCGGTGAGCGCACGCTTCCGCACCTATGAAACAACCGAAGGGCGTAACACACTGGCTGCCGGACTACGCACGTCAACACGTGCGGGCGGGCTTCTTGTTTCCAACAGCCTGGAATATTCACGTATCAGCGGTGCCGGACTGGAAGCGAACAATCAGCTTTTTGGCAGCTTTGACCTTGCTACCCTCGGCCGTTCCAAAACGCGCGGTCGCCTGTCGCTTGGCTATTCGCTCATGCCAGATACCGACATACTGAGTACCAGCGTCCAGGTCGATCATGCACTGGATGAAAGAACTTCGATCAGAGGCCAGGCCGGTTACGTCTTCGAAGAAGCAAAGCCATTCTTCGGAGCGTCGGGCATCCGTGAATTCGAAGATTTCACCGTGGCGCTCGATGCGAACTATTCATTCGTGGACGAGTCCTATTTCGTCGGTCTTCGTATCGGCTTCAGCCTCGGCCGCGACCCTCTGCGCGGAGGCCTGTTCCTGGCAAGGCCGGGCATGGCCAGTTCCGGAGGCGCGACCCTTCGGGCGTTTCGCGACATGGACGGAGACGGCGTGTATGGCCCCGTCGACGAAACCATCGAGGGAATAGATTTCGTAGCCTATAATCAAACCGCTACCTCGGATGAAGAGGGCGTGGCCCGCCTCATCGGTCTCGGCACCGGGCAACGTGTCGGCATCCAGGTCGATAGCAGCACATCGCCGGACATTAATCTTGCTCCTGCAAAACGAGGGATAGATGTCGTGCCGAGATCCGGCCGCATCCATGCGATCGACTATCCGATTGTCGCACTAAGCGAGATCGAGGGAACGGCCCGTTTCGCCGACGATGGACGTGACAAGGGCGTCTCGGGTGTCCGCCTGCGACTGCTCGACGAGAAGGGTGACATCGTCAGCTATGCAAAGACCGAGCTCGATGGATATTATTTTTTCGAAAGGGTCAAACCCGGGCGCTACCAGCTGCAAATCGATTCCGACCAGGTAGAACGCCTGAGCCTGTGTCCGATCGATGCAGCAACGATAACCGTTTCCTACGATGGAGACGTAATCCAGCGTGACCTCAACATCCGCACTTGTGCAACGAACGTCGCTTCAGCCAGCAAATGACGATTGGCGCGGGCCGTTCACACTAAGAACGCCCCTTCAGACGCCTTTTGACAGCATTTAAGACTAGCGGGGAATCCGGAAGACGTGGAGGTGCAGCGCGGCAAGAACCGCGCCCCTTCCGACACCAGAAACGCGAAAGGCCGCTAACCCTTAAGGTCAGCGGCCTTTTGTGTGGTTGCGGGGGCTCGATTTGACCTTTGCAGAACTCGCTTTCGCCTTACGAACCACGCTGTCGCACGGAGGTGAAATTGGTTGGGCTTGTAAGCTATCGCGAGAATGGCCGCATAGGGCCGGAACCAGACGGTCAGCTAAAGAATTTGAGATATGGAAAGCTGACAACGCCTGACGCGTTCGAGGGCAATTATTATTGCATGTTGTCAAGTGCGGCAGCGGCTATGAGATAAGGCATGGTCTCGACCAAGCGATAATTAGGCATCCTTTCTGCAAAGTGCCGTAGCCATGTTAAGTGACCGCTCCCCACGATTACAAGCACCCGATCTCCAAGTTCAGCGATCAGGTCAAGCTTTGCAAACATTTTGGCATTGCGCATGTACCAGTACGCGTTGAGTTCGGCTCCTGGTTGAGCATCTCCGTCACCGATCGACAGCATTGAGTAATAGAATTGATGATGCATCCGCGTCACTTTGTCCGGATTGTTGTGCTGGAACAAAGTTTCCGCGATGCTAAGCTTTGCCATGCTCGCTTTTTCAACTTCCGACGCCGCTTGAATCTCATTGATGAGCGCTTCTATCAACTCTGTCTTATCCGAGCGTCCCGCAAAAGATTGCACTGACTCGAAGGGGAAATAGTCGGGCTCATCATGGCGCGCCTTTTCATCAAACCCATAGACGGCCTCATGCTCAAGAAGCCGAGCTAAGCGATACCCGATTTGGACTGTCTCATTTCGCTGTGTCAGAAGAAGTTGCTCGGTATGTGCGTAATCTTCAAGCAGGAAGCCCGGCCCATCAGCCTCTTGCTCCACCACAATCCGCGTCGGTTTCCACTGCCCCAGCGCCTGCGCCAGATCGTCAAGTTCGCGCTGTCGCCTTGGCTCAAGAAAGTCGTCAATTTCGATATTGACGATATCGCTCTGAGGTGAAGAAAAGTGATACACACCGAGGATCATGACTTCAATCTCGCTCTGTCGCTCTTTCGCTGCAACGGGCGAGATTGGTAAGGCGAAGGTAGCGAAAGCCGCAGCCACCAATGCAAAGTATCTCAACGCTTCTCTCCGCGAAATCTGCGGTTTGCCCAACAAGGCATCCCGAAACAATTTGGTTGTAATCATCACCGCGTCAGGCTTGTCGCAAATGAACAAAATCACCCACCTATCGCAGCGCTCCCTTTTTCCGTTTCTCGCCATCCAACCCAGCACATCATAACGAAAACAACGTTGAAGATGGCATCGATTAGAGACCCAGCAAGAGTGAGGACTGGGTCGACTGCGTAAAACCAGTAATCGAATATGAAAACTGGTAGGATCGCAGCGCCGATGAGGAGGTACGTCGTTCGTGTGAAGCGGCTGACCAACGCCAAGAAGCCGAACAGGCTTGCCTGAAGCCCGAAGCATTGAAAAATCAAATTTGTCAGATCATTGCTCTGCGAAGGATCTTGCACAGAAATAGCAATCATCAATTCGGGCAAAGCCATAGTGGCAAGTCCGAGGGTCAGATAGGCGGCGCCCACGATCTTTCGGGGCGTTTGCGGAACGAGTGTTTCCTTCATGACTTATCCTTTGAACCTGTGATCAATGATTTTCGAACATGGAACCGCTCCAGTTCGACCGCGTCGAGTTGCACCAGTTCGCGTGAAATCACTTCGAACCCGCAGGAGAGGAAGGGGACGACAGCATTGCGGCTGGCTCGTGATTCCAATGCCGGGATCTTCAAGATCTGGGCTTGGTTCTCTATCGCTTCCACAAGGTGCCGAAAATATCCACGCCGCTGATGGGATGGTTGCATGAAAGCAAAGTCAATTAAGCCGTCCGGCCTCAGGGTCATGAAACCGACAGGCTCTTCAGTTGCGTGGTCGAGCGCTACGACAATTTTCTGTATTGATACCCTGACATGCCAATCCTCCGGCTCGGGGAAGTTCTTCAGCCATGCGGCGGTCTGACGTTGATCGTAGTCGGATTTCGGATCGGCAATCGCTGCTAACGCTATAGACCGGAGCTGCATGATGTTTTCCGTTTCGGAGTCGGCCAAAGCAGTCATCAGCATGCCGCACCGATCTCTTCTTTAATGAGGATTGCGAAAGCTTCTGGACTGGAAATTGGCCAGAGGTGGTCCGCGTCCTGCACGGCAATCGACCGCGCACAGGGAAGTATCGAGCCCAGTCGAGAGGCAGCCAGTTTGAACATCTTCCGACTGTTCTCGCCCGATGCGACGAGCACAGGCGAATTTATCCTCGCTAGGGCGTTTAGCGTGAGCGCTTCAGGGGAAGCATCGCCCATCAATGCGGATCGTAATGCCGCGGCGCTACCGATAAACAGTTCGCGCTGCGTCTCATCCAGATCAACCCATGCGTCTAAGGAACCGGTAGCTGTGAACGAAAGTTGCGCAAGGCGCCGGTCCTCGGCTTCGGCAATCTCAGCGAAAAGTGGACCGAACGCTGCAATTGAATCCTCTCGGAAACATTCTCGATCGGTAGCTTCCAAATATGTGTCGCTGCTTGGGTCGAACAGAATAGCCTTTCGACAAAATAACCCTTGGCTGAGTGCGAGCAATAGCGGGTGACAACTGAATGACCAGGCGACACAGACTAAATCGCTAGCATCTACGGCCGCGACAAAATCGATGATCTGCTGAGCGTGATGCGAAGTTCGCGCGAAGGCTTTTTCACCCCATCCATCGCCAAAACCATCCAAGGTAGGCGCTAGAATTCTGTGTGGCGCAAGTGCCTTTCCCACCCTTTCCCACCCGTTCCCACTGATCACCTCGCCCCGGCAAACCATGTAATAGCAAAATCGTAGACATGGTCTTTTTCTCTCGCCTCCCGGCTGTCTAAAGAATTGCATGGGATTGAAGTTTGCCGGGCAGATAAGGTTCTGGCGCGCGAATGACTGGCGGTGCTAGTCGACCGCCCCGGTCATCCTTTGCGCAATAGATGTTACATGGCGAAGGTCTGATCCGCAGCAGCCGCCAAAGACATTTAGCCACGGCATCCGTTCGCGCAGCTGTGCATACTGCTCTGCAAGCTCCGCAGGATCGCCATCGTCAAGTGTTTCACACTCGTCGAGTTCGGCGTGGCTGCAGCGTGACGCATTGGCCCGTATCCCGCGTATGCGCTTGCGCCAATCGCCTGCTTGCAAAACGTGGGCAAAATGATCGGGGTGCGCGCAATTGACCATGAAGTAGGCAGAGCGGTTTCCTGTCTCGCCGTCGACATGCGCGATGGCATCGCGCAAAGTCTCGCCGGTTGGCAGCCGTCCATCGGTTTCCACCGTAAACGAGATAACGCAAGGCAGCCCTTGGCTCAGTGCGGCGCTAACTAGGCCAATCGCTTCACTTGACTGCGTAAATGTAAGGCCTGTGACCATGTCTATTTCGGTCCGGGAAAGCCAACCCAGCTGTTCTGAATAATAGTCCTCCGCTGCGTTTGCGCCAATACGCTTTTCCGGGGCGTAGGCATCGCCGCGCGGCCCGATGGGCGCGTTGAGCACGATCGGATGCGGACTGTCCGCCAGTTCGCGCAGCTCTGCGATGAGCGCCACCGCCGACCGGTTCGCATCATGGAGGAAAGAGATGGTTTCCTCGAGATCCGCAGCCCAGTGACGATGCGCTTTCCAGGTAACGGTATCGAGTATCAGGCCCGTTCCACCCTGTTTTGCGAGATTGATGAACCCGCTGAAATAGTCCTTGAGCGCTTGCCGCCCGACGGGATCGGCCATAAGGGTGTGCGCCGCAAATTCGCGTATGGCGATCCCACGGTTGAAGATGATGTCAGTCTCAATGCCCGCATCAGTAAGAAACAGGTCGCCAGAAAGCTGGGGTAGTTGATTACGATACTTCGGCATAATCAGTCTTCCTTCGCTGAAATGTGCCGAATGAAGCGAGCACTGTCGGCGATCATCGCCTCGAATTCGGGTTCGACGGAAAAGGCGTGCCACATGCCTTCGTTTACGATCAATTCGGCAGGGACGCCGGCGCGCCACATGGCACGGTGCAGCCGCACTGTGTCGCCCAGCATCACGTCTCGTGTTCCTGAGATGAGAAGAACTGGCACATCGACGCCCTCCCAATCACCGTAGACCGGCGAAACGAGCGGATCTTGCGGGTCTGCCCCTGCCGCATAAGAATTTGCCAGCGGCTTGAGAGTGGGACGACTGCCGCCCAATAAGGGATCATAGCAATCAAGCGTCGCGAGCGTATCGCTATTCATCGAAACGTCGGACCACGGCGAGTTGAGGACAGCTGCTTCCGGCATCGGGAGGCCGAGCTGTTTCACCTTCAGAAGAAACGCTGCGCCTAGCCCACCACCCGCAGAGAGGCCGTAGACCACGATAGGCCTCCCGGGCATCTTGCGCTTGATTACCGCATAGGCAGCTACAGCATCTTCCAAGGCTGCGGGATAGGGATGTTGCGGTGTAAGTCGATAGTCAACGCTGACGCTATCCAGTTGCTGGAGCTCTGCAAAGGATACCGCTGTATAGAGAGCGGCGTCGCCATCGTTGAGCGCGAAACCGCCGTCGTGAAGATTGAAGATTAGCGGTCCGTCGGAGGATGGAACTTTGTCGGAGGGGCTCACCCACGCGATGTTCACACCGCCAAGGTTTGTCCGCTCAATCGATACGGTACGACGTTCTTCGGCTTCCACGACGAAACGTTCGCCGTGGTCACGCATGATAGCCTGAAGCTGGATCCAATCCTCGACCGTTTCAGGCGAGGATGTGATGAAGCGGCGATCCGCTTCCGAAGATAGGTAGGCCTGCGCAGCCGTGCTTAGGGACTGGGGGAGTGGAACGGCCGCGCAGGCCCCGCTGCTGGCCGCTTGGGTCGCGTTGGCAAGCAGCGTTATCGATAGGAGAATAGACATGGGAGTTCTCCGATTTTCGGTGTGGTATCAAGCAATCTTGCGGAAAGTCAGGAGCTTGGAGGTTTCCTCGGAAGAGCCTTCGTAAAAGCCGGCCTCGCCATTCCAGACGGGTGGATTACGAAAGGTGCCGAAGATCATATCGAACAGCGGGATATCGCCATAATTGAAGCCATGAACTCCGCGCTCATGATGGACCGAATGGCTTTCCGGACGAGTAACCAAGTAGCCGAGCCAATGCGGGGTCTTCAGGTTCGAGTGCTGGAACATTGAGCAGAAAGTCGCCAGGACAGCGACAATGAATGCGGCCTCGCCAGTGAGGCCTACGCCAAGAACGAGCACAAGACTGCCAAGGAACGCCCAGCCGAGCATATCAAGTGGGTGGAAGTAAAACGCACCCCAGATGTCCACCCGTTCAGCGCTGTGATGCATCTGGTGGAACAGCCTCCACAGCGTATCCGAACGGTGCATCGTGCGATGCCACCAGTAGACACCGAATTGCAGGACGAGGAAACCGATCGCCACCTGCGCCCCGAAGTGGAGCGTGGATGCGTCGACAAGTTGATGAGCGCCCAGTGCCTCGTCCCACATCAGCGGGGCGAAAGTGGCGATAGCGAAATAGAGCACCGCGAACGCAGCACCCTTGATCCGCCAGCGCTTTACTGTGGGAAAGGTACGCCCCTTCGATGCCCGCTCGAGAACAGCGAAGGCGGCAAAAAGGCCGAGCGAAATAAAGTGAAACTCGTTCATGGCAGAATCCTTCGTCGATACGATCTAGCCGTGGGTCCGGGGTGCGGGGCGAGGTGGCTTGGGTAGACAGGGAAAGGTCTCGCTCATCTGCCCTTGCGGAAAGCGGCAGGGTTTCTCGTCATCCGGAAAAGCAAGCCAAGCAGCTTCCGCGACTGACGGCGCCGCGTGATCTGCCTCTGCAGGTGGAACCCTAGTTACTATCAGAAGCGAGATGGTGGTCAGGGCCGATGCCAGCAGCGCAATGCTGCGACCGGCCAGAGATTGAATGGTCATTTGCGGATTCCTAAAGCGATTTGATGTCGCCCTTCTGTCCGGATTCGTCCGACCATGCTTGAGATCGGACTGAAAAGATTATGATCCGCAACTGGTCGTCACAGATTCGAATTGAATTACAAAAGTTTTTTAATTACCGAATGTTAGGAGCGCCCGTCCCTCACGAGAAGGGGGCCGCAAATTATGAAAAAGTTATGAATTGGCGTCGCGTTGCTAGTCGATAGCGTCTCGACAAGCGCTTTTCCGGATCTATCCTGCATACCGTCATGAGACTGGAGGATTCCTTACGATCTGAAGCAGATACGCGCTTTCTTGTAGCGGATCAGCTGGTGCTGGACCGTGCCGATAGGCGCGCCTGGATGGTCTCGGTCAAGCTTGATCTTGGATCAAAAGCTCTGTCTCTTCTGGAAGAGCTCATGCAGCACCCACAGATGCTGGTGGCTAAAGATCGCTTGTTTGCTGTTGGCTGGCCCGACCAAGCGGTTTCAGATGCGGTTTTGACGACGGCTATTAGAGAACTCCGTCGCGCGCTCGGCGACCCCGCGCGCTCGCCGGAATGGATAGAAACGCATCACGGCAAGGGCTATCGCTTTCTCAAGCCTGTTGACGCGCGAGCGGTACATCCCGGAAGAGGGCATGAGCAGAAGCATGATCAGGCGGAAAACACTTCTGGTCGCAACAAAGCCATAGCGCGGCCCTGGATTGCCATCGCCGCATCGTTAGCGGCCTTGCTGGCTGTCCTCTGGTACGCTCATCAGCAACCTGATATCATTGAGCAAGAACAGCCTTCCACCCTCGATAATGTGCGCGGTGTTGCGGTGTTGCCGTTTTCAGTCAAGGGAGCAGAAGACTGGATCGGAAGCGCAATGTCCAGCAGGCTGACTTCCGTACTCGGCAATGCTCCAGGTCTTTTTGTAGCCGATAAGAAGCTCGTCGCTGCGATGGCTGAAAGCGAAGAGCCTTGGAAGGTGGCCCGCGCTGATCGGATCGGCGTCATGGTTGTCGGTGTGGTCCGCGTCGGAGGCGACCGGATTGATGTGGATGTAGCGATCAAAGACCCTGAAGGTCGAGAACTCTGGACTCGGCGCATAAGTGCCGACCAAGACCAGATCATCAATTTGACTGAGCGTGTCGCCAGCGAAACTGCACGTGCCTTGAAAATCGCCGCCGATCCTCGACAAACAGCTGAGATGGCTCGGGTGGGCACCAAATCCATTCCAGCTTTCGAACATTATTCTCGCGCAGTGCAAACTCTGGATTCGCTCGAAGCGTTCAAGAAGCCCGATCTCGTCGACGACGCCCTCGACCATTTGCGCCGTGCCATCGCAATCGATCCGACTTTTGCAAAGGCTGCCGCAAGCCTTTCTTGGTTCGAGTTCCCAGGCCCATACCAAGGCGATGCCGCATCGGCAGAAGGTAAGGCGTTAGCTCTGGCAGAAATAGCTGCTTCCAATGCAGTTGATGATATCGATCGCGAATTGAATGAAGCTAGCCTTGCTATGCGTCAGCTTCGCTTTGTCGAGGCCAGAGAAAAGCTGCAGCGCCTTTACAAAAAAACGCGCAATACTTCGGCCGAAACGAACCATTCCATCCTGCTACAACTATCCTATATCGCAGCCGCGACGAGAGATCGCGTGTTGGCGGAGAATGCGTGGCGAGAACTCACCGACTACAATCTTGCACGCGGCAGAATACAATTTTCTAGTCCATCGCTCATTTCCCACTCGAAGCCTCTTCTCCTGCGGTATGTCGACAATCTGATGCGACAGGAGGAAACGGCGATAGGCATTTACAACATCCACACTGCTCTTCTTCTTGCTGAAGAATATGGAGAGGCTCGAAGCGTAATGGAGGCTGGCGCCAAGGTGGTAACGCCATCCATCAAAATTCTCATGCAAATTGGTCAAACCTGTGCGGAAGGTAACGCAAAGGATGCACGCGAGCTTGCCACGCGAGCATTGGGGCCGAACCCGCAGCCGACCTTATTAAACTGGAGGATTGCGCAGATAGCTGGACTTTCGCTTCGCCTGGACAGGCTGCGACCGCAAGGGCTTGATGACGCCTCTCAACGGGCTTTATTGGGAATGGTCGGTGAGCCAGGATTCGATCCTGCTCCGTACCCCCTGGTCATTGAAGCGCTCGAAAATGCCGGTGTTGAACCGACACCGGTGGCGCGGACTTCCTATTCGTGCCCGCTGACTTAAAGCCTACCACAATGACCATTTTTTGCCCAATTTGAAAATCGTCGGCGATGCTCAGACGTGAGCCCTCAAAGAACACCGCTTGATGCTAAACATAGTCTCGCTACTCAGCTGACCTGCTGACCGCAAGTTCACAGGCGCGATCGTGAACCTTAGGGGTCTGCGGGTGTTCGCCATATTCGAGGTAGTGAACGAACGGCAGCTTTCGGACCGACGCTTGGATGATCCGAATGATCAGAATGGGGCCGTTAGGGGTCAGTCCGCTTTTGAGCAGAATCGCAAGAGAAATACCGGTGCCAATCCTTTTCCTGGCTTCCCGAACTTGATGATACAATCGATACAGTCGCAGAAATCATAGTGACAAATGCTGCTCGGATAAGCTGTGCTATGAATTCCCCGACGACCCTTGATAAAAAGCGTGTAGCGATGGCGAAACGACCCAGGAAAATGGTCTCTAGGCTCGAGCTCTTTAAGGCCACTCGCAAGCCGAAGCTGCTATCAAATGGTGCTGGAGACCACGACCATGGCCGATAGATCAGGTTCAGGCTTCGCAGGTGCAATGCCGCCCGCAGACCTCATCGGCGCGCTGGAGGAAGGTCTTGTCCTCGTGCGGCCAGAAGGACTTGTCGAATTCATTAGTCCGCGTGCGCACGAATTGCTTTTCGACCGGTGCAACATTGAGGTGTCGGAAGGCATGTCGCTGGACACGATGCTGCGACGCATCGTCGAGAGCGATCTCGTTGCGACTCCTAGCGGTGTCGATCGGTTTCAGTTGCTCGAAATGATCAGTGGCGCGATCGAAAAAAATTTGCGTGATACGCAGCTCCTTCGTCGCGACATGACAGCCTTGAGGGTTTCGATCCGCGAACTCGCTGATGGGCGAAAGGCGATAAGTCTGATCGAACATGTTCTTAATCTCATGAAACCAGTAGCTGCCAATCAAGAGAGTTCCGGATCGTCTGGCCAGCTGCCCGTAGTGGTCGCGAAGGAGGGGTTCGAAGTTCCTCCAGAACTGTCGGAAGCCCTAGAATTCTTGGAAGAGGGCTTTGCTCTTTACGACGAGGACTCACGGTTCATCCTGTGTAATCGAAGATTCTGCGAGTTGTTGTTCGTCGATCCGGAAGCACGGCCTTACCCCGGCGAATTGATGGACGATATCGTCCTGCGGGCAGGTCGCACCAATGCGAGCAAGGGCAAGCCCGATCACATGACGATCGAGGAATATTCCGCCGCTGCCACCGCAAGCTTCAAGAGCTTGGCCAAGAACCAGCACTACGAACTAAATGACGGCAAAATCATGGAAGTAAACGGCTACAGAACCCAGCCCGGCGGTTACCTGTTCACATTGCTCGATGTCACCGCACGAGAGGAAGCTGCGCTCGAAGCGGAGCGCCAGCGACTGATCGCCAACCAGAACGAGAAACTGTCGGCACTGGGAGAACTGCTGGCGGGAGTGGCGCACGAGCTTAACAATCCCCTCTCGATCGTCGTGGGTTTTTCGCAGATGCTCGAACAGGAACTGACCGACGAAAGGCAATTGCGACGTATCGGCAAGGTGAGAACAGCCGCCGAACGCAGCGCGCGGATCGTCAAGACTTTCCTTGCCATGGCGCGGCAGCGACCGGCACGGATCGAACGCACGGATCCAGTGGAGATCATGGAGACGGCAGCCGAAGTTGCAGCATATGGTTTCCGATCGGACGGGGGTTCGATTTCCTTGGATTACGCCGAGGATGTCGCCCGGATCATGGTCGACCGGGATCAGCTGGTTCAGGTGATTTCGAACCTGATCGTGAACGCCGAACAGGCGATGAAGGGAATGGGTGGCGCGGCCGAGATGACCCTTCAGGTGTCGGAGCGTTCGGGTTTCGTAGAGTTGAGCGTGACGGACAATGGCCCGGGGATTGATCGGGAAACGCAGAAGCGCATCTTCGAGCCCTTCTACACCACCAAGGACGTGGGCGAAGGAACCGGGTTCGGCCTGGCGTTCTGCCACCGTATCGTCTCTGCCCATAACGGTTTGCTGCAAGTCCATTCTTCCCCCGGCAACGGAAGCCGCTTCGTTGTCTCTCTCCCCGTAGCTAAGGAAGCCGGTATCGAACCCGCCGAAGAAAGCCCCGGCCCACCATCTTCTGCAATGAAGATCCTCGTCGTCGATGACGAGCGCGATGTGGCCGACCTCCTCGTTGAAATGCTTGGCGACCGTGGACATGATGCAAGAGCGGTCTATGCGCCGGTCGATGCGGTGCGTCTGGCACAGATAGAAAAGTTCGACATCGTTATTTCGGATATGAAAATGCCCGGCATGACTGGCGACCGGATGATGCATGTCATGACCGAAGCGCGGCCCGAACTGCGCGGACGCTTCGGCTTCGTCACGGGCGACAGTCTTTCGCAGCGAGTGCGGGAGTTTCTCGAAGAGGGATCGCAGCCCTTTATCGAGAAACCGATTGTCGGAGAAGATCTGGATTCCCTTCTCGAACGCCTGCGCGACAAGGTGGAAGCATGACCGGCGAACGTATCCTAGTGTGCGATGACGAGGCGGACCTTCGCGAAATGGTCGGCGAGTATCTTGCCGATCGCGGTTTCGATGCCGCCGGCTTCGAGAACGGCACGGATCTTCTCGATGCTGTCGAAATCGATCGTCCCGCCTTGTGCATCCTCGACGTCAACATGCCGGGAATGGATGGCATCAGCGTTTTGCGCGAACTTCGCGGAAAGCATGATGTGCCCGTGATCATGCTGACCGGCGCGGCCGAAACGGTGGACCGGATCATCGGCCTCGAAATGGGTGCGGATGACTACATCGCCAAGCCGGTGGATCTTCGTGAACTGGAAGCCCGTATCAAGACGGTCCTGCGCAGATCCGCTCCCAAACCGCCGCAGGAACGCGGTACCGAAGAAAGCACCTGCGTTTCTTTCGGTCCATGCATGCTCGACACCGACCAGGCGCGCCTGTTCGACCCCGAAGGCCGGGAAATCGCGATCACCGCAATGGAATACCAGCTGATGAAAGCTTTCGCCGCCAATCGTGGTCGAATCCTCAACCGCGACCAATTGCTCGAACAGGCGCATGATCGCGGATGGGACCCGTTCGACCGCTCGATCGATCTTAGAATTTCGCGCCTGCGACACAAGATCGAGAAAAATCCGAAGAAGCCCGAGATCATCAGGACCGTGCGCGGGCTGGGATATATCTTCGGCTGAACCGCAGGAAGGCTCGGTCGAGAGCATTGCCTCGCTGCGCGACTGATACAATTAACAAGCTGGCGCACACGAAGCAGACAAGCGCGTCTGACAGATCTTCTGACATCGGCGATGCTGCCGAATTTGATCAGGAGATGTTCGATGACTTATCTTAAAATCACCCTTGCCCTTGCTGCCGGCGCGCTGACCGCGTCTTCGGCTTCGGCGCAACGGACCGAGGCGCTAGACGCTCGAGCCGATGCAATCGTGCAAACCGACATGGGCGGCACCCCACGTGCATCGGTCGACCCTCGACTGCCTTCTTTCAATCGCGAAAAGGGTACGACGCAACATACTGCGGACGACATCCAGATGCCCGGCTCCAGTCAGGGGTCCGTCGATCCCCGCCTGCCAGCGTTCAATCGCGAAAAGGGAACGACGCAGCACACCGCGGATGATGTGCAGTCGCCCGCCAGCACACAGGCCGGTGTCAATCCGCGCCTGCCTGCTTTCAAACGAGAAAAAGGCACCACCCAGCATACCGCTGACGACGTGCAGGCACCTCGCCGCTGATTGCAACGATCCCGCGCATATCGGGATCCAGCTTGTTTGTAAGACGACAAACGGCCCCGCAACCCAGAGCTGCGGGGCCGTATCTTTTTGATCTTTCAATCATACCCCCGCCCAAGCCCCAACAGCAGAAGCACGGGCCCTGTACCTTCAACCTGTCGCAAAAAACGGTGCGGACAGACCCGATCATCGAGGGTCGCGGCGATTTTTGCGGCTGACAAGATCGATACAAATCACCGCACGGGCGGTACAAACGAGACCGTGATGTGAGCTGCCGCACATCGGTGCGATACGTGAAGACTTCATTCCTCCCGCGTCAGCTGGCCATTCCGGTCGGCGCAAAAATGGAGTGAAGATCATGAAAACCGAAACAATGAAGCAGCTGGCCGTCGCAACCACGACCGGCCTTTTTTTGACCACCGCCATCGTCACCTGCCTGGTGGCGCAGCCCGCCTATGCCAATGAGCCATGCAAGAGCGGGCCTGATGCCAACACGCTCGAATGCGGTGACGGCGCGCAAACTAATGGTCCATCCGCAACAGCGGTGGGAGACAACAGCCAAGCTGAATTCGGAGGCGCGACGGCAATCGGCGCAGATGCCTTCGCACTCGGTGGCGGCACCACGGCGGTGGGGTTCTCAGCTTCGGTAAACGGGACGAGTTCCACGGCTGTTGGTTACAATAGCCAGATTGCCGCAGATTTCGCCGCTGCCTTCGGAGCCGGTTCGAAAGTTGCCGGGACTTATGGGTCGGCATTTGGTTTCGAGGCCAGCGCGGAGGGAGAAAAATCGTCGGCTTTCGGCCATCGCGCCACTGCTTTCGGCGTTTCGAGTATAGCGCTCGGCGACGAGGCCATGGCGATGGCGCAGAACGGGATCGCTATCGGCACCAATTCGGAATCGATCAGCCCGGGCGCAATCTCTCTGGGCGCCGAATCCCGGGCCGAAGGGAACGGTTCACTTGCGATCGGCACAGGTGCGAACACCGGTAGCGACCTGGCTACCGCGATCGGGAGCTATGCGAGTGCCACGGGCTTTATCAGCCTTGCTGCGGGCGTTAATTCTCAGTCGCTCGGCGTTTCTTCGATTGCCTTGGGCTATGAAGCGCAAGCTTACTCGGACGACAGCGTTGCGATCGGCGCAAATTCTTACGCCGATGGTACAGGTGCGGCATCCTTCGGGACCTTTGCAGGGACCATCGGGGCAGACGCGACAGCGATCGGAACCTCCAGTTCCGCGATTGGCAACCGCGCCAACGCCTTTGGCAGTTTGTCCAACGCCAATGGCGAGGAGGCGACGGCCGTGGGCGGGAATGCCCAGGCATCCGGCGACTACTCGATCGCAGCAGGCGCCGCCTCGCAGGCCGCAGAGGGCGGCACCGCGCTCGGCTACGAAGCGAACGCCGCGGGCTACGGATCGACTGCGCTCGGCGCCTCGAGCATGGCTACAGGCGACTTGGCCATGGCCGTTGGGGCCGTAGCCAAGGCCAACGGCACTGGTGCCCTCGCCCATGGCAGCTGGTCGGAAGCTAAAGGCGAATATACGACCGCATCTGGCTTTTACGCTGTCGCTGAAGGCGACAGAAGCTCCGCCTTTGGCGTGGCCGCCCAGGCCACCGAGGCAGACGCATTGGCGATTGGTGTCGAAGCAGAGGCGACTGCCGTCTATGCCATCGCAGTCGGCAACTTGTCCGTGGCCAGCGAAGCCCGTTCTATGGCGCTGGGTTACGCGGCCCAAGCGACTGCCAACAACGCCGTGGCAATCGGCATGAATTCGGTAGCCGACCAGGCCGATACCGTTTCGTTCGGCGCGGCCGGTAACGAACGGCGGCTCACCAATCTGGCCGACGGCATCGCCGACAGCGATGGGGCGACCGTGGGCCAGCTGAATGCGCTCGGTGCCTCGCTCCAGGGCAAGATCGACGCCAATGGCGCGCATATCCTGCAAAACGCGCAGGATATCGCCGACAATGTCGCGGCGATTGCCCAGAACGGCAGCGATATCGAGACCAATGCGGCGGCCATCGCCGACAATGCAGTCGCGATTGCTGGCAACAGCGCGAACATCGCCACGAATGCCAACAATATCGCCGCCAACAGCGTGCTCATCGCCGACAACACCAGCGCGATAAGCCAGAACGTGATGGACATTGCGGCCAACACGGCATTGATCGCCACCAATACCGGTGCGATCGCGGCGAACAGTGCGGCGATCGGCCAGCTGGGCATCGACATGGGCATGCTCGACAACCGCGTAACTTCGCTGGAAGGCCAGGTGGCCGGTTTCTTCGACCTTGCCACCACGATGGACAAGGACGCGCAGCAGGGCATCGCCGCGGTGGCCGCAATGGCGCATCCGCACTTCCCGAGCGAGGCCGGCAAGACCAGCTACGCCTCCAACATCGCCACTTATCGCGGCGAAGTAGGCTTCTCGATGGGACTGATGCACCGGCTAGAAGGCGACATCGCCGTCACTGCCGGTGCTACCTACGCAGGCGGCAAGAGCCTGACGTTCAAGGCAGGGATCGCCGGGGAGTTCTAAGAACTTCACTCCGTCCTCCCTGGCTGGGCCGCATCCTTTCGCAAGATCGGGTGCGGCCCTTTTTTGCGTCCCCGGATACAAACCGGACACAGTTTACGCAGCCGTATACATTCGCGTTATAATTGAGACCCTTATCCGGCCGCGCGCACAATCTCGCGATACATTTCAGGGGCATTCCTTCTTCGTCGGCAACAACGCCGCAATTGACGGAGAAGTACAATGAAACAGCTTACCACGATTACCTCGCTCACGGCGGTCTCTACGGCCATCGTCCTCGCCCTTTCGGCAAGCCCCGCCGCTGCGCAGCAGTGCACAAACGGTGCAGGTGCCAATTCCACGCAGTGCGGTACCGGTGCCGAAGCCAGCTCGGATAACACCACGGCCGTGGGCGCCAACGCGACCGCAGGCCTGTCCGGTTCGACCGCGGTCGGTGCCGAGGCCAGCGCGACTATCGACAGCACGGCGGTTGGCGACAATGCCTCTGCCGGCACCTTCAGCGTTGCCGTTGGCAGCGATGCCGAAGCAGCGGACGGCAGCGTCGCTCTGGGTAACGGCGCTTCGGCCCTGCAGGAAAACAGCGTTGCGCTGGGCTCCGGTTCGGTCACGGTCGACCCGAACACCGTTTCGGTCGGCAGCAACGACATCCAGCGCCGTATCACCAATGTCGACGACGGTATCTTTTCGAACGATGCCGTGAATGTCGGCCAGCTGGAGGTCGTACAGGACCAGGTGACTGCCCAGAACGGCCAGATCTCTGCGCTCGGAAGCCAGATTTCGACTGTATACGACCAGGTCGGCGTGAACACGATTGCGATTGGCAACCTCCAAACGGTCAGCGGCCTGCAGGATGCGGCCATCCAGGAAAACGCCGAAGGGGTCACCAAGTTGTTCGCAGCGGTCGACAACCACTCGTACCTGATTGCCGACAACAGCGATGCGATTGCGCAGAACGTGCTCGATATCGCGGCCAACACGGCTTCGATCGACACGAACAGCGCCGCCATCGCGGCAAACAGCGCGATGCTCGACGATCATGACCAGCGCCTGATGGCTCTGGAAGAGCTGACCTTCGACCTCGGCAACACGCTGGCTCGTTTCGACAACGAAATCGATGGTTCGACGGCAGTGGCGATCGCCATGTCGGGTAATGCATTCCTGCCTAACCAGAAGGTCAACGTGACCAGCAACATGGGCTTTTACAACGGTGCCCTTGCCGGTTCGCTGCAGGTCGGCATTCTCGTAAGCGAAAAGGTCGCAGTAAACGCCGGTATCGCAACCGGCTTCAACAAGGGCGGCAATACCGGCGGCCGGGTCGGCGTCAGCTTCGGCTGGTAAACCAAGACCGATCTAAAGAGCGCTTCGAGGCGTCCCTTACCCCTCTCTCCCTCCTCAAGCGTTCGCCCTGGCCCCGGAAGCTCCCGCTTCCGGGGTTTTTTCCAAGTCGTGGAAACAAAACCGGAAATTTGTCAGATAGAAAAGTTACCATTTTGCCGATCAGCTCACATGCTTGTGAGACATGCGGCTGCGATTGTCCTTCTCATCAGAAGAGATAAAGGCAATCGGCGATGTTCCGAGAATATGAGCTTACAGCGCGGACCCAAGGCAGACACGACACAAATGATCTCGTCGAAGAAGCGGAGGACGTGGCGGCCAAGATTCCGATCGTCGGTGAAGGTACGAACGGTGCTTCATGGCCCCCCTACGCGAGCCCGTATGGTCCTCCGCCGAAAAAGCCTTGGTGGGTACCTTAGCTAACCTGTCCAATGGAGCGCATCGAATGATGCTGACAATCATCATAGGTAGGACGACAGCAACTTACCTGACCAGCGTCAGTGCTTCGCCATGGCTGAGATGGGCAACGCCCATTTCGCCAGCCATGGCTATGCCCCGATCGGGCTCGACCATTTTGCAAAGCCCGGAGGCGATCCGCTCGCGCGGGCAGCATTGGAGGGCAAGCTGCGTCGCAATTTCCAAGGCTTTACCGACGATCCAAGCGATATTCTGATCGGCCTCGGCGCATCGGCCATCAGCAGTTTCCCGCACCTGCTTGCGCAGAACGAAAAGAACAGCGGCCGCTACCGGATGATCGCCTCGCAGGATCAGCTCGTAGCCAATCGCGGCATGAGGCGGACCGCCGACGACCGCTATCGAGCGGCGGTTATTGAGCAGTTACTGTGCCAAGGCAGCGCGCAACTGGGCGCCTGACTGATGCGGGAAGCGAGCGAGCCACTGCGGCCGTTCCTCGAACATGGACTCGCCTCCATCGAGAAACAATGGCTCGATATTCTACCAGAAGCATCGCCCTACGCGCAGACCATCGCGGCGATCTTCGACCGCTATCGTCAGCCGAAAGGCCGAGTATTGAGCTCGGCGGTTTAGCTATTCATTCTGAATAACCGAACGGCCGCATTCGGTAGTAGAAGGAAATCAAACATCGCAGATTGCCGACCATGCTAACGTCGGCTTTCGGCCAATCGCAACGATGGAGGGGATGGCCGATATGAGGGTGCGAAGCTGCCATAGTAATAGAGTGCGAGGAGCCTTGCGGGAAGCTGCTTCTAAGATCGAGGGCCCCCTCCACACCTATGAAGAGGCTGCGAGCACGCCCTAGCCCTCAATGCTGCGCTGCGCCCTGCTTCCTATATGCTTCCAGTTGCACACGACAAAAACCCCGCTGGAAGCAGCGGGGTGAATTTCTCTTTAGTTATCAAGAGGACGGTGGTTGCGAGGGCTCGATTTGACCTTTGCAGAACTCGATTTCGCCTTACGAACCACGCGGTCGCACGGCGGTAAACTTGTTGGTGTGGAGAAACATTCCGAGAATGGCCGCATAGGGGCCGACAGCGGACTGTCTGGTCTAAGGCGAAGAAGTGCTAGAAGCGGTCCCTTGTCAGACCATACCTCTACGTCGCTGCGGAATTGGATGTATTAGGGATTTGTAGGAGAATGGTTCTACAAACTGCCTATGCTACCTTCCAACCAAATTAGCCTAGCCACGAAATATCTCGTCGATGACTTGCCTGGCGCGCGGCAGATCGGGACTCGCCTGTATGGCATTCTCGTAAAAATAGACTCGGGTGAACCCGTTAGCGAGATGGCGCGAGCTTTCCTTCTGGCCAATAATCTCCATTGCCTCCACGCGCTGGTTGAGGGCAGCACCGATTTCGACACCTTTGCACTCAAAGCTGGCGACGAGCGCGCGCATCGCATGGATACTGCTAAGATTGCTGCCAGCGAGGCAGCAAACAAGGAAGCGAGGTTGAAAGCTGAACGTGCGGCCGCCAGCGCCGAGATTTTCAGTGACCCACACTACCAGCGTAGGCAGGAGAGCAAGCAGCTGAAGCGAAGGTTCGATTTAGGGTATATCGAACGGGAGCACTATCCGCGCGCTATGCGGCTTCTTCAGTCCTTGGCAAAGGGAAAGAGGCTTCGACCAGAGGACGTTGTGTGGCTTCAAGCGGCAGGTGACGAATGTTGGACCGCCGCGGTTGCAGCCGCTTGGCACCTTGTTGAAGCTGAGGTTCTGACCGCCGCTTGGCGCGCATCTAACGATCCGTGGGACGCAATCAACGCCAGCAGCCACTGGCGTAAGGGGGGGCATCCAGAGCTGGCATTGTCCCTGACCGAGGACGCGCTGGCCGCGAACCCAACATCATCACCGAAGATACGATCGGCACTGGCAACAACTCGTGGCGCCGCCTTGCGAGCCGTTGGTCGTTGTATCGAAGCCAAAGCGTTGGGCGAGGAGGCACACGCGCTGGTCCCAAATGATTACCGCCCCTGTACATTGCTAGGCGCCGTTCTCATTGAACTGGGTGAACTCAATGCCGGGCACGAGTGGTTCGTGAAGGCTGAACAACGAGGGGCTGCTAAAGCGGCAGTCGACCAAGATATTAGGACACTGCTTGCCTGCGCATCCTATACGGATAGAGAGCGCATCCGGGCATTTCTCCTTAATCAGGACCCCTTGCGATTTGCTTGGCTGCGAAGCAAACGAGTTCTCACGAACAAGTCTGCTCAGCTGCGCTAGCTGAAATGCTTCCAATTCCGGAGCGACCGCGGCCGCCCGTGCGGGGCTCCAGTGCTCGAGAGACACAATGAGTGGCAAACATGGGGCCGATAGCGGTCAGTCCGGTAATGATCGCGTTGGCGCGGAAAGCTGCCTGTCAGCTGAAGACCCCATTGCAGATACTGGTATCTGTTCCTGACGGGTCATTTCGCTTACTGCGGTTGCAAATGCCATGACTTCGATTTGCGGCTGAAGTGCCGACGACGTGATCAATCAGTTGATTTCCCTGCAGAGAGGGCGCCGCTCTGCTTGCTATGGCTTCCTACGCGCTGAGCCTGAAGGCGATTATGCCACCGGACGACCTGATCATGCCGTCGCCGACCCGTGTAATCACAGTAATGCCCTATACCTCAACCATCTTGCTGACGCGGCAAGCCGCGGCCAAGATACGCGCGATCATCGTTCAATCAAAACGAAGGGTGCCCAAGCGAAAGGGCTTGCCGCTCCTTCGATATTACTTTCCGTGCGCAGCTGCCGGATCGCGTGATGCAAGGCATCGGCCTTCGTCATACCTCCCAGGTAATTGAGAACCGTTCGAGAGCTCACGAAAGCGGCGATATCATCACGCACCTTCCAATGCGTAACCAGGAGATCGTCGGCACCAGCTTGCCAGAAAGCCTGCGCGAGCCCTGAAAAAGCGGGGAGCCCCCCTCCCATTCCGGCCGCGCTATCGCATGAAGACAAGATGACCCAGTCCGCCGAGATGTCGAGCCGGGCGATCTCGCTGGCGGTCAGGACACCGTCGTCCGACGCTTCTGCGCCAGTTGAAATGATCAGCGCCGGTTCCGCTATGCCTTCGATCTCGCCCGCAACCAGACCATGCGTTGCCAGTACGAGGATGTCTGCGCGGCTGGTTTCCTCCCGCCGCATCGCCGCTTCGTTCGCTTCGACTCCGATAAACAGCCGCTTGCTCTTCCAAGGCACGGATGTCGCAATCGCACGAACTTCTTCGGCCGTGCCTGGCAGGGGCGGAAGAGTGGAAACCGCCGACCCGTCGACCGACGTTCGTGTGAAGAAATCCGAGATCTGCAGGGGAGCGGAACCAGCCTGTTCCGTCGTCGCAGTTGTAAAGTTGGCGATCTGCGGGGCAGCCAAGGCTACAAGGTTCAGCGCATCACTCGTTACCCTGTCGGGGGACTTGCCCTCTCTTGGTGCAAGTGCCGAAATATAGCTCAAGACGAAGCGGTCCGTCAGCCAAGCGGCATCATCGTCATCTTCACCCCACCCCTTCACCAAGGAGAATGGTAATGACCCCAGCGGCCCGCTGGCATGAATATACAGCTTCTTCGTATCGGCCAGTCGGTCTCGCACCGCTTGCGGGAAAAAGGCATGCCCGAGCGCATGGGAAGCGCCCTCATCGAAGGCTCCTACCCTGACACTAGTACCCAATGCATTGGCAAGATCGACCAGTTGCTTTCGACTTGTCGTCAATTGCACAGCATGTGCACTTTCCGGTGTCACAACGAGCGCGTAAGAGCCGTAGTACACTGGCGCGACCGCCAACACGGCCTCGCCTTCTTTCAACGAGGCCCGAAGCGCAGAAATCGATGGGGTAGTCTGCAGGCCCGAACCAACCCATGCGGGAAAGCGCCCCTGAAGAGCTCTTTCAGCGGCTTCATACTCGTTGCTCGCCTCATCCAACTCCACCTGCAAATCTGCTGCATTGCCGCCTCTGGCCAGCGCCATCAGCATTGCCCGATCGGCCTTCTCCAATCGGTCGGCCATTTGCCGCCTGTAGCTTAGCATCGTAGCCAGTTCGGGGTGGTCGGCACGCAACTGTTCCGTGCCGCGGCTGGCCGCACGTGCGATGTCCGAGCCACTTACGAGCGACATTGCCGCAAGCATGAGAGAAGGATCCTCGTGCCTGGCAGCCGTTTCCAGCACCAGATCAATTGCAGCGAGATGGCGCACTTCGAGACCTGCCGCCTGGTCGGCCGCGGCGGAACGGCGGATGGCGCCGAGCACCATGTACGCCGCCTCGGACAGCATCCTATCGTCGCGCAGTGGCATGGCCGAGACCCGTAGCAACCTTGAAAAGGCTATCTCGAAAGCATCGGTTGTATCGCTTTCAAGCACACGCTGCTCGTAGGCGACGGCATAATCGAGGGCCTTGTCTGGTCGATGGGCAAGTCGGAGCGAGCGCACCAGGTCTGGCACTATTCGCGACAAAGCCTCGACATCCTTGGTGTCCTCACCAAGCCGCGAGTAGGCATCCTCTAGCAGGCGCCGCGCTTCGGCAGGTTCGCCGAGCGCGAGGGATGCCTGCCCATTATAGGCAAGAGCCAAGACAGGAAAGGCGCTGCTCGGTCCCTGGTAGCGGGACATTATTTCCTCTGCCTCGGAAAATAGCGGTCGCACCTCTCCAAATTGGCGACGCTGCAACAGGATAGTGGCAAGATTGTGAATGCCATATCCGAAGATGAGCGTGTCGGCTCCCTCGTATCGACGCTTGAGTTCCAGCGCATTGGACAGGAACTCTGTAGCCTCAATCGGCCTGCCTGAATTTGCGAGCACGATTCCCAGCATTTCGAAGGCCCGTGCGTAGCTGGGATGTGACGGGTCGACATGAGCGCTGGCCCTTTCGACAGCCGCGCGAGCGATCGCTTCTGCCTCCTGCATCTGGCCAGCCCGGCGCAGGATTTGGGCGTAATTGTAATACGCTGCCACCGTGTCGGGATGGTTCGGGCCGAGGCTAGCTTCCCGCGTGTCGAGGCTGGCTCTCTGGTAATCGAGTGCGTCCTGTGTACGGCCCAACCGAAGGGTGATTTGCGAAAGGGAATGTTCGAGATTGGACTTTGCCAGAACAGCGCCTGCCTTGTGCTGGTCGGCAACGGCCTTCGTGAAGTCCCTGTATGTCGCTTCGACCATCGAAAAAGCGCGCTCGGGCTCGCCCTTCTGGGTCCAGAGCACCCCCAGTAGCGCAGCGGTGTCGGCCATCGCTATCGGATAGTCCGCCATGTAGGGCCGGCTTTCGGCTATGCCCTCTTCCGCCAGTGCTATGGCCGCATCTATGTCGCCGTTCGCATAGAGAAGCGAGGCTATCTTGAGCTTGGCTATATGAGCGAGGGGATGAACCGAACCGTCCTGCAGGAATGTCTTGGATGCCACCTCCTGAAGCGCTCTCCATCCGGCGATAATCCGGCCCCTGCCCGAAGCGTCCTGTGCTTCGTTTTCCTGAAGATCGTTGGCACGCGCCTCCAAGGCCCGAAGATGGGCAAATTGCGGAAGCTCGGTCGAGTAGGGCGATGTCTGCTCACTGGCATTGGCGGCGTATACCACGGATGTAGCCGACAGAAGCGCGGCGGCAAGTAAGTGACCGCTAGTCGAAAACGAGGTGATAGCGCGCATCCTCCTGTCCGGCATTGTACAATTCGATGCGGAAACGTTGAGTATAGGTGGGAACGAAGCGACACTCGCGCGCGTGAGCGGGTGATTTCTCGCAGACCATCTTCCCGTCATCTCTGACAACGCGAAGGCGCAATGCATCTTTCGGAGTTGTCCCGGCAGCGATGCTCACGGCCTTGCCGCCAAGCAGGACCTGTTCAGTGTTGATCCTCGCGCCGGCTGCCAAGTTGCCGCTCAGATACGCGGGGCCAAGCACCCTGCCGCGCATTGCAGACGGGGCGGCGGCAATGCTGTTGCGCCACGCGTTCAGCGCAGCCTCGCCATCCGCATCCGATGGAGTTGCGCCCGCCAGGTCGATAGACTGCAAGTGATTGGCCAGCGCTTTCGCATCATCGCTCTCGAACGCGACATCTGCCAGGGCCAGGTCATTTGCGAGCCGTTCGACAGGGGACATCGCTCCCCTCGCCGTAGCGCCTTGTATAGCCGGCCTCGCCAGAGAGTGTTCCGCCCCCCCTTGCGAGGTGCAGCCGGTCAGCAAAACAGGGGCAAGCAGCGCAAGGCTTGCCAAAGCAAGGACGCGCGTCGGGCATAGAACAAGGCGGCGGTGAACCATGGCTCTTACACGCACTCGCTACCCTCACCTGGCGTCAATACGAACCTTGCACCGCCTTCATCGTCGCAGATGCCGAGAAACAAGCCGTGGCGTTGCGCGATCGCTCTTGCAAGGGCGAGTCCCATGCCGCTTCCCTGCGTGCCAGAGGCGGCGGTTGTGCCCCTATAGAAACGTTCGAAGACTTTCTCGCGCTCTGCGGCAGGAATGCCCGGGCCCTGATCGACAACGCTGAGGCGTGGGCCAGGCTGGAGGGAGACGGTGATGTCGCCCCCTGACCGATTGTACTTGAACGCGTTGTCGAGCAGGTTCGTGACGATCCGCCGCAACTGCGCTTCATCCCCCAACACGATTACGTCCTCCGCGATTTCCCACTTCAGGTGATAGCCTGCATCTTCCGCACTATCCTGATATAGTTCGCAAATCTGCCTCACTGTAGAGCTAAAGTCGACCGGGTTCATACCCTTCCAATCTCCCCGGTCGGCTTTGCTGGCGGCGATATCGAGCAGCGCCTCCAGCGTACCGACGAGACGCTTTATATCGGCTCGGGCTTCCAGCAGCTCGGCGGTGGTCGACTGATCGGGCTGCCTGGCGATCGCCTTCATTATGCGGGTGTCGAGATGCATCAGCGGCGTGCGGATTTCGTGCGCTATCTGCTCGGACATATCGCGATAGGCCTGCGTCAATTGCCGAGCCCGCTTGACTGCCTGGGACGCCTGGCTCGCGATCTGGTCGATCTCGTCGGGGTTTCTCGGGGCCGCCATGCGATCCAGTGCAGGTTCGTCGTGCCTGCGAAAGGCGTCGCTGACACGCCGAACCCGGTCGCGAACTCTCGCACTGGCGATTTGCGCGAACAAGGCCGTGCAGCCAACGAACACAGCGCCACCAAGCAGAAAAACCAGGCTAACCCGAGCGAGGAGGAAAGAGCGTTCGGGCTGCTCGTGCGCGACGAGAAGCTGCAAGTCTTCCGATATCAGCGTCCCCCGTGCATACGCGTCGCTACGGTTGCCGATCGCGATGTCCCCGCTTTCCGATATCGCCGGGTCAAGGTCGGGCCATTCGGTAAGATTTCCGGCAATGCGTTTGCCAGATCGGTTTGCCAGCAAGTAATGCGCGCGTACTCCATCTGTCGGATTGAGCGCCAGCCTGTCGTTGATACGTTTCTCCAGTTCGACCTGACCTCCGCTGGAATAGATATCGACCAGGCCAGTCAGATCGACATCAACACTTTCGCGTGTCGAGGCCGCGAAGGTTTCGTGGATTGTCTGGTCCGTGGTCCACCACAGACCGGCAAGCAGAATTGCGGACAGAACTGCCGAAAGCAGGACGATGCGGGTAAAAATGGAGCGGGAGAAGATTATGATGCGCGTCCCTGCAACAGGCGATACCCGGTACCCCAGACTGTCTCCAGCGCCGGGCTGTCGAAGCCATCTTCGAGCTTACGTCGCAATCGCCCGATATTGACGTCGACCACATTGGTCTGCGGATCGAATGACATGTTCCACACATCGCGCAGCAGCATCTCGCGGGTGACGACTTCGCCCGCATTTTCCATGAAGTACCGAAACAGCTCGAATTCGCGAGGGCTAAGACCGATGTGCTGGTTGTCGCGAAATGCCGTGCGGGCTTTTACATGACACTCGAATGCACCGAAGAGGATGACCGCGCTGTGTTCGCGTCCTGAAGCACGCCTGTTCAGGGCCCGAACGCGCGCGATCAGTTCGATAGGTTCGAAAGGCTTGGCGAGATAGTCGTCTGCGCCCGCTTCGAGACCCTCTGCGCGGTCGCTCGTCCGGCCAAGCGCGCTCAACATCAAGATTGGCGTACTCACCCCGATGCCGCGCAGGCGTTGTATCAGTTCGAGTCCATCGGAATCGCCGAGCATCCTGTCGAGGATGATGACATCGAAGAATTCCAGCCCGGCACGTCTCAACCCGTCAGCGCCGTTGCTTTCCACAGCAAGGGTGTCCCCCTGCTCGCGGACGATATCGCTCATCTCGGCGGCAGCGCGCGCATCGTCTTCGATATAGAGTAATTTCATCTACACCACCCCGCCAGCTTCGCCTCTATCCAGAATCCCGTTGCCCTCATTCTTCGGTCTGCATCACTCCGGGCGCAACCGGAAAAATCGGACCTCTCCCAGGTTAGGAGAGGTCCATAGGTGTGCGGGCAAGCCCGCCGGGTCGCAGATGAATACCTAGCAGGTTTGCGCATCCAATCCCGTGACAAGTCCTGTTAAAGGGGCCCGGTGACACTCCGGGACTGGGGCGAGCGCGCACGTCTAACAGCCATTGTCATCTTTCTATCAGCAAACGTGCATTACGCATTTGCTTCCTCCGGCGTAGCCAAGGGACTTCATTCGAGGCGGGGGTCGCATGCGTTCTCATTTTTTCCGGACCGGAATTCTGTCTGGCGCCGCATTCGCCATGTCGGGCCTTATGGTTTCGGGACCGGTCATGGGACAGACAATCAAAAGGTCTACCCCCGAACAGCAATGCGAGTTTCTTTACGCCGAGGTCATGCTGAGCCGGATCGGGGGTCCAGGCAGCCGTGTCGTTAGCGAGGAGGAATCCCGCTGGGCTGATGAACAGCATGCAAGGACAGAGCGCGGCGAACCCTGTGAATTTCCGGCCGACGAAAAACGTATCCGCGATCAGCATGAGGATGCCGACCGGCTGTCCAAATTCGGCGATGCTGCAGGCGCGCGCGCAATTCTGCAGACCCTGTGCTTCGAAGATGCCGACGATGTCGCCTGCCAGAACTATGGCGTCATGGCGATGACCGGCGAAGGCGGCAGGGTCGACATGGTGAAAGGTCGCGAGGCCTTCCTGATCGCCTGTGGGAAAGACCTGCTGAAAGCGTGCCAGAATTATGCCGACGCCCTGCTCAACGGCGAAGGCGGTCCAGTCGATGATCCCGGCGCCCTGGGGATCTACGTGGAGCTTTGCCAAAAGCGATACGGGGGCCGCAACTGTTTCAGGGCCGCCAGGATGATCGAGGACGGCCGCGGGGTTACCCGGCCAGACAGGGCGAAAGCGTACGAAGGATACATGGCCGCATGCCGGCAACTTTTCACCGAGGGCTGCCTCAGGGCGACCGACATGAAGAAAGAGGGCATCTGACATGGTCCTTCGGATGAAATTCGCCCTCACGTGCCTCGTCACAACAGCCGGTCTTGTCGCGACGCCCGCCATCGCTGAAGCGTCTTACGACGACAAAGTGATGGAAATCCATCGAGGCGGTCTTGATTACGATGCCGCAGGCGAGCGCCTGGCGGCTCTCTCCATGTTCGGTCAGGCCTGTGATCTGGGATTGCCGGCGGCCTGCACGATGGCGGGGCAAATCGAGCATGAAACGGCCAGCAACGAGAAGGATCACATCCGGGCCGCGCGGATGTTTGCCAGGGCGTGCCGGGCGGGCGACGATCTGGCTTGCGAGCGGACGGGCATGGCGCTCGGGCCCCTGTCCCGCGCGAATTCCACTGAACCCGATGGGGTCATGACCTTCGCCTTGCTGGCGATGGGCGAAGAGTGCCGTCATCCCGGAGGAGAACAGGCCTGCGTCGATGCTGCCCAGTTGCTTGGGGCGGAAGAAGAGCCGGGGATCGATCTTGTCGCCGTCAAGGCTTACGGCTTACGTGCCTGCGAGAAGGAAGTATCCACGCACTGCAGTGGCGCAGCCATGCTTCCTGCGGGCACGCGATCCAGCGATGAGGCCTTTCAGCGCGACGACCTCCTGTGTGCGACCGGCTGGGCTGGTGGGTGTGACGCCCTGCTCGAACCCCTGATGGACGAAACAGCCGGAGTGGATGCAAAGCGCCAACTGGATGCATTGTCGGCCGCGTGCGACGAAGGTGTCGGGATAGCCTGCGCGAACCTTGGCCTCTACTATTCCCAGGTGCCGGATAGCGCCCGAGATCCTGGCGCAGCCTATCGCTCTATGCGCTACGGCTGCGATGCATTCGTCGCCAAGGCCTGCTTCGCATTCGGTGTCATGCACAAGAAAGGCATCGGTGGGCGCATCGATGAAAAGCGCGCGGTTTCGCTCGTCGCCCATGCCTGCGAACTGGGGGCGCCCAAGGCCTGTGCAACGCTCGCACGTATCGCGGGCGAAAGCGAAACGGGAACAGCTGCGGGCATCGCTGCGGCAGAGGCTCTTCGCAGGGCATGCAGGCTTGGCGATACCTCGTCATGCACCGCAAGGAACCGCTGATCCATGGTCTCGGTACACTCACCGTTGGGATTTTCGCTTGCAGGTGCCATCCTGTTGGGCCTCGCAGCGGCAACGCCAGCCGCGGGACAGGCGGCGCCGCACGAAGAGGTCGACGAATTCCCGAACCACGCCCTCGTCTGCCCCGACGGCGGCTATATGAGCGGGTGCGACGACGAGACGATCGAATGGGCGCTGCGGGTGGAAGACGCCGAACCGGCGGACTTTGCCGAGCGCTGCCTTTACGAAACCGACGCTGCGTGCCGTGTGGTTTCCAGCGGACGCATCGGTGCCTTCGGAAGCGTGCCGGATCTGTATTGGCAAGTGCTGCACTTGCAACCAGCGGACGGTCCGCGGACCGAAATGCTGGTGTTGGCGGAGTATCAGGCAACTTTCTTCCATCTGCTGTCGGCCCGGCAGGTCGACGGCCATCTTGATACGCCGATTGCGGCTCATGGTGCAGATGATGGCGAGAACAGTCGCTTCATCCTGCATATTCCGGCGGTCAACCGCGCCTTGGGGAATGCCGATCTCCTCTTCTTCACGAGTGGAGAGGGCTGGAACTGGATCGATGCCGCGTCGCTGATACGGCAGGCCGACCGGCTGCTGCCAGCCGGCTTTTCAACGGCATCGCCTGTCAATTTCAATTTCCATGAAATGGCCGCGTTCGCGCCTGTCAGCCGGGATGGCGATGCGGCATGCTGCGCGACCGGCGGAGTGGTCGTGCTGGATTTCGAGCAATCGGATCACAGCCTTGCGGTCAGCGCCGTCACCTTCACAGAAAGCAAATCCGTTGAAGCTGCCTGGACAGCTCATGCGGAAACGAATGGCGACGCCCTGTCGGGAGACAATGAATGATACATACGAAGACGCTGTTGGCGGCAGCTTTGCTTTTGTCGGCTGGTTCGCTCGCTGCAGCGGATGCAGCGCTGACTATCGTGCCCGGCCAATGGCACATCGAACTCGTGCGAGAAGGCGGCGCTACATTTAGCGACAGCACCGCCGAGGACGGTCATCGTAGTGTGGATGACAATCGTGTGGTTCAATCGAACACGATGTGTCTGGGACCGGACAAGGCGACGCTCCAGCCCGCCATGTTCGCGCCGAACTGCCGGATTTCGGATGCAACGCAAACCGGAAGGAAGTTCGAAGCGCGCCTTTCCTGTCCCCACCCGACCATGACGATGACAGGTAATCTGACCATCGAAGTTTCCGGCGATGGCGAGAAAGCTTTCGGGGTTCAGGTCCTGAGCGGTGGTGGCAAAACGGCGGGTGCCACCATGGTCAACCGGCTCAACATGAAACGGATCGGCGATTGCAAGGGCCAGGATAAATGACTTTTTTTGCCACCCGAATGAAAGCAGTCGCATTGACCGCTGCTCTGTCCTGCACCTTGGTTTCGGCGACAGCACATGCACAAGACCAACAGCAAGCCACCCAGGCCCAGCAGGTCCAAAGCTTCGTCAACATGTACCGCATAGTCGATTACAGCCTTGGCGCGAACGAGAGCTGCGATCTCTTCACTATCGGAAACTATCGCGCCCTTTGGCTCCTGCGCAGCATGTTCCGCAGCAAGCTGAGAACGGTCGCGACGGACGAGCAGCTCGATCAGTTGCGTCCATTCGATAGTGCGAAAGAGGCTTGGCGCGGCTGCATCTCGCGGGCCCAAGACGCCGATGCATGGTCGATCATCGACCGGAGCGAACTGCTGTCCGATGCGCTGATCGCCGCGCCGCTCAAGATAAGCACCGAACCCAAGGACTGCCGCGTGGCATGGGGAGGCCCCGCCCTGAGCAGGAGTGAATGGAGCTATGCTGCGACTGCGGCAGTCTCGACATACGACAAGGCTCCCAACAAGGCAGAGTTCGAAACCCTGCAAGGTGAACTTGCCGCGATGATCGATGAGCAATGCAGCAAACGCCAGTCTTCCGAACTGATGCAGGCGGGGTACGAGCAATTGCGTCACACCGAGGACAACCATCTGTTTTTGCAGAAAGGCAAGCCCGGCAAGAAACAGGTTTTCACCTCGGTCGGATCGGATGTCGCAAGCGACCCTGTGTCCGATGATTTCGGTATCTGGCGATCGCGGCGTGGCGGCTTCAGCCGCCACCCGACCGGGACCGGCGTCATTCCCTATCGCGTCCTCGACAGAGGTGACGTCGACGTAGCGTTCTTCATTCTTTCGCGTCCGGGCACCTTTTCGGCGAGAGGCAAGATGTACCTGTCCCGGGCCGGACGAATGACGGCACGTATGGACGGCAATTTCGAGGCGATCGAATTGCGGCTTTCCAATGGCCAGTCCTATCCGCTGACCAAAGTGAACGGCCAGGGAAGTGGGAACTTCACGGCTTCTTCGGAATTCGTCCTTCCCGCCGACGCGCAAGCGAAGCTCGCGTCACTTGATGACGAGGTGACAATGACCATCGCCTATCGTCTCGATGGGAAGGATTGGGCGAGCTTCCTGGAGATAGGCAAGGACGCTCCGACCAAGGAAGTCAGCATGGCGGACATCCGTTCCGCACTGGAGTGGTCGGGCGCTCCGATGCCCGCCAAGGACGACCGATGATGCGGTATTTCCTGGCAACCCTGCTGGCATTCGGCGCTTTGGCTTTCGGCTCTGCCGCGCAGGCCGGTGACACCCCTGAGAGCCAGCGATCAAAGATCGAACAATCGTGTTACGATGGCAGTCAGGATGCCTGCCTGAGCGCAGGGCGTATCTTTGCAAGACTGTCGGGTGATGAGCGCGCGATCAAAGCGCGTGAAATGTTCGCCCAGGGATGCGACCTCGGCAACGCACAGGCTTGCCATCTGTTGGTCCCGATGTTGCTGGATGGGCGCGGCGGGTCTCAGGAACTGGTCATCGCCGCGCAGATATCCGGCATCCTGTGCGAAGCCGGATCGGGTCAGGGATGCAGCTGGCAGGCAAACGTTTTCGTCCGCACAGCAAACCTGGGCGGAAAAATCGATCCGGCCAAGCTCACGGCTGCCCGCAAACTCTATCTCCAGGGGTGCGAGATGGGGGCGATGGACGCCTGTGGCCAGGCCGGCGCGTTACTCGCCACCGGCACAGGAGGGCCATCCGACCCCAAGAGCGGGTATACACTGCTAGAGCGCGCTTGTGCGGCCGAGCAGTGGCAGGCCTGCGCCAATATCGGTGTCATGGCCCGCGACGGGCTGGCGCATGATGCGGATGAGGCATCGGCGCGCAGGTACTTCAAGCTGGCCTGCGACGGCGAGATCGCCACCGCCTGCAACGATCTGGGCATCATGTGGATGCAGATGGCAGATCGCGGCGAAGGCGAAAGCTGGCGCGAACCGGCGCTCGCTGCATTCACAGCGGCTTGCGACGGGCTGGACGGCGCGGGTTGCTCGAACGCTGCAAGGCACCTGCGTGAAGGTCGCGGCGTGCCTCAAGACCCTGAGGGCGCATATGATCTCGCCCTGAAGGGATGCAACCACAAGAGCGGCGGTGCCTGCTTCATCGCGGCCGATATGCGCAGGGCGGGCGAAGGGGTCGAAGTGGATCGACGGATCGCCACCAATCTTGCGCGTAGAGCCTGCGATCTCGGGCACACTCCCGGTTGCGGTCTGCTGGGCGACCAGCCGGCATCGGATTGATCGAACTCTTAAACAAGGAAGAAGACCGTGAAAAAATCGTCATTTTCAGTCGCTGCGCTTGCAATCGCGGGCATCGCCACATCGCCGCTGGCTGCAAAGGAGAGTGAAAACGAAGAATCCATGCGCCAGATCGCCGAATGCGGATACGTGATCTATCAGGTCGAGCGCGAGGGCGTTGCGCTAGAGTACGGCGCGGAAACGTGGGACTCCATCGTCACCCAGGTGAGCCAGGGCACAGGCCTCGAAGCGCGACCCTATCTCGAAATGGCGCAAGCCAAGTACAAACGAATGGAGCGCAAGATGGGGGCGGACTACACCTTCGAACGGCTCAAGAAGCGTGCGAAGGAATGCAATGCACAGCTCTAGCGTCTTGAGAAGGGGCGCGCGGCTGCTCGCCATCGGTTCGCTGCTTGCCCTGCCTGCCGCGCTTGCCGCACAAGTGAGCGAGGAACAGCAAGAAGCTGTCCTGATCTATGAGTGCGGCAAGTCCCTGGTTTGGGCGGAAGCATATTCTGACGAGGTGCTGCGCGTCACTAGCGATGAGGTGTGGGCGCATTTCGATCAGTTTGCAGCAAGCCATACGATCGGCGAAGCCAAGGCGGCGATTGCGCTCGATGGGTATTGGCAGGAAGTATACGACGAAGACGGCGCGGAAGAGCTAACCAGCATGATCATGATGACCGCGCTCTCGTGCGAGGACAAATATCTGAAGCGTCGCGAGCAAGTTGCAGCCGCTTCGGAAGTTAATCGTTTGGTGCGTGAGCTCAGTGTCGAGCAGTTGCAAAGCCTTTTCGAGCGGACTGGCGACGCTTCCAGCGTAGCCGATTACATCGTACATCAGATGCCGAAAGGCAAAGATCCTTTCGCCGATAGTCCAAGAGGCGAACTGCTCGGTCGTCTCGTCGTCGATGCCGGTTCCGACGGGATCAGGCGGTTCAGCGATGCTGCAATTCTGGCGATGGTCGGAGCGCGGTATTGGCAGTACAACCCCCCTGCCACTCGTCTAATCGACGCCGAGTACCGGCGACGATTGCGTGCTCGAAACTATTCGGAAGCTCAAGGTCGAAGCTGGACCCAGCGTGCCGCTGCCGACCGAGCGGAACAGGCTCGCCTGGCAAAAGCCAAGCCCGTCGGCTCCATCGGTAAGCATTGTGATAAATATCTCGAGCCGGCGGGCCCTGGCACACCTGCGGCATGGGTCACCAAGTGTAGCTCGAGATAATTACGTGATGGAGTGGCGCTTGGCTAATTAGCCACTGGATATAGGCTTAGAGTCGAAGTGGACGCGTAATTTCTCTTACAGCCCCGGCATGAAAGGAAGGAATTAGCCTGAGTATCCGATTTTTTCGGCGCCCCCCGGTTTCGACCCATGTGAATTTAGCTTCAATCGCGAATGATCCATGTCGAATTGGGCAATTGCTGTTTGTTCATCTCTCGCATGAGCGGCCCTATAAGGATCAGGTTGGATTTTTGGTGCGGACTCTTCGCTTGGAAGTCGCCAAAATCGAATGCTGGAATAGAGCCCGCAGGGGTTGCTAGCTGCGTTCGATGAAAGGCTTCACCATCGACAGCTTTCGGGGGAAGGCCACGAACACACGAACGGCGGAAATGAGGCCGCAAAGCTGCCGCCCCCGCTGTAACTTAGCAATGAGCGGCATCCGGTTCGGACTCACGAACGATTTTCGTGCCATTGTCTGATAAAGAGAAACCGCGCCACAGTCTCCTTACCTTCGTCGAACCTTTTCAACTTTTCACGCAAAAGCGCCGATAAAAATATCCGCGAAAACCGAAAGTCTCCTAAACCTTCGTTTACCTCGGCGCCATTGGCGAGATTATGTCCAATGTGAACACCGAGCTGCCTCCGGAACTCATCTTCATCCCGAGCGAGGGCGGCTGCAAACCACACGGTGTGCCCCTGGCCTGTGGCTAAATCACTGACGGCCCCAACGAAGATGCGCCGCGAAGCATCGGCGGGAGGCTTACTCGTCTCCCACGGATAGGAAGCCACTTCGAAAGGGTTCTCTCCTTCGCCATATGGCTGGATCTTCCCGCCCCCCCAATAGCTGGCGGGCGAGGTTCACGGTTGCCTGTACCCTATCGACTTCACCGGGCCCTTTTCGAGCCCAGTGCTCTGCTAGGGCATGGATGGTCTCATGGTTCTCTTCTCCACTCATGCCGTTAGGTCCCAGATATCCTTGTGCTCCTGCCAAGCAGCGACCGCTGCGTTATAGCCGCGATCGCTGCACAGGGTCGTGCACGCACCACCAAAGCCGTTGATGTTTATCGTCCTCGAGAGGACCACGCAGTGGATGTGATTGCCCTGGCCCTACAGCCCGGCCGTCCCCGGGATGTGCGCGATCATTATGACCACGTACCGGTGGGAGAAATGGGAACGAGCGAAGCTGCGAACCCGCTCATAGCCAATGTGCCAGGCCTCATCGTCGTCGAGCAAGAACTTGGCTTGGACCAGCGCATGCTTCTCGAAGGGAAGCAAAGTCTCATCGAACCGCTTGGTCAGGAACTCGAGGTTCGTGTAATCAGCCGGCGCACTTGGCGGCAGCAGGGCCTGGGTACGCGCTGCCCGACCGAACTTCGGATCGTCTCCGGGGGAGCACTTCTTCGCGATCCAATCGGTCACGGTCGGCCGGTCAAACTCGGTCTGGTACCAGTACCGGGACCAGCCGAGGTCAGGGTGCTCGTCGCACGGATCATGCGTGAAGACTTTCATCTTGACCTTGGACGGCGCTTCCGCGGCTTCAGGGATTTCGATCTTGTTATTTTTAGCCTTAGCCATGATCAGAACCTCCCCGCGAACGAGGGAGTTTCGACAGCGCGGATAACGCCGGCATAACGCTGATAGCCGCTTTCGTAAGGAGCCCCCTGAAAGGTATCGAGCCCCTTCTCGCTCAATTGGAAGAAGGGTCCTTCGGTGTGAGCGGGGATGAGCCAGAGATCGTCAGCATCGCGGCGCCAGGCGAGGTAGTTGCACTGCCAGGCCTGACTACCTTCGAGCAGGACATCGAAGGAGGCGCCTTCGAGCGGATCGAAGCGCAACAGCACAAGATCCTTCTGCGCAAAATGCGCCAGAACCTCGCACTCATGATAGAACAGCGGGCGATCGCAGCTGGTAGCGGTCACCACCACTCCGGCATCTCCGCTCTCGAAGAAGCCGCCCCTGATACGTTCGTCGAAGCGGGCCGTTTCAACGGTGACAAGACCGCAGGACATCAGCAACGAGGTAAAGCGGCTACCCGTGCGATGGGTGATAGGCCGCAGCAAGGGTTCGCCCTCGAGAGGGCGGTGCAAAGAAATCGCATTCGGTGGATTTTTCCTTCGAGGGAGGCCACCCTGGCCGAGCTCGACCTCCCCCTTCTATTTTCATAACTTACTCGGCCTACACGCCGAGACTTCGCTTCATTCTTGGATCAGACGGCCCGGCTATCGGGCCCTTCAGCCAGGAGCAGGGCCATCGCCTCTGCGAGCCCGCGCTGCCGGTCGGCCTTGTCAGCCCAAGGCTGACCGACCTTTCGAAGTCCGCGATCGAACTTGAAGGAGGTCTCGCCCGCTTCGTCGGCGTCCTCGTCGGGAATGAGATAGAGGCGACGATCTTGGTCAACCCATGCGCGCATCGTCGCAAAGCGCTCGGCACCGCCGTTCTCTGCGAACAGCACGGTGAAGTCGCCGATGCGTTCGCCGTCAGGATAATTCAGGCATCTCACGCCAAGGGCACTCGTCCCAAGCGTCGCGATGCCTCTTGCCATCTCTGTGGAAGCTAGCCTGACCCCCGGCATGAGCATAAGCGATTGCAAGATGTCGGATGAGCTGCCGGTACTATCGGAGATCAGGACCTGGTCACCGGCGAGTTCGTAAGCAGTCAGTTCGGCGAGGTTCTGGCACATGAGCAGAGCGCCTTCATAGGACGCTGTGCCCTTCACTTGTTTCTTTGTCATTAGAGTCTCTAAGCGGCGCGCAGCTGGCTGCAGTCTGCGCACCTGTGGTGGAATTTTCACCTTCCGGCGTCAGCCACCAAACTTCTCAAATGACATTCCTAACTGTCTTCGCGTGGGAGAGCAGCCGCGAATTCGACGCAATCGAGAAGCTCATTGCGCCACCGCTCATAGCGGTCATGACAGAGAGGATCTTCAAGGCCAAGACGCTCCTCACCATCATGCTCTTCGGGAGGCCTCTTCGTGTATGCGGGATGCGAGTGAACCTGCGCTTCCATGACATGGGTGTCCGCTCGGATCCGTAGAACTTTCCCTTCGGGTGAGCGCTTTCCTTTCAGGTTCGCTTTCGCTTCTGCAACGCGTCGGCGGATCTCATCGGGCACCTCCTGAGGTTCGAACAGGCCAGCCAGATGGATAGGAGGAAGCGGCTCTTCGACATGCGGATGAGCGCCTTCCAAGCGTGCGGCCTCGGCCGCGATTTCCTTAACTCCGAAGCTGAGACTATTTCCCTTCAATGAGAAAGTCGCGATGTGCCCAAACTGATAACCGGCCATTCGACGATCTTTCTGTTAAGGGGTCAGGGGAAGCCCCCTGCCGACATTTCTGGGGTGGCGCCGTAGGTGACGGGCTCCCAGAAATTATAGTCGGTCACTATAACTTCTGTAACCACCTGTTATGAAATAATTTTGCTCACGCTCCAGAAACGGGAGAAAGCGGGCCATTCGCGCCCTGGATGAGCCATGATGCCGAAGCGATTTAATCGGATTTAGACGTATTGACCTAATTCGGTGTAGACGAACAAACGACGAACCCATATTCTCGCCTCACCCAATCAGGCATGAGCGAAGCGGTCCGGTTGGAGAGGTTTAGCCGGCTGCAGCCCAGGTGCAGTCGACGCAGAATCCGTGAGGCGCGCTCATCCTCAGTTTTTCGTTCTTGGCGCGTGAAGACCAAGCCTCAGCCTCCCTTTGAGGGATGATTTGGCCACCCCTGGAGCGGTGGGCCGAAGGCTCAAGGTCTCAAGTTATGACACGCATCACAGACAATGCACACGACAACTCGCCCTCCAGTCAGGAGGGCAATCCTCGCGCGGACACTTCGCAAGGCGACACATCGGAGCGTTTCGCCGACACGCACCGAAGCACGCCAATGGATGAGCTAAGGGCGATTGTCGGTAAGGTTGGCGGCCTCCAAGAAGCGAGACGGCTCCTTGCCGATGGCTCCCAACAACCGCCGTCGATTAACCCTGGAAGCCACGCAGAGAGTCTGACCTCATTGGTCGGCCTGCTGGCCGAACAGCACTCTGCACTGGAACTTGGCACTGCGGAGGATGGCGAATGATGATCAGGAAGCTTTCGGCCGCTTGCGCACCGAGGATCGCCATTTACGGTCGGCATTCGACCGACAAACAGAACCCCCTCTCCAGCACGGACCAGGCGGCAGCTTGTATGCCACTGGTACAAGTCCTGAATGGTCAGGTAGTCGCCACTTATCTGGATTCTGAAATTTCGGGTTACAACCGGAACCGCCCGGGCTTGAAGCGACTTCTCGCGTCAGTTGCTGCCGGCGAGCTCGACATCGTCATATGTGAGTCCCTAGATCGCTTGGCCAGAGACGATGAGGACATCGCTTGGGTCGGCAAAAAACTGGCGTACGACCACGTTCAACTCTTCACAGTCGCCGAAGGTGAGATAGACCAAATCAAACTCGCCGTAGCTGGATTGCTAGGCTCGATGTTCTTGTCGAGCTTACAACAAAAGACCCTCCGCGGAATGGAGGCCGCAGTACTGGCCGGGCGCGCTGCCGGTGGTCGTACCTACGGATATCGAACCGTTTCTCGAGAAGGACCGAGCGGCTCTGTCATTCGGGGCCTCAGAGAGATCGACGAGAAAGAGGCCGCACTCGTCCGCCGAATTTTCGAGGAGTTTGCTAGCGGTCTATCCTCCATCGAAATCGTCCGACGCCTGAATGCTGAGCAGATCCCAAGCCCACGTGGTGGAGAGTGGAACCCGAGCACCGTTCAGGGTGATCCGAAAAAACACACAGGAATCCTCAACAACCCGCTCTACCGAGGCCAGATCATCTGGAAGCGGCGCGAATGGCGGAAGAACCCGAACAGCGATGATCGTGAACGTCGCTATCGCATGCGCGAAGAGTCGGAATGGGTCCGAGTCGATGCTCCTGACCTCCGGATCATCAACGAGCCCCTCTGGAAGGCCGTCCGTGCGGAGATAGAGGAGCGTAGCCGTCCAAGGGCAACTTTCTCGTCTCCCGTCGCTTCAAGGCGTCGGAAGCATCCACTATCGGGACTGATCAGATGCGCATCTTGCGGCTCGACGTTTACGATCGCTGGCAAAGATTACTATCGCTGCCCTGGGGAAAGGGAGCGGGGCACCTGCCACAACTCTCTATCGATCCGTCGAGGAGAAATCGAGGAAGCAGCGCTCTCCTGTATTGAGAACCATCTCTTGGATCCGAAGCTTATCGAGCTCTTCGTTGCCGAGGTCCACAGGCAAACCGAGCTTCAGAACCGCAGTGCTGACACGAATGACGTCCGAAACGCTGCGCGGTTGAAGGAACTCGAAGGACAAATCGCGACGCTCGCCAACAATATGCTGGTTAGCTCAGCGAGCCCAACCTTGCACAAGATGCTGGCCGATCTGGAGGACGAAAAGAGGCTGCTAGAAACGGTTAAGCCCATCGCCAGCCCAAAGGTAAAGATCCTTCCCCACCCGGTCCTTGTCGAGCGGTTTACGGCGAAGGTGAAGAACCTTCGCAGTGCGCTGGACGATGAGACCATTCGACTACAGGCCGTGGAGGTCATCGGAGCGCTAATTCAGAGCGTCACGATTTTTCCAGGCGAAGCGCCCCTGAGGGAGCTCTCAGCAAATGTGGTCGATTTGGCCAGCTACGCTGCCTCGCTGAACGATGCTGATTGGGCTGTCCGGAGGGAGTGTTCTGTAATGGTGGTTGCGGGGGTTGGATTTGAACCAACGACCTTCAGGTTATGAGCCTGCTCACGTCAGTTTTGCAAACTCTTGGAAAGTCACCGAAAACTACACTATCATTCTGATAGTAAACACTTTTTTCGTGACACAGACTGCCAGAGGATGCATGCCAATGTCAAACAATACGTCGAAGAACCCGGACACAGGCCGGACACAGAGAAAGCGGCTGACCGATTCGCTTGTCCGCAGTTTCGTCCCTCCTAAGAAGGGCAACCGCATCGTCTACGATAGTGCTGTTCCCGGCTTTGGGGTGAGGATAACGGCAGGGGGCACCCGCTCCTTCATCCTGAACTACTGGCATGATGGTCGAGAGCGGCGAATTACCATTGGACAGTTTCCCACCTGGACCGCCGCTTCTGGCAGGATGCAGGCTCAACGTTTAAAACGAGAAATCGATTTGGGCATTGATCCGCTCGATGCGCGAAACCAGCAACGTTCTGCGCCAACAATCCGCCAGCTTTTTGAACGGTATGACCTCGAACATTTGCCGACCAAGTCAATACGGTCGGCGGCAGATGATCGTTCGATGTGGAGAAACGATATTCTCCCTGCGATGGGGAGAATGAAGGTTGCAAGGATTAGTCCTCATGACTGCGACGCTCTCCATGCAAAAATATCAGAGACACGCCCGGTTAGAGCGAACCGTGTAATGGAGGTTCTTCGTAAGGCGCTTAACCTAGCTATCCGTTGGGGATGGATTGATCGCAATCCCGCTGCTGGTTGTCGCCGAAATCCCGAACAGAAGCGCCATCGCTATTTAGCGCGCGCGGAGGTTGGCAGGCTAGTGGCCGCCCTTTCGTCGCACCACGAGAGGGCTTCAGCCGATGCATTGCTCTTCATGCTTCTGACTGGTTGTCGGCGAGGAGAAGCCTTGAACGCCCAATGGTCGCAGATCGATTTGCAAAATCGAGTTTGGACCAAGCCCAGCTCTGAGACCAAACAACGAAGAGAGCATCGAGTGCCCTTCTCCTCTGCTGTCGCAGAATTGCTTGTACATAGGCGAGCCGAGACTTCCGGGACCTATATATTTCCCGGGAGGCTCGGCTCGCCGCTGCGCGACGTTCGCCGCACTTGGCAGAGTGTTTGCGAGGAAGCTGGGCTGGGAAGAGTACGGATCCACGATCTGCGACACACATTCGCTAGTCTTGCAGCCTCAGCAGGACAGCCGTTGCTCGTGGTCGGCGAATTGCTCGGCCATTCGACTGCACAAACAACAAAGCGCTACGCAGGCTTGTACGATGATTCTTTGCGGTCGGCTGCCGAGAATGTGGCGAACAGCATCGGTTGGGCGGCGCCACAGAATGCCACTAGATGACATTGAGAGACCTTTGATTGGAGAGGCTTGCAATTTGTTTGAAAATCAGAATGATCGTCGATGCGGGGTGGCCGTCATCCAGCACCGAACGAAAGATTGAGAGACAAGCGCGCTTTTATCCAAATCCTTAAAACGGCGTAACAAGATCAGACCCCGTTGAGGGCTGGCACGCTACACAGATCATTATTCGAGCGCGTATTTAGAACCGAAGCAGAGAAACGACAGACAAGGCCACATGCGCCCCGCGCCCTCTCAACTGGGTGCTGAGCAAACTGTCTTGAAGCAGCCTTGGCTCCCTCTGTTTCGGAGTTTCAAAATGATAGAAGTCACCGACGAAGATCGGTTTCTCACGCCAGCTGAAGCGGCAGCCTATGCCCGCCGCAGCATTCGCACCTTAGCGAGAATGCGCGCAGAAGGTCGCGGCCCTTCATATCACCGACATGGCAACAAAGTGCTCTACGCATTCAGCTCTCTGAGGGCTTGGATGTGTCAGAACATGGTAACTCCAAACGGAGTCTCCCAATGACTGAGCGAGTTGACGGGCAGCAGCGTGAGCGCGGCGGCAACTCGCTCGCGCTAGAGGGGGGTCTTTGTAGCACCCCCCTCCAGAAATACATCGCAGCGGAAACTTGAGATGGAAGTGCTGTATCGGGGCTTTGATGGGCTAGATATCAGCTTCCAAGGCCATATCGGTCATGGGTTCTGTCGAGCGCTCGAAAAATCAAAAGAGCAGGCGCAAAAGTTTCGTCGCGAGGAATTTTTGGAATGGGGCGACGTTGGCATGCTTGTCAGCGAGAGCGGAGCCAGAGGAGGCTATGCTTTTTCAGTCCGTACCGAACTTCCAAGTGCGATCTGGTTCTTTAAGAAACCCAACCCCTCAGACCCTTGGGGAGTGCGGGTTTCCTGCAATTCATTTCAGCTTGCACTATACGGGTTCTCCCAAACCAAAGCCCACATCCACGAAACCCTAGAAAGTTGGAAAATCGGAGTTGGTGTTGGCGGAGAGAGCATCAGTCGGGTCGATTATGCCATCGACTTTCTTGCCCCCCAGCTAGCTTTAGAACCGAGCAATTTCGTCATGCACTCGAACTGTCGAAGAGCGGAGCACCATTCCGAGTTTCAGTTGAGGGCACAGGGCAATTCTGGTCGCGTCACCTCTGTAACCGTCGGCAAGATGCCCGGCCGTCAAATCATCGTTTATGACAAGCGCGCAGAAGTAATTGAGAAGCGTAAACCTGGCTGGTTTTCTATCTGGGACGCTGCCCGCGAGAAGAGTCGAAAGCCGCGCTTGAACTACTCCGACCCAAAGGAAAGTCGCGTATGGAGGGTAGAGGCGAGAGCAGGTAAAAAGCACTTGAAGGAGCGTTGGGCAATTCGGACTTGGGAAGATCTCAATGAAAGATTGGGAGACGCCTTCGCACACGCATTCGACGCCGTCCGCTATGCTGCCCCAACCTCGGATAGCAACAGAGCTAGGTGGCCCAATGATGCACTGTGGGACATGGCAAGGCGTCAGATCGGAGCCGATCTCTTTGAGATGAGAAGTTTCGTGGAGCCGGGAGCAGTCAAACTCGTCCAGCTTGACGCATACGACCAAATGCTTGCCTCTCAGATCAGAGGACTCCTCATTTCTCGAGCTGCGGCAAACGGAATAGAAGCCCCGGAGTTAGCGCAGTTCGCTATGGCGAACGCAAAGGAAATCGTGTCCCAAATAAAGTCGGGTGAATTTGATTTCGAACGTCGGCTGATGATTTCTTCGGGTCGCGTGAGGGTACTCTATGGCCGCTAACTTTTTGAGCGACGACTGATAAATTCTAATTTATCGCATGGAAGCATTGCATAAATAGAGAGTTTTGTGCAGCAATTTACTGTCTTCCGTGATTGGGCTTGAATTCCGCCCTTCAGCCACCAAACTTTAACGTTGTTGACTTATATGGCAACACTCATAGAGCTTTGTGAAGCGGGTGCCTTGGAGCGCCTTGATCCGCAGTTGCCGAACAAGTGGCAAGAGCTTCGGTTGGTATATCTTATGCCTCGCGCTTTGAGGTGGCTGGCCGATATTTTGCCCGAGTTGGAAGGAATTTGGGACGATGAAATCTCCCCTGCTGAGCAATTCCAAGCGCACGTGGAACTGTGGGCTCGAGGCGAGCCGCTGGTCTATAGCTGGCAGTTTAAGCCGCTAGTGCATCTA